>JAOPUT010000141.1 GCA_025963385.1 Mycobacterium sp.
ATCCCTCGGCGGGGATGGATAACAGCAGCGCGGCGCCCGCCCCACCACCGACCACTCCAGCGGGCACCAGCCGCTTCAGCACCGCGCGTTGGCCCTTCAGCTCGGGAAGCGAGGCCGACACCGATCCGACGCCGTTGAACACCAGGGCCACGGTGTTGGTCACGTTCGCCGCCACGGGCGGCAGCCCGATCAGCAGCAGGGCGGGATACGTGGTGAGCGAGGCGAGTCCGGCGATGCTGCCGACCAGGCCGCCGCCGATACCGGCGACGAAGAGCAGCGCCGCATCCCACCAACTCACACTGACCACGAACTCGAGGGCGTCATCGGCGATGAACCCTAGTGGAGCGGGGCCGACGTAACAGGGTTGCGGCCCGCGAGGCGCGAGGTCTAGCATCGCGTTCGTGCCGAAGCGACTCGTAGTAGCAACCCACAGCGGGGTCTGATCCAGACCGACCCCTCGCTGTGGGTCGTTGCTACACCGTCGGTCGATTCCTCTTTCCAGAGAAGACCGGCACATGATCTCCACTTCTTCGACACCATCCGCTATTGGCGCAGCCCCCTCGTTCGCCACGCAGTTCGTCGGGTCGCTACCTCGGGAGCTGCGCGAGGAGGCCGTTTCGATGTCCAACGATGCATTTCGCGCCAGGTACACACCGACGTCGGGCCCGCTGCGGCTCGGACAGTGGGAGTGCACGGACGCCGACCGGCCCGCCACCCGGCTGGGCCCGCAACCGCGCAACTACCAGGCGACGATCGCCGTCGGCGATCGCATCGGCACGTGCACCGCGGCGGCCAGCGGCCCCATCGCCGCGCTGACCGCCATGCTCCACGAGCGGGGTGTGCCCGTCGAGATCTGGGCATTTCATCAGCGCAAGGCGCAGGGCAGCACGGCGACCTTCATCAGGGGCAGCGACGGCGTGCACGACGAGTGGGCGATGGGCTGGTCCGACGATCCCACGCAGTCCGCGCTGCGGGCCGTGATGGCCTGCGCGAACCGCCTGGCCCAGGCCGAGGCGTAGCGGTAGGGGTAGGCCGCCTCAGCGCAGCGGGCGCAGGACGATGGGCATCCCGTCCATCGGCACCGGCATGCCGCCGTAGTCCCACTCCGCCTTGCGGCCGGGATGTGCCAACTCGAGTCGATACTTGCGCAGCAGGCGGTGCATGATGACCTTGACCTCGAGCTGGCCGAACATCATGCCGATGCACTTGTGTGAGCCGCCGCCGAAGGGCGTGAACGCGTAGCGGTGCTTCTTGTGCTCGCTGCGCGGTTCCGCGAACCGATCGGGATCGAACTTCATCGGGTCGGTCCAGAACTCGGGCAACCGGTGGTTCAACCCTGGGTAGGCGATGACGTTGGTGTCCTTCGGCAGGAAGTAGCCGAGCAGTTCGGTGTCGCGGACCGTACGGCGCATCGCCCACTGAACGGGCGTGACCAGCCGGATGGACTCGTTCATGACGAGGTCGAGGGTCTCCAGCTTTTCGAGCGACTCGATGTCCACCGGTCCGTCGCCAAGGCGGTCGGACTCGTCGCGGCAGCGGTCCTGCCACTCGGGATTCTCGGCCAGGTAGTACGCCATCGTGGTGGCCGTCGACGTCGAGGTGTCGTGCGCGGCCATCATCAGGAAGATCATGTGATTGACGATGTCGGCGTCGGAGAACTTGTTGCCGTCCTCGTCCTCGGTCTGACAGAGCACCGTCAGCAGGTCCGAGCCCTCTGCGCCGCGGCGCTCCTGCACGCGCGCCGCGAAGTAGTTCTCCAGCAGCTTGCGCGCCTGCAGCCCGCGCCACCAGGTGAACGGTGGCACGCCGGTGCGGATGATCGCGTTGCCCGCGCGAACCGTCGTGGTGAAGGCGTTGTTGACCTTGGTCACCAGTTCGTGGTCGCTGCCCGGCTCGTGGCCCATGAAGACCATCGAGGCGATGTCGAGGGTCATCTGCTTCATCGCGGGATACAGCAGGAACCGGGCGTCGTTGGCTACCCAGTCGTTGGCGATCACCTTCGACACGACGGTGTCGACCTGTTCGGTATAGCCGACCAGGCGGGTGCGGACGAACGCCTCCTGCATGATCCGCCGGTGGAACATGTGCTCGTCGAAGTCGAGGAGCATGAGCCCGCGGTGGAAGAACGGTCCGATGACCGGCGTCCAGCCCTGCTGCGAGAAATCCTTGTTGCGGTTGCTGTAGATGGCCTGCGCGGCGTCGGGGCCAAGGGCGGTGACCGCGGGCAGGACCGGCGAGTCTGCGTAGTAGAGGGGGCCCTTGGTCTTGTATAGGTGCATCAGGTACTCGGGGCCGCCGCGGAACATCTCGACCATGTGGCCGAGGATCGGCAGCCCGGCGTCCCCCATCACGGGTTTCAGGTCGCTCCCTGCGGGAGGCTCGGCCAGAACCGTCTGCGGGAACTCGGTGTTGAGCAGCTTGCGCTCGAGGGCGCCCATGCCTGGAAAGTTGTTGATCGACGGGGTGAACCGTCGCTTCGCCTGATCTAGCAAATACTCGGGGGTGCTGATGGTCGCCATCGACAATCTCCTGTCAAGCTCCTGGGCTGAGGACGGGTGTGGTCGAACTCACTCGTTAGGCCCATCCTGTAGGCCACACTTGACGCATGTCAAGTTTTGATCTGGCGTGTCGTGGATGCAAAGGTTGTCGGTGATGAGCGCCGAATCCGTCCCCAACGAGGGCCGCCGCAGCCGCGGCGACCGGCAGCGTGACGCGATCCTGACCGCCGTCCGCGACCTGCTCGAGCACAAGGCCTTCTCGGACCTGTCGGTCAGCATGATCAGCGAGCGCGCAGGTGTGGCCCGGTCGGGCTTCTACTTCTACTTCGACTCCAAGTACGCCGTGCTCGCGGTGATCGTCGCGGACGCGATGGAGGAGCTCGACAAGCTCACCCACGACTTCGCCCCGCGGGAGCCGGACGAGACGCCGTCGGAGTTCGCCAAACGGATGGTGGGCAGCGCCGCGGCCGTCTTCGCGCACAACGACCCGATCATGCAGGCCTGCACGCTGGCGCAGAACACCGACGCGCAGATCCGCGAGATCATGAACGACTTCTCGGACACGGTGATCGACAAGATCGTCGGGCTCGTCAGGCAGGACTCGGGTGCGCGGCCCATCTCGGACGATCTGCCCGCACTGGTCCGCATGCTCACCGCGACGACGGCCTTGACGCTCTCGCACGACAGCGCCTTCGTCGGTCGGGGCACCGATCCATCTCGCGCCGTCGACGTCGTCGAGCGGCTGTGGTTGAACGCGCTGTGGGGCGGCGGGAGCCTGCCCGGCAGCTAGCCGAGATCCCCGTCGCCGCCGAGCACTTCCTCGCCGAGGGCCGCGGGGGACAGCCGGTAGGGTCACGGGCATGGCGCAGAGCTACGCGGGCAAACGGTGTTTCCTGACGGGGGCGGCCAGCGGAATCGGGCGGTCGACGGCACTCAAGCTCGCGGCCGACGGCGCCGAGTTGTTCCTCACCGACCGCAACGCCGAAGGCCTTGCCGAGACGGTCGCCGACGCGCGTGCCCTGGGTGCGTCGGTGCGTGCCCACCGCGCGCTCGACATCTCGAACTACGACGAGGTGGCCGCGTTCGCCGCCGACATCCACAGTGCGCACCCGGCCATGGACGTCGTGATGAACATCGCCGGGGTCTCCGCGTGGGGCACGGTCAGCCACCTGACTCACGAACACTGGGAGTCAATGGTCTCCATCAACCTGATGGGGCCCATCCACGTCATCGAAACATTCGTTCCGCCAATGGTTCTCGCCGGCAACGGCGGCCATCTCGTGAACGTGTCATCGGCAGCGGGCCTGGTGGCGCTGCCGTGGCACGCCGCCTACAGCGCCAGCAAGTACGGCCTGCGGGGGCTGTCGGAGGTGTTGCGATTCGACCTCGCGCGGCACGGTATCGGGGTGTCGGTCGTCGTCCCCGGCGCGGTCAAGACGCCGCTGGTGCAGAGCGTCCAGATCGCCGGCGTCGACCGGGAACACCCGCAGGTGCGCAAGTGGGTCGACCTGTTCAGCGGGCACGCCGTCTCGCCAGAGGTGGTGGCCGACAAGATCCTTCGTGGCGTGGCCCGAAACCGGTACCTGATCTACACCTCGAGCGACATCCGGGCGCTGTACGCGTTCAAGCGGTTTGCCTGGTGGCCGTACAGCGTCGCGATGCGCCAGGTGAACGTCGTGTTCACCCGGGCGCTGCGCCCGTCTAAGACCGGTTGAGTCCCAGCGCGTCGGTCATCGTGAAGAACAGATCGGTCTGATCCGTCAGGGCCGCCACGTTGGCCGCGCGCGGTCCGAACGCCGCGATGCGCAGTTGGGTCCCGGTGTGGCCCTGGTCCTCGATGCCCACGTCTGCCGATGTGCCATAACTGACCAGCATGTCGGCGTCGTCGGCAGTGGTCAGCAGACGGGTGAGCCCGGGGTACATGATGTCCCGCACCCGCGCGATGGGCTGCTTGGTGTCCTCGGCGATGCCCCTCAGATCCTCCTCCGAGTAGGGCTCGGCGATCTGGCTGGTGTGGGCGTGGTCGGCCGTCGCGATCACCAGGGTGTTGCCGTCCTTCTTCGCGAACTCCAGGGCCTGCTGCACCGCCTCGTCGAACGCGACCGTCTCGCCGATCTGCCCGCACGGGTCCGCGGCGTGGTCACGCTTGTCGATCGAGGCGCTCTCGACCTGGAGGAAGAAACCCTTGTCCTTGCCCTTGGCGCTGCCGGACAACAGCTCGATCGACTTCTTCGTCATGGCCGCCAGCTCGGGTACCTCGGCGCCGCGTTCGGGGTTGTCCGCACACCTGGCGGCGGGCTGCAGGTAGCCCTGCCGGACCGCGGCGGGACCGGTCCAGCTGACCGGCAGATTGCCGTCGGCGAACAGGCCGAGCAGTGGCGCGTCCTGGTCGGCCCTGGTGGTCGCGTCCAATTCGCTTGCGGTACGGACCATCTGGTAACCGCGCTCCTTGGCCTGCACCTCCAGCGTCTTGCCCTCGTAGTCGCCGCCGTTGGCGGTCTGGGCGAAGGTCTCGGCACCCCCGCCCATCGTGATGTCTGGTCGCGTGGCGAGCATCTGCTCGGTGACGGAGCCGGGTCCGCCCTTCTCGAGCGCCTCGGACGCACAGCCCTCGGCGGTCTCCTTCGGCCCGTAGCAGTCACGTTCGGTGATGTGGGAGAACAGCGAGGCCGGGGTGGCGTCCTGGATCTCGGAAGTGGTGATGTCGCCGGTTGCGAGTCCCTGCGCGATGGCGAGCTCGAGGATCGTCCGGTGCGGTGCACCCTTGATATCGATCCCGAGGGCGCCGTTGTAGGTCTTGGTGCCCGTCGACCAGCCGGTCGCGCTGGCTGCCGAGTCGGTGACGTAGTTCGGCTTGCCGTTCTTCTGCAGCGCGTACGTGGTGTACTGCCCGGTGAGCGGAAGGGCATCGAGGCCCGCGAAGAAGCCGCCCGCACCCTTCTCGTAGTTTCGGGCCAGGGTGATCTCCGAGTCGCCCATGCCGTCGCCGATCAGCAGGATGACGTTCTTCGCGCCGGTCGCTCCGGCCGCCGCACGGATCGCCTCGCCCCGGTCGCCGTCGAATCGACGCGCGCCGCCGGTGCTGGCGAGGTCGCCGGTCGCCGCCCTGGTGACGGTCTCCCCGACGGTGGACTTCTCGCCACCGCCTCCACAGGCGGCCAGCGGCAGCATCGCCACCGCGCCGACCACTGCCGCCACCTTCAGATACGTGCTCTTCGCCACCCGAGACTCCTCGTTCGCTGTGTACCGCCTGGCAGATTGAACGGGACCTCGGTGAACGGCGCCTTATGCCGATGCGAACAGTCGGCGCGTCAGCGCTTGCCCCACTCCCACGGCGGCGTGGTCAGCATCGTCTGGCCGGTGACCCGGGTCTCGCCCCACTCCTTGTACAGCTCGATCTCGCTGGAGTCCTCGGTGTCGAGATGCTCACGGATCGCCGGCGAATGGGTGACGACCACGACCTGGGTACCCGTCGCGGCGGCCCGGATCATCGCCGCGAGCGGCGCCACCAGGTCGGGGTGCAGCGAGGTCTCGGGCTCGTTGAGCACCATCAGCGACGGTGGGCTAGGGCTCAGCAGCGCGGCGCCCCACAGCAGGAATCGCAGTGTCCCGTCGGATAATTCGGCAGCGCGAAGGGGTCGCAGCATCCCGCGCTGGTGCAGCTGGAGTTCGAAGAGGCCGTCGTGGACGGCGACCGACACCTCGGCTCCGTCGAACGCGTCGGCGACGGCCTTGGGCAGGTCGTCGAACCCGGCCTCGACGATGGTCTGGACGGCTGCGGCGAGGTCGCCACCGTCGTCGGACAGCACCGGTGTGCGGGTGCCGACGCGGGGCCGACGAGCCGGTGCGTCGGCGTCGACCCGGAATCCGTCGTAGAATCGCCAGTCGCGCAACCGGTCCCGAACGGACGCCAGCTCGGGCAGTGCGCCGGGGTGCGCGTATTCGGCGAGGACGCTGCGGTAGGCGGGCAGCGACTTGGTCAACTGGTCGAACCCCCGGCCGGACTCCGACGCGACCTCGGCGTAGTCGCGGACCCTGCTCACCAGCGTCGCGCTCGATCGCAGCCGGGGCCCCGCGAACACGGCCTCGCGCTTGATCTCCGGATCGCGGCCGAACAACGAGCGGTGCCCCGCGTACTGAGGGAGACCGAGATCGATCAGATAGCCGAAATCATCGGAGGCATAACCGAGTTCGAGCGAGACGGGGCCGGTGCGGGTGGTGCCCTGGGTCTGCCCGGTGCGCCGCGCCCCGCTGACCTGCTCGGGACCTGCCCACAGCACCGACTCCAGTCCGCCCTCGCGCGCCAGTGAGCCGATCACCTCGCCGCGACCGCAGTCGGCGAGGAGTCTCATCGCCCGATAGACCGACGACTTGCCCGTGCCGTTGGCGCCGGTGACGAGGGTCAGACCCGTCAGTGGGATGACGACCTCGCGCATCGACCGGTAGCCGCGGATCGCGACGGTGTGCAGCATGGCTTCGAGGGTATTGGCAGTCACCGACGCGCGAGCGGGTCAGCCGATGAGGCAAGAGTCCGAAGGCACGGTTCCGTCGAATCTCCCGTTGACCCAGTCGATGAGGGTGCTGCCGAGGTCGAGGGTGCCATGTCCTTGGCCGGGCGCGATCTGCACGTCGATGACGTCACCGGCAGAGCAGCCGCGCTGGACCGCGTCCGCCGTCCACTCGGGAAGTACCGTCCTGTCGGCGTCGCCGTAGCCGACCATCATCGCGGCCGATGATCGGTGACGTGGCAGCGCCTCCGCACCGAACCACTGTCGCAGTCGATCGGCGGCCTGCGGGCTTGCCGGGGTGAAGTCCGAATTGGGCGCGCTCTCGGCGATGATGCCCCGCACCGAGGAGTTGTTGCCCTCGCAGCCGACGAAGACGTCGATGCTGCGGGCCATCACACCGTGTAGGTAGTCGTCGAGGTCGAGATCGGGATGCCGCATTTGCAACCCCTTGAGCACCATCGGCAGGATCACCTTCTGTTCGATGGTGAGCGTGCCGTTCGCCATGGCGTCCACCAGCGGACGTAGATCGGTGACGGGGGCGATGCTGATGGTGCCCATCAGGCGCAGGCCATGGCCGTACTTCTCGGCCTCCTCGTTCGCGGCCCAAGCCGCTTGTCCGCCTTGCGATACGCCGTAGGCGATCCACGCGTCGGACGCCTCGGGCACCGCTTCGCGGGCCGCGCGTACGGCATCGATGACGTTGTTGGCCGCGGTGATCGGTTCCAGGTACTGGGACGGACCCGGCGTGCCGAGACCTTGAAGGTCAGACATCACCACGAGGTAGCCGTAGGTCAGGAACTGTGCGATCGTTCCCGCGTTACCCATCAGACCCGGATACGCCGACGGGGCGCACTCGCTGCCGAGACCGGCGGTGGGGTGCCCGATCGACGCGATCCGCCAGCCGCCAGGCGGGGGACTTCCCTTGGGCACGAACAGAACACCCGAGACCGTGGTGGCCGAGCCGTCGATGCCCGACGTGGAGCGGTAGCGGATCTTGACCGCGCGCTGCGCTACCTGCTGCAGCGCCGGATAGGTGGCGAGTGACGTCGGCTCCCCGAGCAGCCCGCCGGGCGCCAGAGACGTCGGGACCGATTGCGGTGCATCGTCACTCGCGCCGCAGGCCAGCAGGCTCGCCGACAGCAGCACTGCCATCGCGACGCTGGTGATCGGTCGAAGCGGCTTCACGATCGACTCACTGGTACGCGGTTCGGAGAGTGCCGACGGGATCGTCGCACATGCGGTCGAGTGCCGTCCCGATCAGCGCAGGCTCGACTACGCCTCCGCAGAAGGACGCCGTGAACGTGCGGCCACCGGCGAGTTCGGACACCAGCAGTGACACGGCGTCGGGCGTCGCCGGTTCGAGGTAGGCCGCGAGCTGCGGGGACCCGCCGGATACCCAGTCGGTGTGCTCGAACATTCCGAGGCGCCCCAGGTCGCTCACCGCGACCCGGAGCCGGTCGGACGCGACCGTCGATGCCGCCGTCGAACCGCCGCGGCCGAGCCGGGACTTCACCTCGGCCATCCCCAGAATCGCGATCGGCCAACCGGAGTCGACGACACCGCGGATGGCCTCGCCCATCGCCTCGGGCGTCTGGGGGTGTGGCACCCTGATCGGAAGAGCCACGGCGAAGTTGCCCTGTTCGAGACCGTGGCTCCGATCCAGATACCGACGGCAGTTCACCAGCAGCGTGACCTGATCCTCCACCGAGAACCCCGAGGCGCGCAGCGCGGCCATCCACAGAGCGACCGTCACGGACGCCGTACTGGCCTGGCCAGCATGCGATTTCGCCCAGCTGCGCAGGTCGGCGACCTTCGTCTGATCCATGTAGGCGGTGCGACACTGCTTGGCCAGATCCGCCTCGCGGATCTCGTGGCCCGTGACGTCGCTGCCGTCGCCGTCGAGGTGCTTGTTGCGGCGCCGCAGCCGGACGAGGTCCTTGAGGGCTGCCGGGCGCGCTCGGTAGTGGCGCCACAGCGCCGCCCACGTGGCGTGGTGGGGCAGGCCGATGGCGATCGCACCCGCCCGTGCCGGCTCGACGTCACCGGACAGCACGGACAGCAGCATCACACCGAGTTGGCCGTCGCCCATCCCGTGCGAATAGTCGACCACGAGGTAGTCGCCGCAGATGAAGACGTCGAGGGGGCCGCGCGGGCCTGGCCTGCCGTGGATGGCGGTGAGCAGGCCGCCGAGGTCGTCGGTGTTGAACGACGATCGCTGCACGCTTACCAGTTCGGCCACGCCGGAACGGTATTGCCACGGGCCGCCATCGGTCGTGGGCACCAGCGCGATGCGGGCGTCGCGCGTGCTTGCCTCCGCTGCTTCGAGATTGGCGCGGACGCGAGCTTCGTCGAGGTCGGCCACCGGTCCGACGACGGCAACGGTCCGCTCCGAGGCCAGTGCCTGGTCGAGGGCGGTGGGCCGGTATCGTGGTGCGGTTTCAGATGGCGGCATCGACCACCTCCTGCATTCGACGCCGGAAGTTCAACCGCGAGAAGCCTTCTGCCCATTGGCGAATCGCAATGGGATCGAACTCGCCGGGATCGAACGTGCGCATCGACGCCGCGAAGCGGTCGATGATCTGCTCATCACTGCCGGGCTGGACGTGCTCGCCCGTCACGCCCGGCACGACCGAGTCGAGCGCGCCGCCCTCGCCGAGGGCGATGACAGGGGTTCCGGCCGCCATGGACTCCACCGGCACGATGCCGAAGTCCTCGATGCCGGGCATGAGCAGGGCCCGGGTCCTGCGGTGCAGATCGAGGAGCTGATCGTGGGGCACGCGACCGAGAAACGTCGTGTTCGGCCCTGCGACCTCCCGGCAGGCCGCCATCGACCTGCCGTCGCCCGCCACGACGAGCGGCATGCCCGCGGCGGCCGCAGCCCGAATCGCCAGATCGGGCCGCTTGTAGGGCACCAGTCGGCCGGCGAGAAGGAAGAAGTCCTCCCGTTCGATGGACGGATCGGGGGTAAAGCCCTCGGTGTCGACCGGCGGATGGACCACGACGGATTCGCGATGCCACCAATCGGCGATACGTGCCGCCACCGCAGTGGAATTGGCCACGATGGTGCGCAGCCGGGGAGCGGCCTTCAACTCGCCCCGCTTGGCCACCACCGACAGCGCCGTGAGTATCGACTCGCCGAGCTTGCCACCGCCCTCGCCTGCACGCAGCGATGGATCCCACGCCCACCGTGCTGGGCTGTGGACGTAGGCGATCACGGGGACGTCGGTGGCCATCGCGGCCTGTGTGGCGAAGGCGTGGTGGCTGGTGATGACGGCGTCGACGTCGCCGAACTTCAGGTTCCGGAATGCGTGCGGCATCAACGGCATCAGTGGTGCGTAGGACTTCTCCTTCAGCACTCGGTGGTAGATCGAGTCGAGGTAGGTGGTTCGCGGCGGCCGCGACAGCCCGGATGGCACGCCTTCGGGCCGCGCGATCGAGGCGTACACCTCGGCCTCTGGCCACTGCAGGGCCAGTTGTTCGATCACCTGCTCGGAACCGGCCACCTCGGTGAGCCGCTCCTGCACGATGGCGACGCGCTTAGTCGGCATGATCTCGGGCGTGCACCGGGGCATGGCCGTTGGGTGTGGACTGCGGTTCCGGCGGGGCCGCCTCCGGAGCCTTCGCTCGTCGCGTGCGGCGCGAACTCTGCAGCACCAGGAAGGTCGGGACGCCGATCTCGGCGAGTCGCCGAAGCGCGCGCTCGGCAGTCTTGCGATCCGAACCGGCCACCGAGACGATCACCACCGCAGCCGTCACCCGCCCGAGGTCGACGGTCTGCCACCACTCGTCGCCGAGTGGCATCGGACGCAGGACCGGGCGTGGGACGGTACCGCGACTGTCCTGCGGAACGACCGGTTTGGGGGCGATCGCCTTATCGCCCAGCAAAATGGCGACGGCGCGTCCGTCGCGTTGGTTCTGCGCCAGTGTGGCCGCCGCCACGGGGGAGAGGAGGCCGTCGTCGGTGGTGTCGGTGTCGAAGCGTGACCGGTACTTCAGCGCGACCCTTCGGGCCCAGCTGCGACTCGGCTTGGTCCCGACGCGGCTCCGGAGTAGGACGATCGCCTCGGCCGCGACGATCAACGTCGCGAGGGCGGCGACGAGTGCCTCCGACACCGGTTGCGGCGATACCGGCTCGGGATTCTGCTCCGGCGTCGACAGGATCGCAAGCTGATCGCCGCTGACGTTCTGCAGTGACGCCAGCTGCGCGCGCAGATCGGTGAGCTGCTTGTCCGAGTCTGCCTTGACGGGGTCGTCGGGGGCCAGGGTGGCGTTGCGCGTCTGCTCGGCGGTGATGGACGCCTGCACCTGGTCGACCTGGCGCCCGACGTCGCGCGCATGGTTGGCGAAGGACGCCTGCGCGATCGTCACCACCATCGACCTCGCGAGCTGTTGTGCCAGTTCAGGTTTGTCCGCGGTGACCGTGAACACCAGCAGCTGCGGTGCAGGCCCCGGGGCGAGCTCGACGTGGTCCCTCAAGGTCTCGGCACTCCACCCGGTGTCGACGGTGGACAGGACCTGGTTGAGCACGTCGGTGTCCTGTGCGAGCCCCATGAAGGGAGCGCGCATCTGCTCGATGAAGGCGTCACCGGGGATGAGGGTCTGCTCAGGCGTGATCTGGGTGACGATCGATGCCGCGTACTGCTTGGGGACCAGAAGGGTCCGCAGCCCGAACACCACACCGCCAACGACGAGCGCGATCAGCAGGGCGGGGAGGAGTGCGCGCCCGAGTTCACGAAAGTGTCCAGCCAGGTCGATCGAGGGGACATCACCGCGGTGGGCGGGATCGTCGACGGGTGCCAAACGGAGCTCCTTCGTGGCGTAGGCCCTTGGGAAACGCTGCGTTACCCCATCTTCTGCGGACGTGACGCAGTCAATCCTATAGAGGTGTCGAGAGTGCCACTGGCTAACGGCACAGATTCGCTGGGGGCTCAGCCCCGTTGACGCGCGAACCCGCGGACCACTGAGTAAGCGGGCTTGGGGGAGAAGTCGCGGCGCAGGATTCCGAAGTTCTGCTCCGGGTCGGATCGGTCGGTCCCGCTGTCGCGGATGCTGTAAACGAACGCCGGGCCCAACCAGGCGACGTCGCGAGCGGCGCGAAGCATGATTCGCACCGTCTGCGCCTGTGTCTCTTCGCTCACGGCGACCGGCGCGGTTCCCGTCGGAGCCCCACATTCGGTGATCCAGATGGGTTTGCGCGCGTCTCCACCGTCGATCATGACGTCATGCATGGCGCTCAACCGCAAAGCGGTGTTCCACGCGCTGGTCGTGAGGTCGTTCGGAAGTGCCGGATAGGTGTAGGGGTGGATTCCGAAGGCGTCGAAGTACCGGTTGGCACCTTCCTCGTAGAGCCCCTTGAGGAACGTGGTCGGCGCGATATCGCTGCCGTTGTCCTCGGCGGGGGCGAGACCGCCCGACACCACGGTGAGGTCGGCCGCGACCGACTTGATGGCGGCGTAGGTCGCGGCCAGCAGCGCCCCGTATTTGGCGGCGTCGGGCCGTGGCTTGAAGAAGTTGACGGTGTTCGGTTCGTTCCACACCTCCCACACCGTGACGCCATGCCGGTACCTGCTCGCGGCGTCGCGGGCGAACTGCGCGAACAGATTCGGTTCCGGCGCGAAGTAGCTGCCATGGGGATGCACGGCCGGGTCGGCGGCCCAGGCCGGTGCGTAGCTGATCAGGCCGTGCGCGCACATGCCGTGCACCCTGACCGAGTGGATGACGCGGTCGACGTCCGACCAATCGCGGTGTCCGCGCTCGGCCTCGATGCGGGACCAGTCGACGTCCACCCGGACCGACCAGACCCCGGCGTCGCGGGCGGCACGAAGCAGACGGTCGAGGTCTTCGTCCGTCATGTCGAGCATGTCGGCACCGTCCGAAACGCCGACTCGGCCCTTGGCGTTCGCGCTGGCACACTGCTGCTCGTTCGGTTGGGCGGAACTCTCCGTTGCCACCAGCGTGGCTGCCGTGGCGCCGACCATCAGATGGACGATCAGCAGGGCGGCCATCAGGGCACGGCGCGCAGTTCGGGGTGTCGGCATCGGGTCCCAAGCTCAGCCGAGCAACGCACGCAACATGGCAGGCAGCGTCCTTGTGAGATCGTGCTGGTCGGCGATTCGACGCCTGGCCTCGGCGATGACGTCCCGGCGCGCCTGGTCGTCGCCCAGCAGTTCGGCGATCGCGGCCGCCATCGCGGTAGCGTCGTCCGGCGGCACCAGCAGGCCCGCTCCACCGCGCAGGAACTCCGTCGTGCCGCCGTGGTCGGTGCCGACGACGGGCAACCCGTACGACATCGCCTCGAGCACGGAAAGCGGTCCCGCCTCAGGAGATACGCTCGCGGAGACGACGACGTCCCACCGTCTCAGTGCCGATTCGGGATCCACGTGCCCGAGGAAGCGCACCCGCCCGGCGAGATCGGGCAGGGCGGCTCGCTCGCGGAGCTCCTCGACGTAGTCGGCGTCGCCGGGGAAGCTGCCGCCAGCCAACTCGACGTCGACGTCCTGGAGTGTGGCCACCGCGTCCAAGAGCACCCGGTGGCCCTTCCACGGTGTCAGGAGCGAGAGCATGCCGACCACCGGCGGCGTGTGCTGGGCCGCGTCGATCTGAGCGACCGGCCACCGAACACCGTTGTGGCAGACTCGAACTGGGATGCCCATCGCCTCCAGCGGCCGCGCCGTCGCTTCCGACACCGCGACGGCGATGCGCACTGCGGGCTTGCCGATTCGCGTGGCCATCCTCTGCTTGGTGCTGATCAACGTGTCGTGGACGAGCCAGGCCGCACCGCGCGGAGGCTTCGAAAGCCGAACGGCCGGTAGAGCGTACAGCGAGTTCACGATGGTAGCGGTGTCCGCAGCCCGCGCGACCGGAGCCATGATCTTGGCGGCCGAACGCCAGCGGAGTAGCAGCCGGACCGTCCCGACCAGACGGGCGAGAGACTGTTCACCGCCCATCCCGAGAGCGGGGATCAAAAGATGGGTCGCCCCGTCCGGCAGCGCCTCGGCGAGCGGGCCCGCCGGACACGCCACGATCGCCCTGAAGCCGCCGGCCAACGCCTCGTCCACCAGGTTCAGCAGCACCTTCTCGGCGCCGGAGAGTTGACCGGTCTGTGCTACGAACAGAATGGTCGAGCCGTCGCTCACGAGGTGACCGCCCCGGCATCGGCCGACTCAGGTGCCCTCCCGACCATTCGGACAACGTAGACGAAGGGGACGAAGGCCAGCACCGCCGCCATCGATACCACCGGCCACCAGTCGGGCCATCTGCCGACGACGAGCTGACCGACGGCGGCGACCACCGAGGTCTGAACGACCAACGCCGCGAGGGGCCAGATCGGCAGCAGACCCTTGACCGGCATGTACCGTTCGATGACGATCCACAGCAGCACCACGGTGACCGCCCAGGTGACCACGGTCGACACCGCGGCGCCGTCGT
The DNA here is from genome assembly GCA_025963385.1 of Mycobacterium sp. Lineage (GTDB taxonomy): Bacteria > Actinomycetota > Actinomycetes > Mycobacteriales > Mycobacteriaceae > Mycobacterium. Next base: position 14,435 of record JAOPUT010000141.1, read on the forward strand.
ACGACATCCTCGGGATCAGGACGAGGTTGAGCCCGACGTTGAGTGCGAGTCCCAACAGTGCGATGCCGGGGTAGTAGCGCTGCTTACCTGCCGCGGTCAGCAGGAAGATCCCGAGCACGATGAGCGACATGAGCGCGGCACCCACGACGAGGAGTCGCGTCGCGCCTGCGGCGGGGGCGAAGCGGTCGCCGTAGAGCAGGCGGACGATGGGTTCAGCCGATGGCCAGAAGCCGGCCACGCAGGCAGCGCCAGCGAGGGCGAAGAGCATTGCCGCCGAACGTGATCGGTGACGGAAGACCGCCAGCTCACCCGGCCAGGCCGCCACCAGCAGCGTGCTGACGGGCGCCGCGGCAGCGAGGGCGAACGTATCGATGATGTCGGAGAACTTGTAGCCGATCGAGTACAGGCCGACCGCATCGAACGTATCCATCAGACTGAGCATCAGGACGTCGATCTTCATCATCGCGATCGTCAGCGCGAGGCCGATCGCCAACGGGATCGCCTCCCTGAGCATGGGACCCCACCTGCGCACGTCGACGTGACGCGATGGCCGCAACCCCAGCGTCCTGTCACGGATCCCGAAGCCCTTCGTCACCAGCCTGAAGACCTCGTTGGCGACCGCGGGCAGCACGAAGATCAGAAGCACCGGCGCGTAGATGGCCGCGATGACGGTGACCGCCAACTGCAGTGTCTGGCCCAGGCTTTCGGCCACTGCCACCAATAGCAGTCGGTGACGGCTCTGGTACAGCACGGACAGCGCATGGCTCGGTGTGGCGAACACCACCACCAGGCCCGCGATCGCCGTCGCGGCGACGACCTGCCCTGGGTACCGCAGGACGACGACGTACGCCACCGCCAGGAGATAGCCCGCCACCCCGAGCGCGGTGCGCAGGGCGATGAACGACGAAGCGGTGCGGGCGATCTCGTCGGGATCGCCGTCGATCAACCGGGCCAGCACCACCCGTCCGACGCCGAGGTCGGTGATGATCGACATCACCCCGAGAAGCGCGAAGACGAAGCTGAACTGCCCCCAGTCGTCGGCGGACAGCGAGCGTGCGACGATCACGCTGCCCGCCCATCCGAGACCGGCGACGATGACGCGACTCAGCAGGATGGCCGCCGTGGCGCGCGTGGCCGCCCTGGGATCGGCGGCGACCTTGCGGTGGTCGGTGAGCGACTCGGTGCCCTCCATGCCGGGATCCTCACTCACGGAGTCACTCCCGCGTCCCGGTAGGCCTGCACGGTTCCTTCCGCGGTGCGGCGCCACGTCAGGGTGGCCGCCACCTCGATCGCGTTGTCGACGAGCTCGCTGCGCGCCTCGGCGTCGAAGGCGATGGTGCGCAGCGCCGCCGCCCAGTCGGCGACGTCGGAGGTGGGCACGAGGACGGCCCCGTCACCGACCACCTGCGGCAGCGCGCCGACGGCGCTCGCGACGACCGCACCCCCGCACGCCATCGCCTCGACCGGTGGCAGGCCGTAGCCCTCGTACCGCGACGCGTAGGCCGTGACCGTCGCTGCGCCGTAGAGACCGGGCAGGTCCTCGACGTCGATGTACCCGAGTCCGATGGCGCTGCGGGGAGCGGCGGGGCCGATCGAGCCTGCACCGGCCAGCACGCACGGCAGCCCGATCGATTCGGCGGCGTCGGCGACGAGTTGCACGTTCTTCCGCGGCTCGACGGTGCCGACCTGAATCACGAACCTCTCGGGGAGTTGGTACTTGGCGCGCACGGCAGCGACGTCCTCGGCACTGGGCGGACGGGCCCATGCGGCAGGGGCGAGTTCCACCACGGTCGCCGTGCGGCCGCTGATCGCGTGGATACGTTCCGCCGTGAACTGCGACACCGCGATGAGCAGGTCCGCCTTGCGCAGCGAGTACCCGACGAGCCGCTGTTCGCCGAGAGCGCGGAAGCGGCTCGACGCCGACGGCATGTCGAACACCGAGACGTCGTGCACCGTGGCGACGGTGAATGCCTTGGTCGTCAGTGGCAGATCGACGTCCAGGCTGTGGAACAGGTCGCAGGAGCCGTTGCTCAGTGCGCCGATCACCGCGCGGGCCACACCGCTCGACACCGGACGGATCAACGGCGTCATTCCTGCGGGCAGGTCGCTCGCGGCGTCACGCTGCACGATCGCCGACAGTTCGGCGCCGGGCAACAGGCCGATCAACTCCCTGAGAAGCTCGCGGATGTAGGTCTGTACGCCGCTGCCGCCTGGCCGGAGAGCCAAGGCTCCGAACGTGAACCGTGTTGCGCTGCTGCGCATCCCACCACCCCTAGAAGTAACCAGAAATACACGTCGACGGGAAAGATCTCGAAATAGGTCGCCACCAGACTCGCCGCCATCGCGGCGAGGATGGACGCGCTGACTCCCAGCGCGAACGCGCCGTCACGTCCCGGCAGGGTGCGGCCGACTCGCGTGGTCCAGACGAGAGCGACCACCAGCCATGCCAGCACCAGCCACAGCCCGATGGGCCCGAGCTCCAACAGCATCTTCACGTAGTAGTTGTCGGGCTGGTAGTTCGTCGACACGGCGCCGATCTCGACGCCCGATGCCGTCGAGACGCGGTCGGCCGCAGCGCCACTGGTGCCCAGGCCCCGGCCCACCGGATGCACCAGGATGCTGCTGATGATGTCGCTCCACCCCGCGCCGCGCTGTCCGAGGCTGCTGGACGAGAAGAACACATTCGACAGGCTGGGCACGAAGGGGAAGATGGCGGCGAGTGCGACGGCTCCGACGACGAGCGGCAGGAAGAGCGCCCTGAATCGCAGGATCGCCAACCAGATCATGCCGACGATGAGCCCGAGGATCGCGGCGCGCACGATGGAGCTCGCCATCGCCACCACCATGATCGGAGACAGGCACAGGAAGGCCAGATTGCGTCGCCGTCTCGGCTCGGCCAAGGCCACGGCGCCGCCGACCAACAGCGCGGTCATCACGTAGAGACCGAAGGGAAACGGTTGGACGAAGGTGCTGAAGGTACGGAGGAATCCGCCGGACGTCCTTACCTGCCTTCCGTATTCGTAACCGAGCTGAACGAGGAAGGCGGGACCGACGATGATTTGGACGATGGCGACGAACGACGCGACCACCGCCATGCCCATGAGGATGCTGACGAGGTTGTCGCGGTCCCTCGCGTCGAAGGGTGCGAGCCAAAGGATCACGATGATGATCAGGTAGAAGAACGTCACCTTGATCGCGACGACGCCGAGAAGCCCGATGGTCGCGACTGCCGAGATGCTGCCGACGATCACCCACAGCACGACGGCCGGCCACCAGGGCATCAGCAGCGGGGGCCTGCGCCAGTCGGGCGAGCGGGTTCGTCTGACGAATGCGCACACCAGAATGGCCAGGGTGAACCCTTCCTTCCACGCCGTGGCGATGCCGGGCAGCGGGAGGATGGCCAACAGGCCGTGCAGAGGAGTCAGGGCCGCCAGCAGGAGCAGACCACGTTGGGGTCGTCGGTAGACCGCCACGAGTGCGCCGAGGAACAGCGCGCAGGCCGCGACGAGGGCGAGAGCCTTCACCGCCCCGACCTCTCGATCGGAAGTGAGTTCGTAGCGATCAGTCCTCCGCGCGTTTGAGCACGGCGAGCACGGTCAGGAAGAGGATCTTGACGTCGAGCCACAGAGACCAGTTCTCGATGTAGTAGTTGTCCCACTCCGCGCGGTCGGCGATCGACGTCTGACCCCGAAGGCCGTGCACCTGAGCCCACCCGGTGACTCCTGCCTTGACGCGGTGCCGCTCGCCGTAACGCCGGATCTGCATCTCGAACAGTTCGACGAACTCGGGTCGTTCCGGGCGCGGCCCGACGAGGCTCATGTCGCCGCGGAGGACGTTGATAAGTTGCGGAAGCTCGTCGAGCGACGTCTGTCGCATGATCTTGCCGATCCGGGTGCGCCGGTCGACGCCCTCCACGCCGCCCGGTGCGGCGCCTGCGGTCAACTCGAACGCGGCATCGGACTCCCTCGGCGGCCGCATCGAGCGGAACTTCAGGCAATCGAAGACCACGCCGTCGCGACCAATCCGCTTCTGGCGGAAAAAGATTGGCCCCGGCGAGCTGAGCCGCACCAGCAGCGCCAGCGTGAGGAAGATCGGCGAGATGAGCAGGAGTCCGACCGCGGTGATGATGCGACCGAGGGCGTGCTTGACCGCGAACTGCCAGCTCCGCGGATTGAATTGGGGCAGAACCAGCAGGGGCAACCCCCCGATGTGTTCGACCCGTGCGCGCGCGCCGATGGCGTCGTGCACTCGCGGCAGGATCCAGACCCGGATGTCCATGCTGTGCGCCGCTCGCACCAGGGACACCAGTTCCTCGTCGGTGGCCGCGCAATTCGACACGATCAGGTCCTCGACGTGCAGCGCGGTGGCGACCGCCCGGAAGTCCTCGAGGGCGCCCACGTGGGGAACGGGATACAGACCCGACGTCGCGTCCTGAGGTGAAGCGGACTGATCGCCGCCGAGGAGGCCGACCGGTTTCAGGCCGTACTCCGGAAGTTCGAACATTCGGGCAATCAGCTGGTTGGCGTAGCGATCATCACCGACGATCAATGTTGGCGATGCCGCGCCGAAGTGATTGCGGATGTAGCGCTGCAGCAGCGCCCGGGTCATCCGGACGGCGGCCATCAGCAAGCTCGCAATGAACCAGACCGGGATGACCACCGCACCGGGTCGGTCCTGTGACGGGTCCAAGAGCATCCAGGACAGCAGGATCAGTGCCGCGAGCGCAACCGCCGTCTCGACCGGCCCGAGCTCGTCGAGGAAGTTGCGCTGCAGGCTCCTGCGGTACATCGAGGCGGCCGCCATCATTGCGAGCACCAGCGGGACGTAGAGCCACGGGAAGACGCCTGCGTCAGCCCATGCCGTGGTGCCGGAGCCCCAGACCGCTGCCAGCGCCACCGACGTGATGGCGGCGGCGAGATCCAGCACCACCGTGACGACCGTGTGCAACGGATCTCGACGTAGGCGATCCGGCAGGCTGGTTCGCACGGGTCCCGACACATCCATCGTCAGGGGCGGAGCAGCGGACTTATTCGCGCCGACGTCAATCGACATGGTGATACACGTCACAGGGCGCGAACATGTTGCCAGACTACTCTGCGGGCGAACGGTCTGTTAAGCCTTCGTTGTTAATTGACGTTTGCGAGCGAGTGCATTATCAGTGCCGGAATTCCCTAGCCGGCATGGCCGAATATTCGATCGCGGACCAGAGTGGCGAGGTCCTCGAGGATCTGTACGTGCCCGGTGCTCCACTGTCTCGGCTCCGAATCCCAAACGCATAGCGTGCCGATGGTGTGTCCGGCGGCGTCGGAGAGTGGCACTCCTGCGTAGGCCGCGAGGAGGTCGGCGGTCACCGTCGGATGGTTCTTCAACAGCGGATGAATTCGCGCATCTTCGACGATGAGTGATTCGCCAGAAGTGACCACGTATTGACAGACTGATTGGTCAATTGTGGTTTGCCGTGTTGTTTTCAGTTCGCCAGTGGTCCCTACCGCGCTGAACAGGAACTGGCGATTGTGGTCGACGAGTGACACGGCTGCCGTCGGTACGTCGAGGGCTTCGGCGGCGATGCCGACGACGCGGTCGTAGGCCGCATCGGGCTCGGCGTCGAGAAGCCCAGTGTCGTACAGCACGCGGAGCCGTTCGGGGTTACTGAGCGGATCCGACGGACCCTCCTCGGCAGGCCCGTCGGTGGCTAGACCCGACTCGTCGATGCGCTTCGACAACTCGTCGATCGCTCCGTCGCCACGGCGACCTCGTTCGTGCAGTAGGCGCGTCGCGACAGCCCTTGCGACGAACGTGTCTACGGACTCGCCTGCTGCGGCTGCCTCTTCCGTCAGCGCTCGGGAGAGCCACTCATCGAAGCCGGGCACGGGGGACGTCATGCGTGCACGATATCCCTGCTACGGTGCTGAGCAAAGACATGTCATGGTTGGACATCAGGTCGCGGCCAGTTCCAGTCGCACCCCGAGCAGGCGCACGGGACGATCGAGCTCGAACCGACCGAGGACCGCGAGCGCGGTCTCGACGATCGTCGACTCGTCGGTGCTCGGCGCGGCGAGCTTGCGAATCTTGGTCCTGGTGAAGAACGTCTTGGTGCGCACGGTGACCGCGACGCGGGTGACCGTGCGCCCCTGCGTCACGACCTCGTCGAGCGTCCGGCGAGCCAGGTCGGTGATCGCGGCATCCATCTCGGCCCTGTCGGTGAGATCCTCGGGGAACGTGATGACGTGGCTTCTGGATCTCGGCACCCACGGCTCGGCGCTCACGTTCGTGTCGCCACCGCCCTTGGCGAGCAACAGGATCCACAGCCCGGTGGTCGGGCCGAACGCGGACACCAGCACCTGCGCATCCGTGGCGGCGAGGTCGGCGACGGTGATGATGCCGAGTGCGGCAAGTCGTTTGGTGGTCTTGGGGCCGACGCCCCAGAGGGCGTCGACGCTGCGGTCGCCCATCACCGCCATCCAGTTGTCGTCGGTCAGCCGGTAGATCCCCTGGCCTTCGCCTGCTCCCTCCGCGCGCGACGGCTTGCCGAATCCGGTCGCGACCTTGGCCCGCTGCTTGTTGTCGCTGATGCCGACCGAACATGACAGACCCGTCTCGGTCTCGACCACGTGGCGGATGCGCGCGGCCAGGTCGTACGGATCGGCGACGTCGGCGCCCAGGTACGCCTCGTCCCATCCCCACACCTCCACCGGATGGCCGAGATCCCGGAGTAGTCCCATCACTTCCTCGGACGCCCGGTCGTAGGCGTCGGGGTCCGAGGGGAGGAACGTCGCGTCGGGACACCTGCGGGCAGCGACGCGCAGCGGCATTCCCGCATGCACGCCGAACTCGCGCGCTTCGTAGGACGCACACGTCACCACCTTGCGTGGTTCGGCCGGGTCGCCGTTGCCGCCGACGATGACCGGAAGGCCGACCAGGTCGGGACGCCGTCGGAGCTCGACCGATGCGAGGAACTGGTCGAGGTCGACGTGCAGGACCCAGGTCACCGGTGCTACTAGTTCCCGCAGAGCTTGCGCGCCAAGCTTTCCCACGCATCACCCTGCAGCTCGATGCTGCGGTCCAGATCGTTGACCTGATGCGTGACGTAGTCGGCGTCCAGCAGTGCCAGCAGCGCATCGGCCTGTGCGTCGAGATCGCCCGTCGTGCCCGCGGCGCGCAGCAGCATCCTGACGTGGGTGCGGTGCAGGGTGGCAGGTGCGTTGAACCGCGTATTCACGTCGCTGTTGGCGTCGGAAAGCAGCGCGCGGTGATCCCAGGTGAACCGAAGGCGCGAGCGGCCGTACGCCAGCAGCCGCGTCAGCGGTGGGGCACCGGGCCCCAGTGGCGGTGGGCCGAACATGAACGCCTGCTGCTCGGCCTTCTCGTCCTCGTCGAGCAGCACGATCATCAGGCCCGCGCGGCTACCGAAGCGCCGGAACAGCGTGCCCTTGCCGACGCCCGCGGCGGCGGCGACGTCGTCCATCGTCACGGTGTCGGCGCCGCGTTCGTCGATGAGCCTGCGGGCGGCGTCTAGCAGCAGGACGCGGTTGCGCGCGGCGTCACCGCGTTCGGTCGGCGCAGGAGTCGTGACCGGTAGCCCGACCAGTCCGTCGCCAACGCTCATGCCTGCACTTTAGCTCAGCTGGAATGAATCGGACCACGGTCCGGTTTACCTGTGTGAGGATCGGGACAACTGACCGAAAGGATCGAGGAACATGGCGGACGTAAAGATATTGGTGCTCGTCGGCAGTCTGCGTGCCGCGTCGGTGAATCGGCAGCTGGCCGAGGTGGCCGCCGAGTCGTCACCGGACGGCGTGTCGCTGCGGCTCTTCGACCGGCTCGGAGAGCTGCCCTTCTACAACGAGGACATCGACGACGAAGGGGTCGCCGAGTCCGTTCAGGCCCTTCGTCTGGCCGCGGCCGAGTCGGACGCCGCCCTGGTGGTGACACCTGAGTACAACGGCAGCATCCCCGGTGTGCTCAAGAACGCCATCGACTGGCTGTCGCGACCGTTCGGCGACAGCGCCCTCAAGGGCAAGCCTGCGGCAGTCATCGGGGCGTCGTTCGGTCAGTACGGCGGCGTCTGGGCGCACGACGAGACGCGCAAGTCGTTCGGAATCGCAGGACCGCGGGTGATCGAGGACCTGAAGCTCTCGCTGCCCGCCAAGGTCTTCGACGGCAAGCATCCGCGAGAGAACGCCGAAGTGGTTCAGCAGGTCCGTGACGTGGTCGGAAAGCTGGTCGCCGAGGTCGGCTGACACCGTCGCGTTGCCTGCCGCCGGCGAGCCCCGATGGGGGTTCGCCGGCGGCTTTGCTGTGGAAGAAGCCTGTGGATGAACTGTCGGTGGGTGCTGGTAGACCAGATGCCGGAGCACGACACGTCATGGATGTGATGTGCGACACGCCGAGAAAATTCGAGCCCAGGGGGCTTACGACCAGGGAATTTCATCAATGTCGTTCAGAACATCTTGTATCTCTTCGGATTGTCGGACACTAGGTGTAGTGTCTTGCAGACCGACAGGCCCCACCGGTACTCGTACCGTTTCAGGTCGGCCGGAGCTCTCGAAATCCGATAGGTCGGGTCATCCGACCGCCGGTCCGAAAGCTTCGGGCGGCAGGAATTTCAAGGGTCGCCGGGCTGCTGAACTTCAGGGGATAGCAGTAGCCAGTCAGACCGGATTTCGCAGAGGAGCCGTGCCGAAGATGACCGTCACCGTCTACACCAAGCCCGCATGCGTGCAGTGCAACGCCACCTACAAGGCCCTGGACAAGCAGGGCGTCGCCTACGACGTCGTCGACATCACCGAGGTTCCCGAGGCGCGTGACTACGTCATGGCGCTGGGTTACCTGCAGGCACCGGTCGTGGTGACGGACAACGAGCACTGGTCGGGCTTCCGTCCGGACCGCATCAAGACGCTGTCCGGAGCAGTCGCAGCCACTGCGTAAACGGGTATTCGGCGGGCAGAAGGGAGAGTGGTGCGAGATGTCCAAGAGCAATCTCGTCTACTTCTCCAGCGTCTCGGAGAACACTCACCGCTTCGTCGAGAAGCTCGAGATGCCTGCCATTCGGATCCCACTGCGCGAGCGCATCCAGGTTGACGAGCCCTACGTGCTGGTGTTGCCCACCTACGGTGGCGGGCACGCCAACGGGCCCGATCCAGATGCCGGGGGATACGTCCCCAAACAGGTCATCGCATTTCTCAACGACGAACACAATCGGTCGCTGCTGCGCGGCGTCATCGCCGCGGGCAACACCAACTTCGGCGCCGAGTTCGGCTACGCGGGTGACGTCGTCTCCCGCAAGTGCGGCGTGCCATACCTCTATCGCTTCGAACTGATGGGCACCACGGACGACGTCTTCGCCGTCCGTGCTGGCCTATCCGATTTTTGGGCCGAAACCCGGAAGGACCAGACGTGTCACCAACCGTCACTGCAGAACCTGTAACCACCGGAGTGCACGCGCTCCCGGGCGAGACGGACTACCACGCGCTCAACGCGATGCTCAACCTGTACGACAAAGACGGCAAGATCCAGTTCGACAAGGACCGCGAAGCCGCCAACCAGTACTTCCTGCAGCACGTCAACCAGAACACGGTCTTCTTCCACAACCAGGACGAGAAGCTCGACTACCTCGTACAGAAGGACTACTACGAGCGCGAGGTACTGGACCAGTACTCACGCAACTTCGTCAAGTCGCTGCTGGACCGGGCGTACGCCAAGAAGTTCCGGTTCCCGACGTTCCTCGGCGCGTTCAAGTACTACACGTCCTACACGCTGAAGACGTTCGACGGGAAGCGCTACCTCGAGCGCTTCGAGGACCGCGTCGTCATGGTGTCGCTGACACTGGCGGCCGGTGACACGACGCTGGCCGAGAAGCTCGTCGACGAGATCATCGACGGCAGGTTCCAGCCGGCCACCCCGACGTTCCTCAACTCGGGCAAGAAGCAGCGCGGCGAGCCCGTCAGCTGCTTCCTCCTGCGCATCGAGGACAACATGGAGTCCATCGGGCGCTCCATCAACTCGGCGCTGCAACTGTCCAAGCGTGGTGGTGGAGTCGCGTTGCTGCTGAGCAACATTCGCGAGCACGGTGCCCCGATCAAGAACATCGAGAACCAGTCCTCGGGTGTCATCCCGATCATGAAGCTGCTGGAGGATTCCTTCTCCTACGCCAATCAGCTCGGTGCCAGGCAGGGCGCGGGTGCGGTCTACCTGCACGCGCATCATCCCGACATCTACCGGTTCCTCGACACCAAGCGTGAGAACGCCGACGAGAAGATCCGCATCAAGACGCTGAGCCTCGGCGTCGTGATCCCGGACATCACGTTCGAGCTGGCGAAGAAGAACGAGGACATGTACCTGTTCTCGCCGTACGACGTCGAGCGCGTCTACGGCGTGCCGTTCGCCGACATCTCGGTCTCCGAGAAGTACCACGAGATGGTCGACGACCCGCGCATCAAGAAGTCCAAGATGAAGGCCCGCGACTTCTTCCAGACGCTCGCCGAGATCCAGTTCGAGTCCGGCTACCCGTACATCATGTTCGAAGACACCGTGAACGCGGCGAACCCGATCAAGGGCCGCATCAACATGTCCAACCTGTGCTCGGAGATCCTCCAGGTCAACACGCCGACCACGTACAACGAAGACCTCTCGTACGACAACATCGGCAAGGACATCTCCTGCAACCTCGGCTCGATGAACATCGCGCTGTCGATGGACTCACCGGACTTCGGCCGCACCGTCGAGACCGCGATCCGTGGCCTCAGCTCGGTCTCCGACCAGAGCCACATCGAATCCGTTCGGTCGATCGAAGACGGCAACGACAAGTCGCACGCCATCGGCCTCGGCCAGATGAACCTCCACGGGTACCTTGCCCGCGAGCGGGTCTACTACGGCTCTGAAGAGGGCATCGACTTCACGAACATCTACTTT
>JAOPUT010000181.1 GCA_025963385.1 Mycobacterium sp.
CCTTGACGGCGACGGACTTGAAGGTGCCACGGATCTTGTTGACCACCAGGGTGGAAAGGGCTTCGCCCTCGACGTCCTCGGCGATGATCAGCAGCGGCTTGCCGGACTGGATGATCTTCTCCAGCAGGGGCAGCAGGTCCTTGACGGTCGACACCTTGGAGCTGACCAGGAGGATGTAAGGCTCCTCGAGGACGGCTTCCTGACGCTCGGCGTCGGTCACGAAGTAACCCGAGATGTAGCCCTTGTCGAAACGCATGCCCTCGGTGAGCTCGAGCTGCAGTCCGAAGGTGTTGGACTCCTCGACGGTGATGACACCCTCGTTGCCAACCTTGTCCATGGCCTCGGCGATGAGATCACCGATGGACTGGTCGCCTGCGGAGATGCCTGCGGTCGCCGCGATCTGCTCCTTGGTCTCGATCGCCTTGGCCGAAGCCAGCAGGGTCTCGGTGACCTTCTCGACGGCCTTTTCGATGCCGCGCTTCAGACCAAGCGGGTTGGCGCCAGCCGCCACGTTGCGCAGACCCTCGCGCACGAGCGCCTGGGCCAAAACCGTTGCCGTCGTCGTTCCATCTCCAGCGACGTCGTCGGTCTTCTTGGCGACTTCCTTGACCAGCTCAGCGCCGATCTTCTCGTATGGGTCCTCGAGCTCGATCTCCTTGGCGATGGAAACACCATCGTTGGTGATCGTGGGGGCGCCCCACTTCTTCTCCAGGACGACGTTGCGACCCTTGGGGCCCAGCGTCACCTTTACTGCGTCGGCGAGGGCGTTGAGCCCACGCTCGAGGCCGCGGCGGGCCTCTTCGTCATACGCAATTGTCTTAGCCATTGCGAAGTGTTCCTCCGGATTAGGGATGGCACGTTTTGTGGTCGGGTTCAGTGCCCGCGACGGACGACTGGAGTGTGCGACCGCAAGTGCGGCCCCAGTCTCACCGTCCCGACCTAGCACTCACCGATCGCGAGTGCCAACCTAGTTTTAGCACTCGACCTAGGCGAGTGCAAGGTCGGCAGCCCCTATGGCGATCCCGTTTCCGACGCCCTCAGACCAGCTTCGATCACGTTCGTCACTTTGCCGGTGACCTCGTCGCCATAGCCCTGCGCGGCCTTGCAGACCACCAGGAGTGCCTTGACCTCCGGTACGCCGATGTCCCGGCGTGCGGTGCCCGCGCCCTGCGCCGCGGCGAGCAGCTCGCCGATGAGTTCCAGGAACGCCGCCTCGGCGCCCGGCGCGGCGGCGTCCAAATCGATGCCATATCCCGCCAGCGCCTCGACGAGTCCCTGGTCGGTCGCGCCCATGGTGACCATCTCGCGCAGGAAGGCGAACAGCGCCTCCGCGGGCCCCACCGTTTCGAGCAGCGCCCGGCCGGTGTCGACCATGCCACGGACGCGGTCGTCGATGACCGCGGCGAAGAGCGCCTCCTTGGTGGGGAAGTGCCGGTAGACGGTGCCTGCGCCGACGCCCGCACGACGAGCGACCTCGTCGATCGGCACGGAAAGGCCCTCGGCGGCGAACGTCTCGTAGGCGACCTCGAGCACACGCGCCCGGTTGCGGGCGGCATCGGCGCGCATCGGCCGAACCGGATCGGTCACCATCTTCCCTTCGGTTGACAAAACGGGGCGCGCGTTCCGTATAGTCGAGGACAACCGGAGCGGGCGTTCCGCTTCGATCTTACTCAGGAGGTTGCGATGAACTGGACCACTGCCGACATTCCCGACCAACACGGCAGGACGGCGGTCATCACGGGCGCCAACACCGGCCTCGGCTACGAGACCGCGGCCGCGCTGGCCGCCAGCGGCGCGCACGTCGTACTCGCGGTCCGCAACCTCGACAAGGGCAAGGCCGCCGCCGACCTCATCGCCAGGCGAACCCCCGGCGCCGACGTCTCGCTGCAGGAACTCGACCTCACCTCGCTGGATTCCGTGCGGAAGGCCTCCGACCAACTGCACGCCGGATACGACCGGATCGACCTTCTGATCAACAACGCCGGCGTCATGATGACGCCCAAGTCGACCACCAAGGACGGCTTCGAGCTGCAGTTCGGCACCAATCACCTCGGGCACTTCGCACTGACGGGACGACTCCTCGACCTGCTGCTCGCCACCCCCGACTCCCGGGTGGTGACCGTCAGCAGCGTCGGTCACCGCGCGGGCCGCATCCGGTTCGACGACCTCCAGTCCGAGCGCAGCTACAACCGCCTCCGCGCGTATGGGCAGTCCAAGCTGGCCAATCTCCTGTTCACCTACGAGCTGCAACGCCGACTGGCCGGCACCAACACCGTCGCGGTGGCAGCGCATCCCGGCGGTTCGAGCTCGGAGCTTTCGCGCTATCTGCCCGCGCCCGTGCAGATGTTCTTTCGTCCGCTCGAGCAGGACACCGAGACGGGCGCTCTGCCGACGCTGCGCGCGGCCACCGATCCGCACGTGTCCGGCGGGCAGTACCTCGGCCCCGGCGGCTTCGCCGAAATGCGCGGCCACCCCAAGGTCGTCGCGTCGAACCGCCGCTCCCACGACGGCAGCGTGCAGCGCCGGCTGTGGACGGTGTCAGAAGAGCTGACCGACGTCATCTACCCCCATCCCGAGGAGCACTCATGAGCAAGTGGACCACCGCCGACATTCCCGACCAGACCGGTCGCCTCGCCGTCGTGACCGGCGCCAACACCGGGCTCGGCTACGAAACGGCGGCCGCGCTCGCCGCCCGCGGGGCGCAGGTCGTGCTCGCCGTGCGCAATCTGGACAAGGGCAAGGAGGCGGCGGCGCGCATCATGGCCGCGAATTCGGGCGCGGACGTCGTGCTCCAGGAACTGGACCTCGGGTCGTTGGAGTCGGTGCGGACGGCCGCCGCCGAACTACGCGCGAAATACGACCGCATCGACCTGCTGATCAACAATGCCGGCCTGATGTACCCGCCGAAGGGCACCACCACCGATGGCTTCGAGTTGCAGTTCGGCACCAACCACCTCGGCCACTTCGCCCTCACCGGACTGCTGATCGACCGGCTGCTGCCGGCCCCGGGATCACGCGTGGTGAGCGTCAGCAGCATCGGGCATCGCATCAACGCCGCCATCCACTTCGACGACCTGAACTGGGAGCGCAGCTACAACCGGGTCGCCGCCTACGGCCAATCGAAGCTGGCCAACCTGCTGTTCACCTACGAACTGCAGCGGCGACTGGCCTCGCACGGCACCACGATCGCGGCAGCCGCGCACCCCGGCGGATCCGACACCGACCTCATGCGGCACCTACCCGCCGCACTGCAGTTCGCGCTGCCCGCCCTCCGGCCGTTGTTCCAGCCCGCCAACATGGGCGCCCTCCCCACGCTGCGGGCTGCCACCGACCCCGGCGTGCTGGGCGCCGAGTACTACGGTCCCGACGGCCCAGGCGGAGTCCGGGGCTACCCGAAGGTGGTTCCGTCGAGCGACCAGTCCCACGACCTCGAACTGCAACGCAGGCTGTGGACGGTGTCCGAGGAACTGACTGGGGTGGTGTACCCGACCTAGGCGACGGCAGACTGCAGGTGTGTCCCTGGTCTTGCCGCCCTATCCCCCAACCCGCTACACGAAGGACCAACCGGAGGTGAGTGCGTCGCTGCGCCGCGGCGACCAACCGCCCGACTACGACTCCTTCGGCACGGTGCAATACCACTACCTCGCCGACCAGCAGAAGACCGACGGCGACTACGGGCTGTACCGCGTCGACATGTCACCGAAGGCGGGCGGACCGGGACCGCACTTCCACCGGGGGATGTCTGAGGCGTTCTTCGTCCTGTCCGGGCGAATGAGGCTCTACGATGGCCGCGACTGGATCGACGGCAGTCAGGGCGACTTCCTCTACGTGCC
>JAOPUT010000222.1 GCA_025963385.1 Mycobacterium sp.
GAAGATGTTCCCCCAGCTGACCGTGCTGTCGATCGCGCCGCTGCTGGCCAGCACCATCCGCGCGGTGTTCGAAAACGGCTCGGTGACGGGACTGTTCGACGGGGACGCCTGACATGCGCAGTCAGAGTGTCATCTATCACAATCCCAAGTGCTCGACGTCACGCAAGACCCTCGAACTGCTGCGGGACAGCGGCTACGAACCGACCGTGATCCAGTACCTCAAGACGCCGCCGACGCGCGCGCAACTGGTCGAGCTGATCGCCGATGCCGGTATCAAGATCCGCGCCGCGGTACGCAAGCGGGAGGCGCTGTACGCCGAACTGCGTCTCGCCGACGCGTCCGATGACGAACTCCTCGACGCCATGGCCGAGCACCCGATCCTGATCGAGCGCCCCTTCGTCGTCACCGGCAAGGGCACCCGCCTGGCCCGGCCGATCGACGACGTCCGCGAGATTCTGTGACGCTGGTCCGCTCCACCGCAGTGCTGGCCATGGCACTCGCACTCGCCGGATGTGGTTCCGGAGGAGGGGGAACCGCGTCCTCGTCGTCGTCCACCCCGACCACGTCCGCGACGCCGACGATGACCCCGGCGCCCGCACCCACCGGGAAGCGAGTCGCGTTCAGGGACTACCTGGCCTCGCTCAACGTCACCGGCGTCCCCGCCCGCTTCGACCAGGCCCCCGGCCTGTCCGCCACGGTGCCCGTTCCCGACGGCTGGGTGCAGACCAACGACCCGCTGTTCTCGAGTGGCGTGCAGTTCATCCAGCCGCTGGGCGGCGGTGGCTCGTTTCCCTCGGTGACGCTGATGGCGATCGAACTCACCGGCGACTTCGGCGCCAGGGAGGCGATCCACCACGCCAACTCCGACGCGCTGGCGCCCACGGCCATCAACGTCACCGAGTCCTACGACGACTACGACGGGTTCCCCTCGGCGGCCGCCGAGGGCACGACGGGCGACGCGCAGTACTTCAGCCGGATCGTCCTGGCCGATGTGCCGTCGACCAAGAAGCGCTACCTGGTTCAGCTCACCGTGGCGACGAAACTCGACCAGCCGATCGCGCAGTCGCCCGCGCTGGAGGGCATCGTCTCCGGTTTCAAGGTGAGCGTGTCGTGAAGCCCACCCGTGCGGGCCTCGCCGTCGTCGTCGCACTCGCCGTGGCCGGATGCGGGACGTCGCAGCCCGACTACAAGTCCATCTGGACCACCTCGACGACGACCACCACCACGTCCAGCGCCGAGAAGCCGATCTCGCTGTCGACGTACTTCGAGAACATCGGGATCACCGGTGCCCCCGTTGCCCCCGACAAGCTGACCGACCTGACGGTCACCGTGCCGGAGCCGCCTGGGTGGAAGCCCTACTTCAACCCCAATCTCTCGCCCGGCACGCGCACCATCGCCAAGGGCGACACGTACCCGACCGCGATGATCCTGGTCTTCCAGCTGGACGGGAACTTCGACGTCGCGGCGGCCCTCAAGCACGCCAACGGTGACGCCGAGCTTTCGGAGAACTTCAAGCAGCTCAACGCCTCTACCGCCGACTTCAGGGGTTTCCCGTCGTCGATGATCGAGGGCACGTACGACCTCAACGGTCAGCGGATGCAGAGCTACAACCGCATCGTGTTCGCGACGGGCAAACCGGCGCGGGCCAATCTGCCCGGCCAGATGTACCTCGTCCAGCTCACCGTGACGTCCTTCGCCGACAAGGCCCAGGCCGACGGCCCCGACATCGAGACCATCATCAAGGGCTTCGTGGTCGCGCCGAAGTAGCGCGCGGTTATGGTTCAGGCCATGACTGACTGGACCGCCGCAGACCTGCCGTCGTTCGCCGGACGCACCGTCGTCGTCACCGGAGCCAACAGCGGCCTCGGTGAGATCACCGCCCGCGAGCTCGCGCGAGTCGGCGCCAAGGTCATCGTGGCCGTGCGCAACCTCGACAAGGGCAACGCCGCCGCGGCGCGGATGACCGGTGACGTCGACGTCCGCAAGCTCGACCTGCAGGACCTGTCATCGGTGCGGGCGTTCGCCGAGTCGGTCGACGCGGTCGACGTCCTGGTCAACAACGCCGGCATCATGGCGGTTCCGTACGCGCAGACCGTCGACGGCTTCGAAAGCCAGATCGGCACCAACCACCTCGGGCATTTCGCGCTCACCAATCATCTGCTGCCCAAGCTGACCGACCGGGTGGTCACGGTGTCGTCGATGATGCATCTGATCGGCTACCTCAACCTCAAGGACCTGAACTGGAAGGCAAGGCCGTACTTCGCCTGGCCCGCCTACGGTCAGTCGAAGTTGGCGAACCTGCTGTTCACCAGCGAGCTGCAGCGCCGGCTAGACCGTGCCGGTTCCCCGCTGAAGGCGCACGCCGCCCACCCGGGCTACTCCAGTACCAACCTGCAGGGCCAGACCGGCAACCGGCTCGGCACCAAGGTCTGGTTGGCCGCCAATCGCCTGGTGGGCTCAGAGGCCGAGTACGGCGCGCGGCAGACGTTGTACGCCGTGGCCGAGGACCTGCCCGGCAACAGCTTCGTCGGCCCACGGTTCGTGATGCGGGGCCCGACCGGGCGCGTCGGACGCAGCCCGCTGGCCGCCAATACGACGAGCGCTACGGCGCTGTGGGAGCTGTCCGAGCAGCTCACGGGCACCGTTTTCCCGTTTTAAGCCCCTATGCGTTAATCTTGCCGGGCGTCACGGCGAGGGTGGCTAGACCACCGTTATCGACGGAGATCCCGCATTCATTCGCGGTTGTCTGCTCTGGCTGTGCTCGGATACCTAACCAGCAAGCCTCTAGGAGCAACATCATGGCAACCAAGACCCCGGCCCACGCCGAAAACAAACTGGTCGCCCTCGTACGCGAGGTCACCGGCAAGGGCGCATCACGGCAGGCCCGCCGCGACGGCCAGGTTCCCGCAGTGCTCTACGGCCACGGCACCGACCCCCAGCACCTGCTGCTGCCCGCCCGCGAATTCGCCGCCGTGCTGCGCAACAACGGCACCAACGCCGTGCTGACCCTCGACATCGCGGGCACCGAAGCGCTCGCCCTGCCCAAGGTGCTGGAAATCCACCCGATCAAGCGCAACATCCAGCACGTCGACCTGATCCTGGTCCGTCGTGGCGAGCGGGTCACCGTCGAGATCCAGGTTGTCGTCGAAGGCGAAGCAGGCCCGGACACCCTGGTCAACCAGGAGTCGACCTTCATCGAGGTCGAGTCCGACGCCATGTCGATCCCCGAGCACCTGACGCTGTCGGTCGAGGGCATCCCGGCGGGCACGCAGTTCAGCGCCGCACAGATCCCGCTGCCTGAAGGTGTCACCCTGATCTCCGATCCCGAGCTCCTGGTCGTCAACGTCACGGGTGCGCCGACCGCGGCGGACCTCGAAGCCGAAGGCGCGGGCGAGCTGATCGAGCCTGCTGCCCCGGCCGAGGGTGATGAGGCCGAGGGCGACACCGAGTCCGCATCCGAATAGCCGCTGAGTCGATAAGCGCGACGGCCGAGTAAGCCCGAACTGTCGTGGCCGAACCTCTTCTGGTGGTCGGCCTGGGCAACCCCGGACCGAACTACGCCAAAACCCGGCACAACATCGGTTTCATGGTCGCCGATATCCTGGCCGCCCGGATGGGCTCGAAGTTCAAGGTGCATAAGCGCTCTGGCGCCGAGGTCACCACCGGGCGGCTGGGCGGTCGGTCGGTGGTGCTGGCCAAGCCCCGGGTCTACATGAACGAGTCGGGGCGCCAGGTCGCGCCGCTGGCGAACTTCTACTCCGTGGCCCCGGGTGACGTGATCATCGTGCACGACGAGCTCGACATCGACTTCGGTCGGATCCGGCTCAAGCTCGGTGGTGGCGAAGGTGGCCACAACGGGTTGCGCTCAGTCGCGGCGTCGTTGGGTACCAAGGACTTTCAGCGGGTGCGGATCGGGATCGGCCGCCCGCCGGGCCGCAAAGATCCGGCGACGTACGTGCTGGAGAACTTCGGTGCCGCCGAGCGCGACGAGGTGCCGACTATCTGCGAGCAGGCCGCCGACGCCACCGAGCTGTTGGTGGAACTCGGGTTGGAGCCTGCGCAGAACACCGTGCACGCTTGGACCTGACCCGCGCTACCGGCCGCTGATCCCCGAGTCCACCACCTTGACGGGCTTGTGCGGGAAGCGCTTCTCGGCGTAGGCCTTGGCTGCCGAGTTCGGTAACACGTAGAGCGTTTCCTTCTTGTCCTGCAACGGTTTCAACACCAGATCCATGAAGCCCTTCCGGTTGTCGAGGTACGGCTCGATGACGTCTTCCCCGGCCGGACACACCGCCAGGCAGTAGGCCGCCTTGTAGTTCGCCTTGAACGACAGGCTCTGCCACATCGATGCGTTCTCCGAATCGGTGACCCTGGACCGGAAGTCGGCCGCGTCCGAGCTGTCGGCGATGGTCTGCGCCCAGTCGGTGAACCCGCCCATGAACTCTCGGTAGTTGTGCACCGAGCAGGCCACGAAATCGAACGAGCCGTCTTTGCCGATCGCGCCGACCGGGCACGCCGCGACGCAGAGTTTGCATTCCAGGCACGGCGAATAGTCCAGCGGCGCACCGTAACTGCTGATCTCTGCGTCGACCAGAATCGTGGCGAGCAGGATGAAGTTGCCGAACTTGG
>JAOPUT010000307.1 GCA_025963385.1 Mycobacterium sp.
CGGTTGTAGTTTTCCTCGTCGGTGGCGGCGATGGCCTCGGTCTTGTGGTTCTCCAGGGCGGCGGCCCAGATCCCCAACGTCTTGATGTAGTGATTGCGCAGCGACAGCGCCTCGGGGACCGTGAAGCCCGCCTTCTCGCCATGCTCGATCATCATCTCGGTGGACGGGATGCGGCCACCCGGGAAGATCTCGGTGATCATGAACTTGATGAAGCGCGCCATTTCGAAGGTCAGCTTCTTGCCCCGGGCCAGCAGATTATCGGGGTGGTACGCAACGCTGCTCTGGATCGTCATCCGGCCGTCATCGGGCATGATGTCGAAGCAGGTCTTGAAGAAGTCGTCGTAGCGCTCGAACCCGAAGTGCTCGAACGCCTCGATCGAGACGATCCGGTCGACCGGGCTGTGGAACTGCTCCCACCCCTCGAGCCGGACGTCGAAGGTGCGCTCGCTCTTCAGGTCACCCAGCAGCTGGTTGCAGTAGGCCTGCTGATTCTTGCTCAGCGTTAGGCCGATGACGTTGACGTCGTACTTCTCCATGGCGCGCAGCAGCGTGAGGCCCCAGCCGCAGCCGACCTCGAGCAGCGTCATACCCGGCTTGAGATCCAGACGGTCGAGGTGCTGATCGACGTTTGCGATCTGCGCGTCGGACAACGTGACGTTCGGCCCGGTGAAGTAGGCGCAGCTGTACTTGCGCGTCGGGTCCTGGAAGACGCCGAAGAAGTCGTCAGACAGGTCGTAGTGCGCCTGGATGTCCTCGAAGTGAGGAGTCAAGTCCTTCGTGCCAGTGGAGTTGTCAGACATGTGTTACCTGCTAGGCCTTTCTTGCGACTGTATCGGCACGTTTGCTTGATCGTCGGAGGTCGCGATGTGACGGACCCTACCCGGGGACCGGGGTATCGAGGCTCGAACCACCGCCTCAGGCGCTACAGACTACTTGTTACCCGCTTGTCGACTCCAATTTGCCCTCGACTTCGTCAGGGCGAAGAGTCGCGCGACCGGAAGTGCTACTTCTCCAGCGTGAACTGGCAGACGTCGATGTAGCCCTCGTGGAAGCCCTTGGCGCAGCCGGTGAGGTAGTGCATGTAGCGGTCGTACACCTCTTGCGACTGGATCGCGATGGCCTCGTCCCTGTGAGACTCGAGCGCCGCCGACCAGGTGTCCAACGTCCTGGCGTAGTGCTTCTGCAGCGACTGCGTCCTGGTCAGCTCGAAGCCGGCCTTGGTCGCGTACTCGCCTGCCATCTCAGTGGTCGGCAGGTATCCGCCAGGGAAGATCTCGGTGAGGATGAACTTCACGAAGCGGGCGATCGAGAACGTCAGCGGCAGCCCTGCCGCGGTCATCTGCGGGAGGGTGAGCGCGGTGATGGTGTGGAGCAGCATCACGCCGTCGTCGGGCAGCGCCTTGTAGGCCATCGCGAAGAAGTCGTCCCAGCGATCCTTGCCGAAGTGTTCGAAGGCGCCGATCGAGACGATCCGGTCGACGGGCTCGTCGAACTGCTCCCAGCCGTTGAGCAGCACGCGCTTGGTGCGGGGGCTGTCGGAGGCGGCGAAGACGGTCTCGACGTGTGCCTTCTGGTTCTCGCTGAGGGTGAGACCGATGACGTTGACGTCGTACTTCTCGATGGCCCGCATCATCGTCGCGCCCCAGCCGCAGCCCACGTCGAGCAGCGTCATGCCGGGTTCGAGGCCGAGCTTGCCGAGCGCCAGGTCGACCTTGGCGAGCTGAGCTTCCTCGAGCGTCATGTCGTCGCGCTCGAAGTAGGCGCAACTGTAGGTCTGGCTCGGATCGAGGAAGAGCCGGAAGAAATCGTCGGACAGGTCGTAGTGAGCCTGGACGTCCTCGAAGTGCGGCTTGAGGCCACCCTTCTTGCGGGTAGTCGACATAGCGGAGAATGCCTTTCTGGCTGTTCAGTGGCTCGGCGGCGTCGCCGGTGACCCGCCAAGCCCCCTGATGCACTCAAAGGCGCACTCTACGCTGATCACCACCGGCAGCCGAATCGGCCGGCCGCCGAGCGCGTCACCCAACGCGGCGGGTCAGGGAACTTCAGCAAACGTGGTCTTGAGCTCGCCGACGATGTCGTCCCACAGAGGTTCCGGCAGGTCATGGGCCATTCCGTCGAACATCACCAACCGCGATCTGCGAATCGCCTTGGCGATGGCGCGACCGCCCGCGGGGCGCATCAACTTGTCGGCGCGCCCGTGGATCACCAACGTGGGTGCGGTGATCTGCTTGTCGTAGGCGAGCAGACTGCCGCTGCCGAGGATCGCGCTGAACTGCCGTGCCACCCCGGCTGGGTAGTAGGAGCGTTCGTACGCCTCGACGGCGTCGGCCTCCAGCTCCTCGTCGGGCACCCGGTAGCCCGGGCTGCCGATGATCTTGCCGACGCGCACGGAGTTCGCGATGACGCCCTCGCGGGACGTGTCCTTGGGCCGCGTCGTCACTGCGCGTAGTTGCTTGGGACCCGGCGGCGGGAGTAGCGGCTGGTTGTTGCTCGAGAAGAAGACGACCAACGTCTTGGTGCGCTGCTGATACCGCGCGGCAAAGATCTGCGCGATCATCCCGCCCATCGAGCCGCCGACGATGTGCGCCTTGTCGATCTGCAGATGATCGAGCAGGGCCGCAGCGTCGTCGGCCATGTGTTCCAGCGTGTACACCGCGTCGTTCTTCAGCCCGAGTTGCGAGCGGACCATCCTGGGCAGCAGGGGCGCACCGGTATGACGGCCATCGACCTTGCTCGACAGCCCGACGTCACGGTTGTCGTACCGGATCACGCGCAGCCCCTGGTCGACGAGCTTCTCGCAGAAACCCTTGCGCCAGAACAACAATTGCGCGCCCAGGCCCATGATCAGCAGGACGGCGGGATCGTTCTCGTCACCCATGTCCTCGTAGGCGATGTCCAGCTCACCGGACTTGGCGACGCCAGTGCGAATGTCCATCAAATGCTCCTCGCGCAAGCGCTCGTCGGTCAAATGTCCAGCTCGTCCGAATGTTCACGGCTGACCTCGACCATGAAGTTGGCGAAGTACCCCGTCAGTTGCGGGTCGCTCATCATCTGCCACTTGGGCGCCAGCAGCTTCATGTAGCGCTCGACGTAGAGGAACTGCTTGCCGATCAGTACGAGCTCGCGCGGCAGCTTGACGTCGTAGGCCTCGGCAAGCGTCGAGAGCTGCTTGCCGATCTCGGCGTAGGACAGGTCGCCCAGCGACGTCATCGTGAGCGGAGTGGCAAACGCCTCGAGGTCCTTCGCGGCCTCGCCCTCCGGCTTCACGTTGCCGACGGCACCCATGAGGACGACGATCTTGCCCGCGGCGGCGTGGTCCTTCGTGACCAGCAGTGCGTACACCAGCTCGCGCAGGAGCCAGCGGGTGCGCGGGTCGATGCGGCCCATGATGCCGAAGTCGAAGAACACGATCTTGCCGTCGCCGTCGACGTAGAGGTTGCCCGCGTGCAGGTCGCCGTGGAACAGCCCGTGGCGCAGTCCGCCCTCGAAGACGCTGAAAAGCAGTGCCTTGACCAGTTCCGTGCCGTCGAACCCGGCCTTGCGGATCGCTGCCGCGTCGTCGATGCGGACACCCTGGATGCGTTCCATCGTCAGCACGCGCTCGCTGGTCAGGTCCCAGTACACCTGGGGCACTCTGATGTTCTTGCCCAGCGGCGAGGCATGCATGTGCGCGACCCACGCGTCCATCGACTGCGCCTCGAGGCGGAAGTCGAGTTCCTCGGCGAGATTGTCGGCGAAGTCGGCGACGACATCCTGCGCCGACAGCCTCCGGCCCAGCTTCGCCAGCTCGACGAGTTGCGCTCCGCGCTTGAGGATCTGCAGGTCGGCGGCCACGCGCCTGCGGATGCCGGGCCGTTGGATCTTGACCACGACCTCCTCGCCGGAGTGCAGCGTCGCGTAGTGCACCTGCGCGATCGATGCCGAGGCGAACGGCTTCTCGTCAAAGCTCTTGAACAGGTTGGCGGGGTCGTCGCCGAGCTCCTCCTTGAAGAGTTTGTGCACGGCGTCGGGGTCGGCGGGGGGGACGCGGTCGAGCAGGCTGCGGAACTCGCGGCTCATTGGCTCGCCGAAGGCACCCGGGCTGGACGCGATGATCTGGCCGAACTTGACGTAGGTCGGGCCCAGGTCGGCGAACGTCTGCGGGATCTGCTTGATGATCTTCTGCTGGAGGGAACCGCGGCCGGCGATGTTGCTGACGACCCTGACGCCGGTGCGGGTGAGCTGCCATCCCGTCACGCCGATGCGGGCAGCCTCGACCGGCAACGGCACCCGGTCCAGCCGGGCTACCTCGCGGTGCTTGGTGGTTGTCATGACTGCAGTGTCTCAAAGGTGCCGGTCGGGCGGAAATTTCGTGTGCCGGGCGTCACAGCCGCGATCCCTGTGGGGATGGCATTCCCCGTCGTCGAGCGGCTATCCCGACGACGGGGAATGCGATTTCGGCGACAGGTCGGTAGCCGCTTCGGCAAAGGGGTCGGACCCGAGTTAGCAGCGCTAAGCTGTCAGGGTGTCCAGTCCGACACGATGGGCCGGGGTACCGCTGAACGACCGCCGCGCCGAGCGCCGCGGCCGGCTGGTTGCGGCGGCGTTCGCCTTGTTCGGCGAGGGCGGCGAGAGCGCGGTGTCGGTGCGCTCGGTGTGCCGGGAATGCGGACTGAACACGCGCTACTTCTACGAAAGCTTCGGCAGCGTCGACGAATTGCTGGGCGCGGTCTTCGACGATGTGGCCGGCCAACTCAGGGCGACGGTCGAAACCGCGATGACGGACGCCGGACCATCACTGCGCGCCCGCATCCGCGCAGGCGTCTCGGCGGTGCTCAGCTTCACCTCGGAGGACCCTCGACGGGGTCGGCTGCTGGTGACCGATGCCCGCACCAACCCCGTGCTCCTGGCCCGGCGTGCGGCGACGCAGGCGCTGATGCTCGAGACGGCGATCGCCGAGGACGGCCGCCTCCACCCTGAGGGAGACCCCGTGCAGGCGCGCGTCGGCGCCGCGATGTACACCGGCGCGGTGGCCGAGCTTTCGCAGCAGTGGCTCGCGGGCACCCTCGGCACGGACCTGGACGCGGTCGTCGACCACGCGCTGAAGCTTCTCCTAGGCTAGTGGTCAGGCCCGAAATTTGACGGCTGGTGGTTGACCTCCCAGTGCGGCGCGCCGCAGTGATGACGAGCTCCGGCGGCGCGTGAACGCCATTCGGCGTCTGAATCGAACAACGGCATACAACGGCGCAGACCGGCGAGCTGCATCGGTACAACTGTGAGTCTTGAGGGGGGGTCCAAACAGAATCCCCGAGGCGCTTCGACCAACCGCACGTCATTCATACCCGACGATGCATCGTCGGCGGAGTGCCGATCGACGATGCCAGCGATGCCCAGCTCACGATAGCTGCCCGCCTGAGGGCTGCGTTAAGCGCTCGGAGGGCCGCCCCGAGGGCCGACTGTCCTTCACCAAACCAGCCGCAGACGGCCTGGCGGCGACAATCGTGCGTTGCGGTAGAACACGGAAGGCCGAGGAACTGAGGAGCGCGTTCCTAGAGGTTCCCGCTCCACTCGGCGACGCGGTTCATGCCACCTCGCGAGGGGGCATCACAAACATCGATGCTCAGTGCAGCTAATTGGCTCGCCGGGCGGCACGAGTCTCAACGTCGGCCTCGTACCTCTCGGTACGAATGAGGCGTAGTTCCCCGTTGCGTATTCGCGTGTCGGGAGCCCTGGGCTGCGCTCGCCTTATGCCGAGCGCGTCGCCGATCTGGGTCCATCCGATTCCGGCGTCGTGAGCGGCTACCGCTGCGAGTTGTAGTGCTCGATCGGCTGACTCGATTGCCGCTAACCTTCGTCGTCGCGTTCGCCACCGGATGGGCAGTTGTGTTGCACCCTCGAGCGCCTTGCGTGCTTCGGCAAGACGCACCAGTTCCGGGATGTTCAATCTTGGTTCACTAGTTGCCGCGGTGTCGGCTCGTCGATGCCGGCCTGGACTGTTCACTAAATTGCCAATCTCCCCGTTGGTGAACGCATTATGGCAGGAGGCAGCATCAATATCAATCGGCATGCCCAGCTCAGTCCGTCGGTCGCCCTTCGCATCCCAGATTGCAAGGCCTCCCGCAAATTCGCTGATAAGTGCTAGATCTGCATGCTCCGGTTTAGTTATCCGCGGCCGTCCACCACGGGCAGCCATACCCGCACCGGAGGTGGTGACCCGTCCCTTCAGCGACGATTAGCTGTCTCCGTTGATGACGCGAGCAAGGTTGCGGCGCATGCGAATTCGCCACATCGGATCGTCGCTGCCGTGGACGACGTTGATCTCTGTGTCGTGATAGGGTGTGGCGCGCACGGAGCACCGCTTCGGGAGACCACGTCGAACCGTGGGTGGCCACTGATGTCCCCGATTCCCAAACTCCTCGTGGCCAAGGTCTGCGCAGAACTGTGGTCGCCGACCGGCGTGGTGGCGCCTACGCCGGATGGTCGAAGAGAGCGATTTCGTTAATGCCGGGGGGATCGGATGACGACGATGTCAAGCGCGAAGTAGCCGAGCAGGATGGCCGAGCCAGATCAGCACCCGCCGGGTGGGAGGGCCCGGCACCAAGTTGCGGTGTCAATCGCGCCTGGAAACAGTCCTTCGCAAGGTGGCGATGGTCTGAAGCGCCGTCAGAGCACGGTCGACTCTTGCACGTCGATAGCTAGGGTGTCGCGGTGCGGTGCGCTAGGAGCGATCGGCAATCGGAGGTGCAGACGAGTTCGGCACAGGCCAGGTCGGATCGATGTCGTCCGCGCTTGAGTCATTCGAACCATCGGCCCTGGCGGGGAGCCCATCCCACTCTGCGCGCTCCCGCTGCCAGCGGTCGATTTCCGCGCAACGCGCGAAGAATTCCTGTGCAAGGGCGGTCATAGCGCCGACGGCCGCTAGACCGAGCATGCCCGCAGGCATTAAGCGCGAGTTTCTCAAGCTTCCGTCCTTACACCAGCGGCTGATGAAGTGGACGCTAGTGACGGCTCCTGTGTAAAGGCCGTAACGAAGCTGATGAATTCGAAGGAATACGGCGGACACTCGGCAAGAGCGCAGCCTTGTGGTTCCAGGGCTTCCCAGTGACGGTCAAAGGTCGAAACCAGAGTCGAGTGACTGACGCATGATTTGTGTTGCAGGATCAAGTACGCGGACTTGGGTGCACTTCACGACAGGCAATGTGGTGAAAGCTTGCAAAGGCGCGGTGCAGTCCTGCCCGCGGTAGGTAGGCCACTGGGCCAGTTGCAACTTCTCAGATGCGCGGGAAGTTCTCCACCAGCGCGTCCACCACGGGCCGCCACACCGGCTCTGGCAGGTCGTGACCCATGCCATCGACGATGATGAACCGCGCCCCCTTGATGATGCGAGCGAGGCTGCGGCCGTTGCGAATTCGCATCATCGGATCGTGGCTTCCGTGTACGACGATCGTCGGCGCCGTGATGCGACGGGTGAAGCGCAGCAGGCTGCCGGTGCCCAGGATCGCGTCGAACTGGCGCAGGCCGCCCTGCGGATAGTCGCTGCGCGCGGTGAGCGTCTCGACGCGGTGGCGCAACTGCTCGTCGGTCGGCAGGAAGTTGGGACCGTTGATCACCGCGATGTTGCGAACCTCGAATGCGATCTTGGCGGCCCGCGGCGCATCCTTGCCAGGCGGGTTGAACGCCAGCTTGATGACGCTCCACTTCGGCAGCGCCGACAGCGGCTTGCCCGAACTCGTCATCAGCAGCGCCAGTGATCTGACCCGCTCGGGGTGACTTCCGGCCAGGATCTGGGCGATCATGCCGCCCATCGACGCGCCGACGACGTGCGCGCGCTCGATGCGGAGGTGGTCGAGGAGGCCACGCGCGTCCTCGGCGAGGTCGATCAGCGTGTACGGGACCGGACTGGGCCGGCCCAGCAGATAGCGACCGATTCGCGGGACGACGGACCCCTCGGCGCGCTGCCCACTCATCTTGGTGGACAGACCGATGTCGCGGTGATCGAACCTGATGACCCGGTAACCGCGCTTGACCAGCAACTTGCAGAAGCCGTCCGGCCACATCGGCAGTTGCGCGCCGACACCCATGATGAGCAGGACGGGCGGCGCGGTGCGGTCGCCGAGGTCTTCGTAGAACAACTCGACGGGGTTGGCGGGGTCACCGCAGACCGCCCGCCCACTCCGCTTACGCATGACCCTTTTCTACCGGTAACGCCGAGCGGGACCTGACATCGCTTCCGATGTCAGGTCCCGCAACGGGTTGGGTCGGGGAGTTATCCCGCGCCGACGCACACGCCGCCTGCGCAGGCGGTGGCACCACCGGGTCCGGCACCCGCACCGGCTCCTGGCACGCCGGCCGTGGCGCCGCCGGGACCTGCGCCCGCGCCACCTCCGGGAACGCTTGCCGTCGCGCCACCGGGTCCTGCACCGGCGCCGGTGCCGCCCGGCACCTCAGCCGTCGCGCCACCCGGACCGGCGCCCGCGCCCGGAGCGCCCGGGGCACCCGTGTCGGTCGACGTGCCGGCAGGCGCGCTCGTGGTGGCCGGTGCCGTGGTCGTGGTCGTGGTGCTGGTCTCCGTCGAGGTGCTGGTGGTCTCGCTGGTGCTGCTCGAGCCGGAACCACTTCCGCCCCCACATGCGGAGAGCGCGGCCACGGCGAATGCCGTGGCGATGCCCGCGGTGACGCGGAAACGAAGGGAGCTGCGATCGGCGATCATGTGGCACTCGATTCTGTGTCGTGGGTTTCTCTGCAATGAGACCTGTGTGGCTGTTACCCACCCACGCCGACGGCAAACCGTTCGCGTTCAGACCGAGGCGGGCGGCGTGAAGGGCTTGAGCCAATCCGTTTCGGGCCACCCCTCGAGGCCGGCAAGCAGCTCGTACATCGAGGCCCCGTCGATGGCCTCGCGGATAATGTCGCCCTGTCCCGCGTGGCGTGCCAGCTCCTCGATCATGTGGAACAGCACCCACCGCACCGACCACGCCTCGACATCCTTGGGGAACCACGGTGCGTCCCGCGGCACCGGCACCCCGGCGTCGAGGTCGGCCGTCTCGACGAGTCGCAGGGTTTCGGCGTTCTGCGCCGAGAACCTCTCCAGCACCGAGGCGAGGGTCTCGTCCGGTTTCATCACGAACTCGTCGGCGTACTCGGCCTGCCGCACCTCGACGGGCCGGTCGTCGGCCGGTGGCGTGTCGGGTGCCGCGGCGACGCGCTGCATCCATCCGTGCTGACAGTTGGTGACGTGCTTGATGAGTGCGCCGACCGACAGCGCGCTGACCGTCGGCGTGGCGCGCGCTTGGTCGTCGGTGAGCCCGAAGGCCATGGCGTGGAAGGCGTACTGCTGCTGAAAGAGGTAATCGCGCAGGGCTTGACGTTCGTCGGCCACGGGCGGGGGCATTGCGGGCATGGTCAGTTCTCCTTGGTGTCGGGGGTGTGGACGTACAGATCTCGGAGCAGAGCGATCTCGGCTCCGTGATGAATGAGTTCGCGGTTGATGTGCAGAACGAGGTCGAGCATCGGCCGGTCCGCCCACGGCCCCTCGGCGGGACCGACCGGCTGGTCGAGCGCGGCGGCGGACAGTGTGCGGACGCCGGACATCCAGCTCTCGTACGCGTCGTCGAGTTGGCGCAGGGCGGTGCCCGCGTCGGTGGCGTAGGTCCACGTCTCGTATGCCGCGGGTGGTCCGCCGAAGTGCGAGTGGGCGCGCACTGCGAGCACGCCGACGATCACGTGGGCCAACCGCCACGCGATCGTCGTGACGGGTTCGGGCTGCGGCGGTGGGTAGGCGAAGTCGATCCCGCCGTCGCGGTGCACGGTCCAGCAGTCCGGTACCGGTTCCCAGAAGTACTCGTCGTCAGTGAGGCCGTCGAACCGCGGGCGCAGCTGGTGCTGCCAGTGCCAGTCGACTTGCTCGGCCAGATGGTCGGTGAGGCTGTCCATGTGTCTACCCTCTCAGCGCCTTAGGACAGTTTCTGTCCTAAGAGTGAGGCAGACTCTTGTCATGGCCGAAACCACCAGCCGGGTGCTGCAGCTGCTCGGTCTGCTGCAGTCCCGCCGGGTGTGGAGCGGAGACGAACTCGCCGAGCGCCTCGGCGTCACCGGTCGCAGCGTGCGGCGCGACGTCGAGCGTCTCCGCGACCTCGGCTATCCCGTCCACGCCAGCAAGGGTCACGGCGGCGGCTATCAGCTGGGCGCTGGCGCGGCCCTACCCCCGCTGCTGCTCGATCCCGACGAGGCCGTCGCGATGGCCGTGTGTCTGCGGGTGGCGGCGGCCGGCAGCGTGGCGGGTGTCGGCGAGTCCGCGCTGCGTGCGCTGTCGAAGCTCGACCAGGTGATGCCGTCCCGGCTGCGGTCTCAGGTCGCGGCGGTCCACGACTCGACGACCACGCTGACGTCCGGGCAGTCGGACGAGCTCGTCGACCCCGACACGCTGATGACCCTCGCGCGCGCCAGCCGCGACCACGAACACGTGAGCGCGGGCTACGTCGACCGCAGCGGCAACACCACGGAGCGGCGGCTGGAGCCGTACCAACTCGTGACGACGGGCAGACGCTGGTACCTGCTGTGCTTCGACCGCGACCGCGACGACTGGCGCAGCCTGCGGCTGGACCGCATGGTCGACGTCGGCGCCCGTGGCACCACGTTCCTGCCGCGGGAGGCGCCCGACGCGGCCCGCTACGTGCGACGCGCGATCACCGCCTCCCCGTACCGCTACGTCGCGCGCGTCCGGTACCAGGCGTCGAAGGAGACCGTGGCGCAATGGTTTTCGGATGCCTCCGCCGAGATCGAGGCAGACGGGGCTGATGCGTGCATCGTCACCGCGGGCGCCGACGACCCCGAACGGATGGTGCCGTGGCTCGCGATGCCCGGCGTCGAGTTCGAGGTGCTCGAGCCATCCGAGGTGATCGCCGCGGTACGGGACGTGGCCGAACGCCTCGTCAGGGCCAGCCGCTGAATCGTGAGCGGACTGCTCACGGGGAGATGCGTTCCGCACGTAGGGTGTCGACATGCACGTCACCTCGGCGGAGTCGACGGAGCTGTTCACCGGCCCCGCCGACCGGCCGCTACAAGTGGTGCGGGCGACCTACCGGTTCTGTTCGCACCCGACGCCGGTGCGCGTCGAAGGCCCAGGCCTGCACACCGTGCGCGACGCCGTGGCGACCCCGCGCGGCCGCACGGTCGAGGTCGCGGTGCGGGTCGGTGACCCCGTGGTCGACGAACGGCGTCGCGCGCAACTGGTGGCCGGGCGCACCACCACCGAGTTCGACTTCGTGGTCGCCGAGCCCGGCTGGACCATGCACATGGTCAGCCACTTTCACTACGATCCCGTCTGGTGGAACACTCAGGCCGCCTATACCAGCGTCTGGACCGAGGACCCGCCGGGCCGCTGCCGGCAGACCAACGGCTTCGAACTGGTCAACGCCCATCTCGAAATGGCAAGACGCGAGCCGGAATACAAGTTCGTGCTCGCAGAGGTCGACTACC
>JAOPUT010000113.1 GCA_025963385.1 Mycobacterium sp.
ATGATTCGCAACCGGCTCGTGATGACTGCGTTGATCACTGGCATCTTCGCGATCTCGTTGGCCCCGTCCGCTCACGCGCAGGACACCGTCACCTACGAGGTCGTCTCGAGCGATGTCGCCGAAGCGACCGTCGAGTACTTCGACTCCTCGGAGCGCAAAGTGTTGGCTGCGGTGCCGCTGCCATGGCGGACCAGCGTGACGGTGATCAGCGCTCGCGATCCGTCCACCGACGGCGCGGAAGTCCGCGCCGACTGGAGGCCTCGCGTGTGTGACGGGCGAGCCTGGTGTCCAGAGGCCAGGCCGAACAACTGGGTAACGGTCCGAATCCTTCTTCACGGGAAGGTCATCTGCGAAAACACGCTCGATGTCGGCAATGCCGCCTGCTATGGCAGCACGTCCTTCAAATCCTGACTCACGATGGGCTGGGTCGTCGAGGACCGCTCGCGAGCGACGCCCGCCGACTCTCCAACACGCGCCGCTCATCCCTCGAGTTTGGCCACCACGGCGGCGATTCGGCGGGCTCGGGTGTCGGCGGCCTTGGCTCCGAGAACCGCCGTCACGTGTGCCTTCTGGTAGCTGTAGGCGAGCTTCTGCCATGCCGCCGAGGCCGCGGCCGATCCGTCCAGCGCAGCCTTGAGATCCGCCGGTACCTCGACCACTCGCGGAGCCGTGTCCAGAACCAGGTCGACGTCTATCGCATCCCCACCGCCGATGCCGGACGCGCGGCGATGCTCTGCGCTGAAGGGCAGCAGGAACTTCCCGCCCATCGACGCGATCGTCGACGAGTAGCGATAACCGTTCACCGTGACCACGACCGGCGCCCGCTTGCCTCCGCCCAGCCCTTCGACGACGTCGGCGGGCACCTCGATTCCGGTGTTGTTGCCCATCTGGGTCATCGCCGTGGAGAACCTCATCCGCTGAGCGTAGAAGTCATGGCGTCGGGAAGAGTCCCGTCGGCTAGTTCACGACCCCGCGCAGTCCGTCGGCGCCGAAGATCGGTTCCAGCATCGCCGAGTAGTCGGGTCCCCGCCGCACCAGTTGACCGCCGTCGACGTTGATCACCTGCCCGGTGATCCAGCTGGCCGCGTCGCTGAGCAGGAAGACCGCGGCATTGGCGATGTCGGTGACCTCACCGACGCGCGGCAGCGGCGTGCTGACCCGGTAATCCTCGCTGAGCTCCGGCGAATCCAGCACGAGCGCAACCAGTTCCGTGCGAATCAGACCCGGTCGGATCGAGTTGACCCGAACCCAGGACGCACCCAGTTCGTCCGCTCCGAGTTGCATGAGGTGGTCGATCGCGGATTTGCTGACGCCGTACGCGCCGAACCACCGGTGCGTGTTGCTCGCGGCGACCGACGAGATGCCGACGAACGACCCACCGCCGCCGCGGACCATCTCCCTGGCACTGTGCTTGAGCACGTACATGCTGCCATTGACGTTCAGGTCGACGGTTCGCCGCCAGGCCTCCGAATCGACCTGGGTGATGGGGCCGATCGTCTCGGATCCTCCGGCGCAGTGCACGACACCGTTGAGCCGTCCACGCCATGCGGTAGCGGCTTGCACCATTCGGTCGACCTCGTCCTCGTTGGTGACGTCGGCGGGTTCGTAGCTGACCTCACCCGCATCGTCGTCGGACTGCGTCTCGATCTCGTCCTTCGCCGCCGCGAGTCGGTCGGCATTGCGTCCGACGAGCACCACGTCGCCGCCGGAGGCCACGATCGCCGCGGCCACGCCTTTGCCGATACCACTGCCACCGCCGGTGACGATGAATGTGCGATCCGCCAACGAAAGCTGCACGATTGCCCCTTCTTGCGAGAACTAGAACACGTTCTCGTCATCGAACCACACCCGTCCAGCAAGGCGACACAGCGAACGGAGAGGGCGCTCACAGAAACCGTACGAGCGCACCAGAATCTGTCAAGATCGGTGCCTGATCACCAGTCTCTCGGCGTATCGTCGACGAGGCATGGGGCTCTTGGTCAGCACGGGCTCACCTAGAGAAAGCGTGGCGATGGCAAACCTTCATCCCTCAGCACGACGACTGGTTCTCGCCGGCGGTTTCGCAGTTGCGATCGCCGGGGCACCCGCGGTCGCCGCGTTCGCGATCCCTTCGCTCGCGCCGTCATTCGGGGCCGCCTGCCCTGGTGGCGAGTCCGAGGACACCTACACCTCGTCGTGCACTCCGGATCTGGTGCCGAACTCACCGGTGGTCCAGCAGTCGCAGGGCGGCCTGCCCTCGGTCGACGGAATTCCCTGCACCGGGGGCAACTCCGGCCAGTGCATCGGACTGTCCGAGGACGCACCCCAGTACCAGGCGCCCAGCTCGTCGGTCGGTTCGAGCCCGACCGTCACCGGTTCCACCAACTGACCGGGAGCCTGCGACACGTTCTCAGGGAACGAGCGGTATCTGCGCAGACTGCTGGCAGCTTCCCTACAATCCACGCATGCCGCACATGGAGTTCTCAGCACGCCGCCTCGCCCTCGCGGGTGGATTCGCGCTCGCCGTCGCCGTCGCACCCGGGGTAGCCGCGTTCGCAGCCCCGTCAGTCGCCCCCGCTTCCCACCTCGCTGACTGCGCCGCCGGGGAGGACAACGACCAGTACACCGGCGAGTGCGTGCCCTTCGCCGTGCCGAACTCGCCTGCGCCGTTCACCACCTCCGCGGCCAACCCGGACATCCCCGAGATCGACGGCGTCCCGTGCACGGGCCATGACTCGGGCGCGTGCATCGGCCTGGCCGAGGACGCACCGCAGTACCAGGCGCCGACCTCGACGGTCGGGTCCGATCCGACCATCACCGGGTCCACCAACTGACGGCGGGACAGACGCCTTCTCAGTGAACGCGCGGAACCTGTGCAGATTTCAACCAGCTTCCCTAGAATTCACGCGACGAGCCGTCAATAACCGCCGAAGACCACCAAACCCACGGAAAACCTCGCACTTCATAGAAAGCGTGACAATGGCGCATCTCGAGTTCTCTGCACGACGCATCATCCTTGCCAGCGGATTCGCGCTCGCTTTCGCCGCCGCTCCCGTCGTCACGGCATTCACCATTCCGGTGATGGCCAACGCGGCGCCTGCGGCATCGTGCCCCGCGGGTGAGGAAGAGGATCTGTTCAGCGGCGCCTGCCTGCCGCACACGGTCCCCAACTCGCCGACGAACAACGGCTACCCGGCGTCGCCCGTAACGGACAACCCCGGCAGCCTGCCGTCGGTCGACGGTGTCCCCTGCACCGGCGCGAACACCGGTCAGTGCATCGGCCTTCAGGAGAATGCACCGAAGTTCGTGCAGCCGCCGACGAGCATCGACGGCCAGTAACGGCGATCAGGCTCTAGGCAGCCCGACGAGTCGCCTAGAGTTGGTATATGGCTGCCAAACCTGATCCCGCCGAAATCGGTGACGTCGAGCCCCTGGCCGACAGCACCGCCCGCCAAGCCCGGCGCGTCGTCGCCGCTTATGCGACCGATGCGGACGAGTGCCGCGTGTTCCTCTCCATGCTCGGCATTGGACCGGCAAAGCTCGAGGCTTGAGCGCCGAATCGGGTAAATCCGCCGGTCACACCGAGGGCGAGTCCGACTTCGTTGTCGTCGCCAACCGGCTGCCGATCGACATGGAGCGACGGCCCGACGGCACCACTGCGTACAAGCGCAGCCCCGGCGGGCTGGTGACTGCTCTCGAGCCGCTGCTGCGTCAACGAAGTGGGGCGTGGATCGGCTGGCCGGGAATCACCGACGGCGACGAGGACCCCATCTTCGAGGACGACCTCGAGATGCGGCCGGTACGACTGTCGGCCGACGACTTCGCCGAGTACTACGAGGGGTTCTCGAACGCCACGCTGTGGCCGCTGTACCACGACGTGATCGTCAAGCCGATCTACCACCGCCAGTGGTGGGACCGCTACGTCGACGTCAACCGGCGGTTCGCCGAGGCGACGGCCAAGTCGGCGGGGCACGGTGCCACGGTCTGGGTGCAGGACTACCAGCTGCAGCTGGTGCCGAAGATGCTGCGCATGCTGCGCCCCGACCTCACCATCGGGTTCTTCCTGCACATCCCGTTCCCACCCGTCGAGCTGTTCATGCAGATGCCGTGGCGCACGGAGATCATCGAGGGGCTGCTCGGAGCGGACCTGGTCGGGTTCCATCTGCCCGGCGGTGCACAGAACTTCATGATCCTGGCGAGGCGACTCGTCGGTGCGAACACTTCGCGTGCGAGCGTCGGGGTGCGTTCGCGCTTCGGTGAGATCCAGGTCGGTTTCCGCACCGTGAAGGTCGGCGCATTCCCGATCTCGATCGACTCCGCCGACCTCGACGGCAAGGCGCGCAATCGTGCTGTTCGCCAGCGCGCCAGGGAGATTCGAGCCGAGCTGGGTAATCCGCGCAAGGTGCTTCTCGGCGTCGACCGGCTCGACTACACCAAGGGCATCGACGTCCGCCTGCACGCGTTCTCGGAGCTGCTCGACGAGGGCAGGGCCGACCCCGAGGACACCGTGCTGATCCAGCTGGCGACGCCGAGTCGCGAGCGCGTCGAGAGCTACAAGGTGATGCGCGAGGACATCGAGCGTCAGGTCGGCCACATCAATGGCGAGTACGGCAACGTGGGGCATCCGATCGTGCACTACCTGCACCGGGCACTCCCCCGCGACGAGCTGATCGCGTTCTTCGTCGCCGCCGACGTCATGTTGGTGACGCCGCTGCGCGACGGGATGAACCTCGTCGCCAAGGAGTACGTCGCCAGCCGCAGCGACCTCGGTGGCGCCTTGGTGCTCAGCGAATTCACCGGCGCTGCGGCCGAACTGAGGCAGGCCTATCTCACCAACCCGCACCACCTGGACGGCGTCAAGGACGCCATCGAGGCGGCTCTGGCCCAGTCCCCCGAAGAGGGACGACGCCGTATGCGAGCACTGCGCAGGCAGGTGCTGGCCCACGACGTCGACCGCTGGGCACGCTCGTTCCTCGACGCACTGGCCGACACGCGCGACGCGAGCGCTCCTAAATCGGAGTGATGTCCTTGATCCGCCAGTCCTGGCCGACCTTCTCGTAGTCGACGCGCAGCCGGCTGCCGTCATAGAGCGGCTGCTTGGTCTTGTCGGTGAGGACGCGGTTCATGTACACCATCACCGAGCCCGAATCGCGGTGCGCGTCAAGCATTCCGACGCCCACGACGTTGACCTGGCTGACGATCTGACGATCCCGCGCCGCGGGAATCACGTTCTTGGTGGTGTCTTCCTCGTACTCGCGACGGAAGTCGGGTGTCAGCAGCTGGTACGCGGCGGTCCGGCTGCGTTCGATCGTCTGGTAGTCGAAACCGAGGATGACTGGAATCTGCTGCGCGGCCAGGGCAGGCAGTTCGGCCTTGGCCTCCTGCTCACCGACCCGCTCGACGCGGTTCCAGTACAGGCTGCCGCCGATACCGCCCAGCGCGATGAACGCGGCGGCGAAGACGATCCCGACGACCGTGATCGATCTGGAGACCAGCCTGGAGCTCCAGCGGCTCATCAGTTGCCCCCGTCCGGGTACTTCAGGTCGTAACCGGTCATCCGTCCGGCATCGTCCTCGTGGACGACGACCCGCAACCGGTACGGCTTGGACGGTGAGTTGACCCCGTCGAGGTTGGTCACCGTCACGCGCACCGAGACCAGCACCGAGGCGTTGTCCGCCGTGTCATCGAATTTCTCGAGGGCGGCGCCGTTGATGACGGCCTCGGAGCTGGCGTTCGTGTCGCGGAAGATCGCTTTGAGGTTCTCGACGTTGTTGCCCTGGCTCATCATGTCGCGCAGCGGGCCGCTGATGCCGTTGACGAACCGGTTCACGCTGTCGTCGATGGTGTCCTGCGTGTAGCTGAACATGTTGACCACGGTCTGTGATGCGGTGTCGACGAACTTTTGGTCGCGGGCATCCGCCGCCTCCGCGTGACGCTGCTGGGTGAAGAGCAGTACCACCACTCCGGCCATCGCGGCGACCAGCACGGCCGTGACGCCGAGCGCGAGGCCCGCCACCAGCCTGCGGTGCGCCTGCCGACGCGGTGGCGGCCCGACCGGCTTGACCGGGCGCACCCGCACGACCGACGGCGAATCCACGACCACCTGCGCGGTGGTTTCCGGAATCGCGCCCGCGGCCGGGCCCGCCGCCCGCGAAGCGCGCCGCCGCGTGGCAGCCCTCGCTACCGACTCCGGTTCGTCGCTCGACGCGTCGCCGGCAGTCGTGTCATTCGTTGCCAATTACGCCTGCCTCGGATCCAACATCAGGTCAACCCAGGTCTCCGCCGGGTTCACCTTGTCCATGCCATCGGCGTAGACGCCCGTTCCCCCTGCGGGGTCGACGAACACGCCGGTCTTCGAATCGTACGTCGCCGCGGCCGGACCGCTCGCTTGCGGAGGAGCCTCCGCGGGGAGCGGCGGTGCGTCGGCAGGTGGCGGAGCGTCCGCAGGCGCTGCGGGAGGCGCGGGCGGCGCGACGCCGTATGGCGGCACGATCTGGTCCGGTGGCGCATAGAACGGCAGCGGCGGTGGCGGCCCGTTGTCGTTGGGCGGCACGGGCAGCGGGAACGGAGCGTTCGGGGCGGGTCCAGGTCCCGGCGGCACACCCGGCGGCAACTGCACCGACGGCGGTCCCGGGTCGTAATCCGCACCCGGCGGAATGTTCGGAAACTTGTTGGGCGGCGTGATGTTCCGGTCGTTGGTGACCGGCGTGCCATACGGCACCGGCGGGCCACGCCACGGGTTGCTGCCGACCGGCACGTAACCCCGCGGGTCGCGGCAGAGTTGGATCGTCGGTGCCCGCTTGCCGGGGAATTCCTGGCAGGGGTAGTTGCGCGCGCCGCGGACCACCGCGGGATCGCTCTGCGCGGTCTTGCAGTACAGATCCGTCGGCAGATCGCGCAGCGTCGTATCGCCGGGTGACCGGATCAGCGGTGGCGGGATGAAGCCTGTCGAGCACGGCGGCGGGTCACCGAGGTCGACCTTGAAGTCGAGCTTGCCGCCCTCGTCGGCGGGCACCCCGCCCGCCACCGTGTTCAATGCGGCGAGCAGAGCCGGGAAGATGACGAGTGCCTGTTCGATCGACTTGCGGTAGATCACGCCGATTCGGCCAAGGTTCGCCAGATTGGCGGCCAGCATGGGAAAGCTCGGCCTGATGCCCTCGAACGTCGTGTCGGCCGCCTGCGCTGCGCCGGGGGCGTTCTGCAGCACCGACCGCAGTTGCGGATCTGCCTTGGCTGCCTCGGTCGTGAATCGGGCAAGGCCGTCGGCGAGCGACTTGATGTCGTCACCGCTTCGGATCTGCGAGTCGAGGAACGGGCCGGCCTGGTCGATCAGTTGCGAGATCTGGCCGTAGTTGTTGTTGGCCTCGTCGATCAGTAGCCGCGACGACTGGATCATGCGTGCCAGTTCGGGTCCGGAACCGTTGAACGCCTTGAACGTTTCTCGGAGCAAGTCCTGCAACCGGGTGTTGCCGATGCTGCTGACCAGGCTGTCGGCCTGCGTCAGGAGTTCGGCGATGTCCTGGCCGACGGCGGTGCGGTCGACCCCGATGTTGGGGTCATTGCGGAGCAGACCCTTTGCGGGTTCGGCGGGCGGCACCAGATCGATGTACTGCTCGCCGACTGCGGAGACGCTCTTGACGGTCGCAGTGACGTTCTCGGGCACCTCGGTGTCGGTGTTGAGCCGCATGTTGGCCACCACACCCTGGTCGTCCAGACTCACCTGTTCGACACGACCGATGGTGACGCCGCGGTAGGTGACGTTGGCGTTCTGGTACAGGCCGCCGCCTGCCTTGAAGTGCGCGGTCACGTTGTACGCGCCGATGCCGACCGCCGCGGGCAGGTGAAGATAGTACGTCGAGATGGCCCCGACGCAGATGACCGTGACGATCGCAAAGATCGTCAACTGAATGCGGGTGAGACGGTCCAGCATCTAGGGCGTCCCCCCGTCGTGCTGAGTCGCCGCGCCTGGCGGGATCTTGAACGGGTCGGCGGCCTGCCCGGAAAGGTTCGACATCGCGCCGGTGAGGAAGTCCGGGGGGTTGACGACCTCGTCGAGGTGCTTCATGTTCGGGTCCAGACCCTTGGACGTGGTGAACACCGATTCACCCGTGCGGCGCACCGTCAGGTCGAACGTGACGAACACGTTGAGGTAGTCGCCGCGCACCGCGTTCCGCAGGTACTTGTAGTGAAACGGGAACGTCGGGAGGAATTCGAGGTCCTTGATGAAGTCGTCGGCATTGTCGTTCAACGCCTTGATGACTGGATAGAGGTCCTTGAAGTCCGCGGCGAAGTCGTCCTTGATGCCGGCGAGCACGTGGGCCCCCACATCCGCGAACGTTCGCAGTGCGGTGAACGCGTCGACGATGTTGGACCGGTTGTCGTTGAGCACCTTCAGCGCGGCGGGCAGGCTGTCGAGGGCACGCCCGAGACTGTCCCTGCCCTTGGCCAGGATCCCTGCGAAGCGGTTCAGCCCGTCGAGGGCGGCGACGATGTCGGTCGTCTGTTGCTCAAGCGAAGTGGTCAGCTCGGCCAGCCGCGGGATGAGATCGGCGAACTGGCCCGACCGTCCGGCCACTGCTGCGAACGTCTCGTCGGTGATGTCTTGCAGCGCACCGAGATTACCCTTGTTGACCACGACACCGAGAGATGACAGCACCTCTTCGGTCGTCGGATACCGGCCGGCCCGTTCCAGCGGGATGTTCGAGCCGTCTCGCAGCTTGCCCTGACCTGGCTGGTCCACCGGCGGGGCGAGGTCGATGTGCTGCGACCCCAGCAGTGAGGTCTGGGCGACCTTCGCAGTAACGTTGGCGGGCAGGTCGACGCTGCCGTTCAGTGACACCTTGACCGCAGCGAAGAAACTGCCATCCGGCTTCTGCTTGGCCTCCACGCCGGACACGCTGCCGACGGTGACGTCGTCGACCATGACCGGCGAGTTCTGCGGCAGGGTTGCCACGTCGGGAAGCTCGATGGTGACGCTGTACGAGCCGCTGCCGTGGCCCTCGGTGCCCGGCATGTCGAGCGAGTTGAGTCCGCCGAAGGCGCAACCCGCCAACAGGGCGGCACCGGAGCCGATCACCACGGCGTTGCGGCCCATGCGTAATGCCTTGCGCGGCAGAGCTCTCAACATCAGTTACCCCCTGACTCGGCAGGCAAGGGCCCAGCAGGCACAGGCGGGGCGGGTGCATCGGGTGCGGGTCCTGGCAGCGGGCCCGCGCCGTCCGGCGGAGGTCCGTACCCCATCTGCGGAGCGCCCGCCTGCGACACCTGCCCGGGAATCGGCGGCGGCGGCAGGAGCAGATCGCTGATCCTGCCGTCAGGTCCGACCGTCGGTGGAGTGACGCCAGGTGCGGGGTTCCACTGCAGGTACGGCACCGGCGTCTGGGCCTTCGCCTCGGTGGCCGGGGTGTCGTAGATGATCTGACCCTTGTAGGCCGTGATGCTGTTGATCGGGTGGAAGAGGATCGGCGGGTAGTTCACGGCGAGTCGCTTGAACACGGGACCCATCCGCTGACGGCAGATCTCGGCGCGCTTGTAGTTGTCGGGCGATGCACCGACGTCGAACGTGCCGCCGCAGATGAACTGAACCGGGTTGGCGAAGTTGGGCAGCGACAGCAGGCCGCCGACCGTGCCCTGGGCCGGGTTGTAGATGTTGTAGAAGTTCGCCAGGCCGTTCGGCGTGATGTGCAGGATCTGCTCGATGTCGTCACTGTGCTGGGAGAGCAGCGTGGTGAAGTCGGTCAGCTTGCCGATCTGGGCGATCAGCGCCTGGTTGTTCTGATTGAGGAAACCCTTCACATCGCTCAGCGCCTGGTTCAGCGTGCCGAGGGTCTGGTCGAGGTCCTTGCCGCTGTCCGCCAGCACCTGCGATACCGAAGCGACGTGGTTGGAGAACTGCACGATCTGCTCGTTGCTGTTCGCCAGAGCATTCACCAGCACCTGGAGGTTTCGCACCGTGCCGAACAGATCGGCGCGCGAGTCACCGAGCCGGCCCGCCGTCTGGGACAGCTCGCGCAGCGCGTTGCGGAAGGAGTCGCCGTTCCCGTCGAACGTGTCGGCGGCTTGGTTGACGAACGCGGCCAGCGGGCCCTGCACGTCCCCCTGCTGCGGGCCGAGCGACGCGCTGAGCTGCGTCAGCTGCTGCTTGACGTCATCCCATTCGACTGGCACACCGGTGCGGTCGAGGCCGATCTGCGCGCCGTCGGCCAGCACGGGCCCGTTGGTGTAGGCGGGTGTGAACTGAATGAACCTGGCGGACACCAGGTTCGGCGCGATGATGATGGCGCGCGCGTCGGCAGGCAGCTTGACGCCGCTGTCGAGGTCCATCGTCACCTTGACGTCCTGGGCACGCGGTTCGATGGACCTGATCTTGCCGACCGGGACGCCGACCACCCTGACGTCGTCGCCAGGGTAGAGACCGACGGTCGACGGGAAGTAGGCGGTGACCTGGTGCCCGTTGGCCCGCGGCCACACCAGGTAGGCGCCGCCAAGCAGCCCCGCCACCAACATGGCGATGACGGCGAAGCGCAGCCAGCGATGACGTGAGCTCGTCGAATTGTCTTGGCTCATGGCGACTTCGGCCTGATGACGAGACGCTCGGAAATGAATCCGCGGAGATAGTCGGCCAAGCTGTCGGGCAGCTTGCCGGGCTGGAAATACGTGTCGAGCAGCACCTCGGACAGCGACGCGGGGGGCAATCCGTACAGGTTGATCTGGAACCCAGGTCCCGAGCCGACGACCTCGCCGAGTGCGGTGGCATACGGCGGCAGCCGTTTGAGTGCCTCGC
The DNA here is from genome assembly GCA_025963385.1 of Mycobacterium sp. Taxonomy (GTDB): domain Bacteria; phylum Actinomycetota; class Actinomycetes; order Mycobacteriales; family Mycobacteriaceae; genus Mycobacterium. The sequence goes on from JAOPUT010000113.1 coordinate 10,763, forward strand.
CGATGTGATCGCGGCGCTCAAGCAGGTTGTCGAGCACGGCGTTGAGCTTCTGCAGCGCAGGATTGAACTCCCGCTTGTTGTCGGCCACGAATCCCGAAAGCTGTTCGGAGACACCCTGAATGCCGCCGATGAGGTCACTCAAGGCCTGACGCCGCTCGTCCAGCGCCGCGAAGAGCTCGTTGCCGTCGGTGATGAGTTGGTTCACCTGCCCCGCGCGCTGAGCGAGCGTGTCCGACACCTTCTTCGCATGCGCGAGCAGCTGTTCGAGCGCCTCGTCGCGCTTGTTGAGGCTGCGCGACAGGCCAGCGACGCCGTCGAGCGCGCCACGCAGTTCCGGTGTCGCGTCGTGCAACGTGTCAGTCAGCGTCTGAAGCGCCTGCTCGAACTTGGGCTTGTCCAACTCACCCGCGTTCTGACCGAGGTCCTGCAACGCGGTGTTCAAGGTGTACGGAGTGGTCGTGCGGCCTAAGGGAATCACCATCGAGCTGCCCGATCCCTTCGGCGTCACCGACAGCGACTTCTGACCGAGCACCGTATCCGTCTTGATGGCCACCAGCGACTGATCCCCTACCCGGACCTTGCGGTCGATGGTGAACTTCACCAGGGCGGAGTCACCTGCGAGTTCGACCGACCCGACCTTGCCGACCTTGATGCCCGACACGTTGACGTCGTTGCCAGGCGTGATGCCGCCGGCATCGGTGAAATACGCCTCGTAGTTCTTGCCTTGCGGCCAGAACGGGAGGCCGGTGTAGCCGAACGACACCAGCACGAGGCACGCCACCAGGGCGATACCGAAGATTCCGGTGCGTACGGGATCACTCTCACCTGGCCTAGCCATTCTCGGAGCACCTCCCCTTCGACGGGTCGGGCGGACCACCGAACGGGATCAGGATGTCGCTGCCCGCAGGTCCGTTGATCTTCATGCGGATCGAGCAGTAGTAGATGTTGAAGAACGATCCGTAGGCGCCAAGGGCGTTGAGCCGCAGGTAGTTCTCGGCCAGCGGCTCGATGACCTTGTTGACGTCGGCCTTGCGCTCGTCCATCCGCTGCGCGAAGGGCCGGAGGTTCTCGATGACGCCCTGCACCGGTCGCCTGCTGTTCTGCAGCAGTTGCGTGAGGTCGCTGGTAGCCGATGCCAGCGGCGGGATGGCGCCCGCGATCGGGTCGCGGTTCTGTGCGAGTCCGGTGATCAGCTGCTGTAGCTGATCGACTGCGGCGTCGAACTGTGCGCCCTTCGCGTCGACCGTGCCGAGCACCGCGTTGAGGTTGTTGATGGTGTCGCCGATCAGCTGGTCGCGGGCGGCCAGATCCTGAGTGAACGACGACGTGCTGGCCAGCAGGGTGGACAGCGAACCGCCCTGCCCCTGAAGCAGTTCGATCACCGCGTTGCTGACCTCGTTGACCTTGTTGCCGTCGAGGCCCTTGAGCACCGGCCGCAGGCCGCCGAGCAGCGCGTCGAGGTCGAGCGCGGGCTGGGTGTTCTCCTTGGCGATGGTGGCACCGGCCGGCAACTTCCGCAGTTCGCCTGGGCCCGAGGTGATTTCGAGATAGCGATCGCCGACCAGGTTCTGGTAGCGCACCACGGCGCGCGTAGAGGTGTAGAGCTGGTAGCGGTCGGCGACGTCGAACTCCACGTCGACGCTGTTGTCGTCGTTGAGCGTGACCTTCTTGACCGAGCCCACCGGCACGCCGGCGATCCGAACGTCCTGGCCCGCCTTCAGGCGCGACGCCTCGACGAACGTGGCGTGAAAGGTGTTCCCCGCCGCGAAGCGGAACTGGCCGAAGACGACCACTAGACCAGCGGCTACCAGAAGCATCACCACCGTGAAGATGCCGACCTTGAGCGGTGTCCGATCGCGCGCCACTAGAAGTCATCCCTTTCCGCGTAGGCGCCGTGGAAGAGGAACTGCAGCGTCGACGGCGCGTCGAACTGCAACTCGGTGTTCGGTTGGAACGGAACATAGGCGTTGTCGGTCACCAGGAATGGCGTGTGGTACCAAGACCCGCCGAATTGCTTGCTCGGGACGTCCGGCAGTCCACGGCAGTTGGGGCCGCCCGAGGCGTTCACCAACGGCAGGCTCTCGGGATAGGTATAGGCCGGTGCGCCAGGCAGGAAGTTGGACGCCACGAACAGGCCGGGCCGGATGCCACCAATGATGGGAGCGAAGCGATCGACGGCTATCGCCGTGCCCTTGAGGATGCAGCCGATCTCCGGTGAGTAGTCGGCCGCCACCTTCAGCGGTGCGCGGAGACGCTGCACGGCGGCGATCAGATCCTCGGCACCCGGTTGCAGCGTGGCGGTACCGTTGTTGGCCAGCCCCGTGGCGGCCAACAGCGTGGCATTCAGGTTGTCCTGCTGGTCGACGAGGGTCTTGCTGATCGTCGGGGTGTTGTCGAACACCGTCACCAGATCGGGGGCCGCGTCGGCGTAGATGTTGCCGACCACGCCGGTCTTCTGGAAGACCTGCTGCAGCGCGGGCAGTTTCGGATTGAACTGCTGCAGATAGTAAGTCAGCCCGGCGAGTGTCGCGCCGAGGTTGTCGCCGTTGCCCCGCAGCCCCTCGCCGAGCGCGCTCAACGTGGCGTTGAGGTTGATCGGGTCGACCTTCTGCAGGGTGTTGGTGAGCGTCTGGAAGAGCGTGTTGACCTCGAGCTGCACGTCGGCGGCATTCACGTGCGCACCTGGGCGCAACGAGCCGTCCCTCGGCTCGTCGGGCGTCAGGAACTCCACCGACTTGGCACCGAAGACGGTCGTGCCTGCGATGCGTACCTTCGCGTTCGCAGGCACGTAGCGCAGCTGGCTGCTGTCGACGGCGAGCGTCAGCTTCGCCTGGTCGCCTGCGTAGTCGATGGACTCGACCTTGCCGATCTGGATGCCCCGGTACTTGACCTTGGCGTCGGTCTCCATCACCAGGCCTGCTCGCGGGGCCGTGACGGTCACCGTGTCCACGGGCGTGAACGCCGCGGTGTACGACAGGTAGGTGAAGACGACGGCAGCCACCACGACAGCCGCGAGGATCGCGGCGGCGATCCTCACATGACTGCGCTTGGCGTCACCCATCTCTCGACCCGCCTATCCGGACAAGTTGAAGTTGCCCGACGCACCATATGCGGCCAGGGAGATGAACAGGGTGATGGTGACGACCACGATCAGTGACGTGCGGACGGCCTGACCGACGGCGATGCCGACGCCGACGGGGCCGCCGGATGCGTTGTAGCCGTAGTACGTGTGCACCAGCATGACGGCGATGGACATGACGATGGCCTGGAGGAACGACCACAACAGATCGGTCGGCACCAGGAACGTGTTGAAGTAGTGGTCGTAGAGACCCGCAGACTGTCCGTTGATGAACACGGTGGTGAACCTCGCGGCGAAGAACGCGGCGAGCACCGACAGCGAGTACAGCGGGACGATCGCGATCAGTCCGGCGATGATCCGCGTCGACACCAGGTACGACACCGAGTGCACGGCCATCGCCTCGACCGCATCGATCTCCTCGGCGACGCGCATGGCGCCCAACTGGGCGGTGGTGCCTGCGCCGATGGTCGCCGCCAGTGCGATGCCCGCGATCACCGGCGCGACGATGCGGACGTTGAGGAAGGCCGACAGGAAGCCTGTCAGCGCTTCGATGCCGATGTTGCCGAGCGACGAATAGCCCTGTACCGCAATGACACCGCCGGAGGCCAGGGTCAGGAACGCCGCGACGCCGACCGTGCCGCCGATCATCACCAGGGCGCCGGCACCCATCGTCATCTCCGCGATGAGACGGATGGTCTCCTTGCGGTAGCGGGTGAGCGCGTTCGGGATGTAGCGCACCGATTCGCCGTAGAAGAGTGCCTGCTCGCCCACCGTGTCGATGGCCCTGGGCACACCGCGGAAGAACCGCCGGATCCGCAGTGTCGCGTCGTAACTCATGACGGTCTCTTCTTCGCGCAAGCGCTCATCAGCGGGCCAACACTCTCACCCCGACCGCCGTCAGGATCAC
>JAOPUT010000207.1 GCA_025963385.1 Mycobacterium sp.
GCCCGCGCCGCCGTCGTGACCGGTGTTGAGCGCGGCGAGCAGGTCGACGACTTCACCACCACGGACCTCACCGACGACGATCCGGTCGGGTCGCATCCGCAACGCCTGCCGGACCAGGTCGCGGACCGTCACCTCACCGACACCCTCGACGTTGGCGTACCTTGCGACGAGGTTGACCAGGTGCGGATGCCGCGGAGCGAGCTCGGGCGCGTCCTCCACGCAGACGATTCGTTCGTCCGCCGAGACGGCACCCAGCGCGGCCGACAACAAGGTGGTCTTCCCAGCGCCCGTTCCGCCCGAGACGAGGAAGGCCAGTCGGGCCGCGATCACGCCGTCGACGACGGGAACCGCCTCCTGGGCGATGGCTCCGGCGCCGACGAGCGCTTCGAGGTCCTGGGTGGCGGGCCGCAGCACCCGCAGCGACAAACAGGTACCCGCGGGGGCGATCGGTGGAAGCACGGCATGGAGTCGCACGGTGAAGCCCGCCCCCAACCCGGTGAGTTGGCCGTCGACCCATGGCTGCGCCTCGTCCAGTCGCCGCCCCGCGGCCAATGCCAGGCGCTGTGCCAATCTGCGCACTGCCGCTTCGTCGTCGAAGCGGATCGCGGTGCGGCGCAGGCCGGAGCCGTCGTCGACCCAGACCGAATCCGGCGCCGACACCAGCACGTCGGTGGTTCCCTCCGCACGCAGCAGCGGTTCCAGAATGCCTGCGCCGGTCAGCTCGGTCTGGAGCAGCCGGAGATTACTTAGGACGTCGATGTCACCGAGCACGCCGGAGGATTCCGCGCGAATGGCTTCGGCGACCACATTCGGTCGTAGTGGGCCGGACTCCGTCGCCAGCCGTTCCCTGACCCGCTCGATCAGCGAAGCGCTCATGCGACCAGCCGCCCCTCGCTTGCCTTGGGTTGGCGGTGCAGCACCTCGAGCACGCGCCGGGCCCCGGACATCAGCGCCGAGCGGCGCCGTGGCCTGAACCCGTCGTGCTCGAGTTCGGCGGCGAGGCCGGGTTGCGGCCGCATCGCCGCTAGCAGCGGCAAGCCCGTGATGCGGGCAACGTCCGCCGAGCGCAACCCGCCGGGGGCGGGCCCCCGCACGACCAGACCCACGTTCGGATTGGTCTCCGCCAGCCACGATCCCACCGCCGCTGCGGCGGCGCACGACCGCACGTCGGCGGGGGTGACGAGAACGACGAGGTCGGCGGCGTCGAGTGCCGCGCCAACGGCGGAGGTGGCACGCCGGGGCAGGTCGCAGATGATCGTGGCGCCCCCGCGGCAACCCCCGTCGATGACCGCGGCCAGCGCGCCCGCGTCGATCTCTTGCCCCGTTTGTCCCGCCGACAGGACGGCGATTCCGTGGCGCGACGGCAGTGCCGCGCGGAGCGCCGGATAGCCGATTCGGCCCCCGCCGCCGAGCGCGAGGTCGGGCCAGCGGAGTCCGGCATCGCGCTCGCTACCGAGCGTCAGGTCGATTCCGCCGCCCCACGGGTCGACGTCGACCAGCAGGGCCGGAGAAGCGGCATGTGCGAGCGCGGTCGCGAACACCGAGGCGCCCGCTCCACCGCAACCTCCGAGGACCGCGAGCACCGCCCCAGCTCGACCGTCATCACGTGTCGACTCGGCAGCGTCGGACAGCTCAGACACCAGCTGCGCCTCGTCCACGGGCAACGACAAAACCCGTTGCGCACCAACGGAAATAGCGAGCTGCCAGTGCTCTGCAGACGGCTCGACATGACCGATCACCAGCACTCGGGCACGTCGAGGCAGTGCCAGTTCGGCGCACCGACGGGCTCCGTCGACGTCGAGTACGACCGCCGACGCCGCCGTCCACACCTTGCGGCTGGACGGCTCGCCGGCATGAATCACCCGCACTCCGGCTGCGGCGGCGATGCGATCGACGTCGCCGCGCAGTGAGGCGTCGACGACCAACGAGAGGATGCCGTTGTTGGTACTCATGCCCCCACTGTGTGGCCACCGTCCGACGCTTCGCCATCCCCATGAGCCGAAATGTGGATGGATACGCGTCTGTGGACAACCTGTGCCGTGGGCATTGCGCGCGCAAACATGGGACGGCGGCAGCCGGGGATCGCAGCGAGAAATTGACGTTCTGGCCATCAAAAAGGGACGACCCCCGCCAGGGGGGAGGAGGCGGAGGTCGTCGTGTATCAGCCCCGGGGGTCGGGCTGATGCACACCCGGCATAAGCCAGGTAATGCTCACTATACACACGTAAATGTGGGGCAGCGCAAGACGTCGAGACCCTATGAATTCCGCCGAAATCGCGCGGTGACCTGGAAAGTTACCTAGCGAGACAGGTGTCGCAGACTGCCACTTTGTGAAGTTCAGCAGTCCAGCCGATACCCCTGCCGCATATGCTGGCCATCGTGACCTCCACGGGATCTGTCGCGGCGAACGGGACCCAGCCAAAAAACGAAGGAAAAGCCGACCAACCGGTACGCACTGCTGCGTTCTTCGATCTTGACAAGACCGTGATCGCCAAGTCCAGCACCCTTGCTTTTAGCAAACCCTTCTTCGAGCAGGGGCTGATCAACCGGCAAGCGGTGCTGAAGTCCACGTATGCACAGTTCCTCTTCCTGATGTCCGGGGCCGACCACGAGCAGATGGATCGCATGCGCTCGTACCTCACCACCATGTGCACGGGTTGGAACGTCGAGCAGGTCAAGTCGATCGTCGGAGAGACCATGCACGACATCGTCGATCCGCTGGTATTCGCCGAAGCCGCGAACCTCATCGCCGACCACAAGCTGTGCGGCCGCGACGTCGTCGTCGTGTCGGCGTCGGGCGAGGAGGTCGTCGCGCCGATCGCCCGCGCGTTGGGCGCGACGCATGCGATGTCCACCCGAATGGTGGTCGAGGACGTCAAGTACACCGGCGAAGTCGCCTTTTACTGTTACGGCGAAGGCAAGGTCGAGGCGATTCACGAACTCGCCGCTCGCGAAGGCTACGCACTCGATCACTGCTACGCGTACTCCGACTCGATCACCGATCTGCCGATGCTCGAGGCGGTCGGCCACCCGACCGTCGTCAATCCCGACCGCGCCCTGCGCAAGGAAGCGGTGGGCCGCGCCTGGCCCGTGCTGACGTTCTCCCGACCCGTGTCACTGAGGGATCGCATCAGCGCACCGTCGGGTGCGGCCGTCGCGACGACCGTCGCCGTCGGCGTCAGTGCGTTGGCGGCCGGGGCCCTGACCTACTCGTTGCTGCGACGCTTCCTGTTCTGACGGCGCAACCCAATCCTCTCCTCGGTTGCTGACGCCGTCCAATAACGATCTGAAGACTCGGGCCAATTGGCCCTTGATGTGACCGCGGTCACGGAGTACAAAGGAGTCACGGAAGCCGATCGAGGCCAAGGTCGAACCAGAAGAGAAGGTTCGCTCTCCCGAGTGAGGCATCCCAGCACGGAACCCGGAACCCACGCGGAGCACACGCCGCGATAATGGCAGAAGTGTTGCGGGCCTGCGTTATTGCGAAGAGCGGACGCCAAGCGACGACCCCTTGGGTGGGGTCAGCAGCCGTAGCGCATCGTGAGAACGCCGAGGCCACCCACGCAGCCCACCAAGCACGCTTGG
>JAOPUT010000363.1 GCA_025963385.1 Mycobacterium sp.
GGGCAGCGAGGATGGCTCGGTGCGGATCTGGGGCGATGGTGATGACCTTCTGGAAGCCACACTGATGCAAAATGACTGGGCGATTCGTTGCGTGGCGTTCGGATACACTGAGGGGTCGTCGGTCCTGGCCGCATGCGCTACCAACGGCATAATTACAGTGTGGGATGCGCTATCGCAAAATGTATTGTGGCGATGCACAGCGCACCAGCAAACCACTGCTTCCCTGGCATTTGGTGTCGGCCCTAATGGTCGGTATCGCTTGATCTCTTCTGGCAACGACGGCACGGTTCTCTTGTGGAACCCGATTAGCGGAGAACAAGAGCTGACGATCAGTCGCCGCGTAGTGACTACATACGCACTGGCCACCTCGGGCTCTAAAGTTGCTGTCGGCGACGCCGAAGGTGTTTCGATGATCGATTTCGGTTGAGTGCCTTCGACCTCAGTTCTGACCCGCCAGCCACGGCCCCATCCGGCGCAGTGCCTCGGCGATGTCGGAGGTGGCGCCTGCGAACGACAGACGGACGTACCTGCCGCCGTGCACGGTGTCGAAGTCGATACCCGGCGCGATCGCGATCCCGGTGTCGGCCAACAGTCTTGCGCAGAAGTCGAGCGAGTCCCTTGAGTACTCGGAGATGTCGGCGTAGACGTAGAACGCACCGTCGGCGGGCGCCAGTCGCGGCAGCCCGATCTCCGGTAGGCCGCGCAGCAGCATCTTGCGGTTGACGGCGTACTCCTCGACCAGCGCGTCGGCCTGTGCCGCGGACTCCTGCTCGAATGCCGCCACGGCCGCGAACTGCGGCAGTGTCGGTGGGCAGATGGAGAAGTTCCCGGTCAGCCTGTCGACCGCGCGGTGTAACGCCGAAGGCACCAGGAGCCAGCCGAGTCGCCACCCCGTCATCGCGTAATACTTCGAAAAGCTGTTCACGACAATGGCTTCGCTCGAGGTCTCCCACGCGCAGCTGGTCGGCGGCGCACCGGGGTAGACCAGGCCGTGGTAGATCTCGTCGCTGACCAGTTGGACGCCGCTGGTCTCGCACCAGGTCGCGATCGCCGCCAGCTCGGCAGGCGGGATGACGGTGCCGGTCGGGTTGGCAGGGCTGGCGAGCACCAGGCCCTTGAGGGGCGGCTGGATGGCGGCGAGCATCTCGACGGTCGGTTGGAATCGCGTCTCGGGGCCGCAGGGGATCTCGACCACCTCGCAGCCCAGTGCCGAGAGGATGTTGCGGTAGCACGGGTATCCGGGGCTCGTCACGCCGACGCGGTCGCCCACGTCGAAGCAGGCCAGGAACGCGAGCAGGAACCCGCCGGTGGACCCGGTGGTCACGACGACCTCCTCGGGACCCACCACCACTCCGTATCGGTCTGCGTAGGACGCCGCGATCGCCTCGCGGAGTTCCGGGATGCCCAGCGCGACCGTGTATCCCAGATTGTGATTCGCCAGCGCGTCGGCGGCCGCCGCGCGGATGGGGGTGGGCGCCTGCGCGCTCGGTTGTCCGGCGGACAGGTTCACCAGGTCGCCGTGCGACCGTTGGCGTTCGGCTGCGGCCAGCCACACGTCCATGACGTAGAACGGCGGGATTCCCGCGCGCAGCGCCACACGATCGCTCATCCCAGCCACGCTAGCGGGTCGCCCCAACGTCGAGCAGGCAGGGCTAGAGCACCTCGGACTCGAGGCGACGCAGGTAGTCGCGCGGCGGTCCGAGCAGCTGGGCGCTGCCGTGCGCCCGCTTGAAGTACAGCTGAATGTCGTACTCCCAGGTGATCGCCACGCCGCCGTGCATCTGGATGGCTTCGGCGGTGACGGCGCTGAACGCTTCACTGGCCGAGACCCGCGCCAACGCGGCGGACGTCGCCGACGGCTCGGCCACCGCGTCGTCTACGACCGCCCGTGCCGACTGCACCAGGACGTACAGGTCGGCCATCCGGTGCTTGAGCGCCTGGAAACTGCCGATCGGCCTGCCGAACTGGACGCGCTCCTTGGTGTAGCTGACCGTCAGGTCCAGGCAGCGGGCGGCGGCACCGATCTGTTCGGCCGCCAACAGGATGGCCGCGATGTCGGCAAGTCCCGGATCCGGTGCGACTGCGGACGGCTCTCCACCCGACACACGGGCGAGCCTGCGGGTGGGATCCATCGTGATGACCGGTTCGACGGTGAAGCCCGTGCAGCGGCTGAGCCGTCCCTCCCCGCAGGACAGCACCACGTCGGCAACGTCACCGTTGATCACGTAGTCGGGATCGAACACCACCGCGCCGATGGACCTGCCCTCGGCCAGCCTTTCCAGGGTGTCGGTGTCCGGCTGCTCGGCGGCCAACAGTCCGAGCTCTGCCAGCGTCGTGCCGAGCAGCGGCGTCGGCACCAGCCCGCGCCCCAGTGTCTCGATGACGACGGCGGCGTCCGCGAGCTCACCGCCCGCACCGCCGAGTTCCTCGGGGATGACGAGGGCCGCCGCGCCGACCTGTTCGCACAGCAGCGTCCACAGTGCTTCGTCGTAGCCGCGCTCGGACTCCATCGCGCGGCGGACGGCCTCGGGGGAGGCGTGCTTCTCGACGAGCGACGCGACGGTGTCGCGCAGCATCTCCCGTTCTTCTGTCATGCGCGATCCGCTTCGCTCCTCGCTGGCCCTCATGCTGTCAGCGCCTCCAGCACTCGACGGCGGTGCCACGACGGATCGCCCCATGCGGACCGCAGCGCCTGTACCCGCAGCAGCAGAAGCGAAAGGTCGTGCTCCTGGGTGAAACCGATCGCCCCGTGCGTCTGCAGCGACGAGCGTGCGGACAGCATCGCCGCGTCGGAGGCGGCCGCCTTCGCCGCGCTGACGTCGCGGACCGTGTCAGGGGATCCATCGGCCAGTGACAGCGCCGCGCCGTACACCAGCGGCCGGGCCAGCTCGATCGCGATGTGGACGTCGGCCAGCTTGTGCTTGATCGCCTGATACGAACCGATCACCCTGCCGAACTGCGTGCGCTGCTTGGCGTATTCGACCGAACCGTCCAGCATGGCTTGGCCCGCGCCGATCAGCTGAGCTGCGGTCACCAGTGCGCCGAACTCGAAAGCCCTTGCCGTGTCGGACTTTCGCGCTGTGCCCGAGGCCTTGACGTCGAACAGGCCACGGGCGGGGTCGACGGACTCGTGCTTCGTCCCCGCCTCGGCGTCGGACACCTCGCCGTCGGCGGCCAGCAGTACCAGTCCCACGGCGTCGGCGTCGACCGCGCGCGGTACGAGCGGCGGCATCGCGACGGTCGCGATGAGTTCGCCGGAGGCCAGTGCGCCGCTGCGTTCTTCGCCGGCAAGCAGAATCGGCGCCACCGCAATCGATTCGGTCACCGGTCCAGGAACACCCCAGTAACCGATTCGCTCGGCGGCGACGACGAGGTCGACGGGATGGGCGTCGATACCGTCGAACTCCTCGGGCACCATCAGTGCGGTGACGCCCAACTCGGCAAGCGTCGCCCAGGCCTTGCGACCTGGTCCCGTCTCACCGCTCGACCACGCCCGGATGGCCGCAGGCACGTCGGCGGCGCGCAGTGCGCTATCGATGCTCGCCGCGAAATCGCGCTGCTGGTCGTCCAGTTCGAATTTCACTTCGGCTCCCTGGGCAGGCCCAGCAGCCGCTCGGCGATGATGTTGCGCTGAATCTCGTTGGTGCCCGCGTAGATCGGCCCCCCGAGCGCGAACAGTAGGCCATCGGTCCACTCGTCGGCCAGCTCCGCGTCGGCGCCGCGCAGGTCGAGCGCCGTCTGGTGCAGCGCGACGTCGAGGTCGGACCAGAACACCTTGGTCACCGACGACTCCGCGCCGAGTTCACCCCCGACCGCCAGCCTGGTGACGGTGCCGAACGTGTGCAGCCGATAGGCCTGCGCCTTGATCCAGGCGTCGGCAACCCGGTCGGCGATTGCGGGATCGCGGTCCACCTTCCAGGCGTCGACCAGGCGTTCGGCGGGCGCCAGGAAGCGGGCGGGGCTGCGGAGGGACATGCCCCGCTCGTTGCTGGACGTGCTCATCGCGGCACGCCAACCTTCGTCGACCGATCCGATGACGTCGTGGTCCGGCACGAACACGTCGTCGAGGAACACCTCGCCGAACCCGGTGTCGCCCCCGAGTTGGGCGATGGGTCGGACCGTGACGCCGTCGGCGTGCAGATCGAACATGAAGTACGTCAGGCCCTTGTGGCGCTGGGCCCTCGGGTCCGAGCGGAACAGCCCGAACGCCCTCTCGCCGAATGGAGCCCGCGAGCTCCAGATCTTCTGGCCGTTGAGCTTCCAGCCGCCATCGGTCCTGGTGGCGGTGGACCGTAACGAGGCGAGGTCGCTGCCCGACTCGGGCTCCGACCACGCCTGCGCCCAGATCTCCTCACCGCTCGCCATCTTCGGCAGCACGCGGTCGCGTTGCTCCTCGGTACCGTGGGCGAACAGCGTCGGCGCGAGCATCGAGGTGCCATTGGCACTGGCTCGACCCGGTGCGCCCGCGCGGAAGTATTCCTCTTCGTAGACGATCCACTGCAACAGTGTCGCGTCGCGGCCGCCGTACTTCTCGGGCCACGCGATCACCGACAAACCCGCGTCGAAGAGCACCTTGTCCCACTGGCGGTGCTGCTCGAATCCCTCGGCGGTGTCATAGGACTTCGTCGGGAAGTGCGCTTGGTTGGCGGCCAGGAAGTCGCGCACCTCGGCGCGGAACTCCTCGGTGTCGTCGTCGAACGTCAGGTCCATCAACTGAGCTCTCGCAGAAGGGGTTTGACCACTTTTCCTCCAGGGTTTCGCGGCAGCACCTCGACGAAAGCCACCGACCGCGGGGTCTTGAAGTTCGCCAGGTAGTCGCGGGTGTGGGCGATCACCCCTGCCTCGTCGAGTACGGCGCCTGCCTTGAGCACGACGAACGCCTTGCCGACCTCACCGAGCCGATCGTCGGGCACCCCGATCACGGCGCTGTCCGCGACGCCGTCCAGGCGGGCGAGCACTTGCTCGATCTCGGCCGGGTAGACGTTGAAGCCGCCGCAGATGTACATGTCCTTGAGCCGGTCGGTGATGCTGAGATTGCCTTCTGCGTCCAACCTTCCGACGTCTCCGGTGTGCAGCCAGCCGTCGGCATCGATCGCGGCGGCGGTAGCGTCGGGATCGTCGAGATAGCCGAGCATGACGTTCGGGCCGCGAAGCAGGACCTCGCCCTCGTCCACCCCGTCGATCCGCAACTCGAAGTCCGCGATGGGTCTGCCGCACGTCGTCGCGACCGTCACGGCGTCATCGTCGGCACGGCACATCGTGCCGAAACCGCTTGCCTCCGTGAGGCCGTACGCCGTCAGCACGATGTCGATGTCCAGTTCGTCCTGCATGCGCTCGATCAGCACGACCGGCACGACGGCTGCCCCGGTCACCGCGAAGCGAAGCGAGGTCAGGTCGTACTCCCCACGCCTGGGGTGGTCGAGCAGTGTCTGGTAGATGGTCGGCGGGCCCGGCAGAACCGTGATCCGTTGGTCCTGAACAGCTCTCATGGCCTTCTCCGGGTCGAACGTCAGCTGAGGGATCAGCGTGGCGCCCTTCTGCAGACACGTGAGGATCCCGGCCTTGTAGCCGAAGTTGTGGAAGAACGGGTTGATGCAGAGATAGCGGTCATCGCTGGTGAGCTCGCCGCAGGCCGCCCACGCGGCGGGGGCGTCGAGTGACTGCCGGTGGGCGCACAGCACGCCCTTGCTCCGTCCGGTGGTGCCGGAGGTGAAGAGGATGTCGGACACGTCGTCGGGTCGCACGGCGGCGGCGCGGGCATCGGCGGCGTCCAGGTCGGTCCCGCGGGCGACGAATTCGTCCCAGGTTCCGTCGTCCTCGTCGATCGGGATGCGTACGACGTGGCGGAGGTCGGGCAGCGCAGCGCGGTCGAGTTCCGACGTCCGGTCGGAACCGAGGAACCTGCCCATCGCGATGAGGAGGGGAGCGCTGGTCCTCGCGAGGATGTCGGTCGCCTCGCTGGCGGTGTACCGGGTGTTGAGGGGGACGACGACGCCCCCGGCGTAGTGCGTGGCAAGGCAGGCGACGACCCAGTGCCATGTGTTGGGCGACCAGATGGCCACCCGATCGCCTGCGTCGACACCGAAGGCGATCATCGCCGCGGCGGCCCGCCTGACCTCGGACTTCAGCTCCGCGTAGGTGAGCTGACGGTCGTCGGTGACGATGGCGGGGTGGTCGGAGAATTCGTCGCCGATCCGGTCAAGGACCCCTGGAATGGTCCTTTGCTCGATCGTCATTGACGCTCCTCTAACAAAGCAAGTGCTTGGTAGGTTAGCCTACAGGGGTGATAGAGGTCCAGACGTTCCGGGCCGAGGTCCGGCAGTGGCTCGCAGACAATCTCGTCGGCGAATTCGCCGCGCTCAAGGGGCTCGGAGGGCCTGGTCGCGAGCACGAGGCGTTCGACGAACGGCGCAGGTGGAACCAGCATCTGGCCGCTGCCGGGCTGACGTGCCTCGGGTGGCCGGAGGAGCACGGCGGACGCGGGCTGACGGTCGCGCACCGCGTCGCGTTCTATGAGGAGTACGCGCTCGCCGACGCCCCGGACAAGGTCAACCACTTCGGCGAGGAGCTACTGGGGCCGACGCTCATCGCGTTCGGCACACCGGAACAGCAGAAGCGATTCCTGCCGAGGATCCTCGACGTCACCGAGCTGTGGAGCCAGGGGTACTCGGAGCCCGGCGCGGGCAGCGATCTGGCCAACGTGTCGACGACGGCCGAGCTCGACGGTGACCAGTGGGTCATCAATGGGCAGAAGGTCTGGACGTCGCTGGCGCACTGGGCGCAGTGGTGCTTCGTCGTCGCACGGACGGAGAAGGGGTCCAAGCGACACGCCGGACTCTCCTACCTCTTGGTACCGCTGGATCAGCCGGGTGTCGACGTGCGTCCCATCGTCCAGCTCACGGGCGACTCCGAGTTCAACGAGGTCTTCTTCGACGACGCCCGAACCGACGCATCCCTCGTGGTCGGTGACCCCGGCGACGGGTGGCGGGTCGCCATGGGGACGTTGACCTTCGAACGTGGGGTATCGACCCTCGGACAGCAGATCCGCTACGCGCGTGAGCTTTCCGGCATCGTCGAACTGGCCAAGAAGACCGGAGCCATCGACGATCCGGTGATCCGCGAGAAGCTGACACGATCGTGGGTGGGTCTGAAGACGATGCGGTCGTATGCATTGAAGACCATGGACGTGGAGGGGCGGCGTCAGGCCGCCGGAAAGGATTCGGTGTCAAAGCTGTTGTGGGCCAACTGGCATCGCGAACTCGGCGAGATCGCGATGGACGTCCAAGGCAAGGCCGGACTGCTGCTCGACGGCGGCGAATTCGATGAATGGCAACGTCTGTACCTGTTCTCGCGCTCGGACACCATCTACGGCGGGTCGAACGAGATCCAGCGCAACATCATCGCCGAGCGAGTGCTCGGCCTACCGCGGGAAGTGAAGGGCGGCTAATGAGCGCTTGCGCGAAGAGGAGACAACCATGAGTCTGTCAATCGCGCCGAAGGAGATCGACGGGCACGGGCTGCTGACAGGCAAGGTCGTCCTGGTGACGGCCGCGGCGGGCACCGGCATCGGATCGTCGGCGGCCAGGCGGGCGCTCGCGGAGGGCGCCGACGTCGTCGTCTCCGACTTCCACGAGCGGCGTCTCGGGGAGACCCGCGACGAGTTGGCCGGTCTCGGCTTGGGCCGCGTCGAGTCGGTGGTGTGTGACGTGACCTCGACCCCGGCCGTCGACGCGCTCATCACGTCCTCGGTCGAGAAGATGGGCAGGCTGGACGTCCTGATCAACAACGCCGGACTCGGCGGCCAGACCCCCGTCGTCGACATGACCGACGACGAGTGGGACCGCGTGCTCAACGTGACGCTGACCTCGGTCATGCGCGCCACCCGGGCGGCACTGCGGTACTTCCGCGACGCGGGGCACGGCGGCGTCATCGTCAACAACGCGAGCGTGCTCGGTTGGCGCGCCCAGCACTCGCAGTCGCACTACGCGGCGGCCAAGGCGGGTGTGATGGCGCTGACCCGTTGCAGCGCAATCGAAGCCGTCGAATACGGCGTCCGGATCAACGCCGTCTCGCCCAGCATCGCCCGACACAAGTTCCTCGAGAAGACCAGCAGCTCCGAGCTGCTCGACCGGCTGGCAGGCGACGAGGCGTTCGGACGCGCCGCCGAGCCGTGGGAGGTGGCGGCCACCATGGCGTTCCTGGCCAGCGACTACTCCAGCTATCTGACCGGTGAAGTGATCTCGGTGTCGAGCCAGCGCGCCTGACGTGCGCCGAGGGTGGCGGCTAGCCGAGCAAGCGCTTGGTTGATACTCTGATCTGGTGGACAAGGCGCCTGCGAGTCGCCGTGACGAGCTGCTCGACCTCGCCGCGGCGATGTTCGCCGAGCGCGGACTGCGAGCCACCACCGTGCGCGACATCGCCGATTCGGCAGGAATCCTCTCCGGCAGCCTCTACCACCACTTCAAGTCCAAGGAGCAGATGGTCGAGGAGGTGCTCCGGGACTTCCTCGATTGGCTGTTCGGCAGGTACCAGCAGATCGTCGAGAGTCAGAGCGATCCGCTGAAGCGCGTCGAGGGTCTCTTCATGGCGTCCTTCGAGGCCATCGAACACCGGCATGCCCAGGTCGTCATCTATCAGGATGAGGCCAAACGACTTTCGTCGCTGCCACAGTTCGGGTTCGTCGACGAACGCAACCGGGAACAGCGCACGATGTGGGTGGACATCCTCAAGCAGGGCGTCGCCGAGGGATGTTTCCGGCCGGACCTCGACGTCGACCTCGTCTACCGCTTCATCCGCGACACCACGTGGGTCTCCGTCCGCTGGTATCAACCGGGCGGACCACTCACGGCCGAAGAGGTCGGCAGACAGTATCTGGCCATCGTGCTCGGTGGCATCACCAAAGAAGGAGATTGACAATGGCTTCAGCCTCCCCCGCGTACGTCATCGACGCCGTGCGCACCGCGGTCGGCAAGCGCAACGGATCGCTCGCCGGCCTACACCCCGTCGACCTCGGGGCGGCTGCCTGGCGCGGCCTGTTCGATCGCCACGACGTCGACCCCGGTGCCGTCACGGACGTCATCGCGGGGTGTGTCGACGCCATCGGCGGACAGGCGGGCAACATCGCACGGCTGTCGTGGTTGGCCGCGGGCTTCCCGGAAGAGGTGCCCGGCGTCACCGTCGACCGGCAGTGCGGCTCCAGCCAGCAGGCGATTTCCTTTGGGGCGCAGGCGATCATGTCGGGGACCGCCGAGATGATCGTGGCGGGCGGCTTGCAGAACATGAGCCAGATCCCGATCAGTTCGGCGATGATCGTCGGCGAGCAGTTCGGCTTCACGTCGCCGACCAACGAGTCGAAGAGTTGGCTGCACCGCTACGGCGACCAGGAGATCTCGCAGTTCCGCGGTTCTGAGATGATCGCGGAGAAGTGGGGACTCACCCGCGAGGCGATGGAGCAATACTCGCTGACGAGTCATCAACGCGCGCAGGAAGCCATCCGCGCCGGGTACTTCGAGAACGAGATCATCCCGGTCTCCGTTGATGGGACCGCCTTCGTCACCGACGAGGGTCCGCGTGACACGTCGCTCGAGAAGATGGCCGGACTCAAGACCCTCGTCGAGGGCGGCCGGTTGACCGCGGCGATGGCCAGCCAGATCTCCGACGGCGCCAGCGCGGTGCTGCTCGCCTCCGAACAAGCCGTCAAGGACCATGGCCTGAAGCCGCGGGCCCGCATCCATCACATCAGCGCGCGCGGCGCCGATCCCGTCTACATGCTGACCGGTCCGATCCCCGCCACGCACTACGCGCTGGAGAAGACCGGGCTGAAGATCGAGGACATCGACACCATCGAGATCAACGAGGCGTTCGCACCCGTTGTCATGGCGTGGCTCAAGGAGACCGGAGCCGACCCCGCGAAGGTGAATCCGAGCGGCGGAGCCATCGCGCTCGGCCATCCGCTCGGGGCCACGGGCGCGAAGCTCTTCGCGACGATGCTCAACACCCTCGAGCGCACGGGCGGCCGCTACGGGCTGCAGACGATGTGCGAGGGCGGCGGCACCGCCAACGTCACCATCATCGAAAGGCTCTGACTCACCGCGCCGAGTGTGAACCACACGACGTGCGGGGGCCGATTTCGTCGTGACGTTCACACTCGGCGCGCAAGGCCTGTGGATGAACACGGGCTGAAGGCGTTCTCGGTGTCGGAGTCCGCGCGCAACATTCGCCCATGGGGGAGTTGCGCTGGCCGTTCGTGGGTGCAGAGGTGCTGGCAGCGCGTGCCATACCCGAGCGGGCGATGCGCAACTCCTACGAGCAGCTCTACCCCGGTGTCTACGTGCCAAGAGGTGCCGATCCTTCTGGTCCTCAACGAGCTGAAGCGGCATGGCTTTGGTCGAAGCGCCGCGGGGTGGTTGCCGGGCAGTCCGCAGCCGCGGTCCTCGGCTCCAAGTGGGTCGACGGTCGACACCCCGCAGAGCTGATCCACGACAACCGCAAGTCTCCACCAATGATCGTCGTCCGTTCAGAGGGATTGCGGTCGACCGAGGTCATCGACGTAGGTGGCATCGCAGTGACGACGCCGTCTCGAACCGCGTTCGACATCGGCAGGCACACCACGTCGCGGATCGATGCGGTGAAGCGACTCGATGCGCTCGCCAATGCCACAGCGGTGACGAACTCGGACGTCCGCGCGCTGGCCGAATTGCACCCGGGGGTCCGTGGCTTGGCACGGCTCGACACCCTACTGCCATTGATGGACGGCGGCGCTGAGTCGCCTCAGGAAACGGCAGCCCGGCTGGCGTTGATCGACGGTGGATTACCGGCGCCGACAACACAGTTCAAGGTCTTTGGTGACCACGGCCAATTCGTCGGTCGACTCGACATGGCGTACGAGACCGTCAAGGTGGGCATCGAGTACGACGGGCCACAACACTGGACCGACCCCGCCGTGCGACAGCGGGACATCGACCGACTCTTCGAGTTGACGGCGTTGGGCTGGTTCATCATCCGGGTGAGTCGCGACCTGCTGCGCTATCGGCGGGCTACCTACGTAGCTCGCGTGGAGTCCGCGCTGCGGGAGCGTGGCTTCGTCTGGTGACTGTGAACTTCACGACGCTTGAGCCCGAATTTCGTCGCCAGACTCACACTCGCGCCAATTGCGCGCGCGGTGCTCTACGAGACGATGTGGCCGGCCGCCGCACGGAGGTGTTCGACCGCGTCGTCGACGATCGAGGCGACGAGCTCGGCACACGACGGCAGGTCGTCGAGAATGCCTGCGACCTGACCCGAGGCCAGCACGCCCGCGTCGGTGTTGCCATCGACGAGGCCGGCCTTCAGCAGCATCGGGGTGTTGGCTGCCATCACGACCTGCGACCACGTCAGCTCCTTGCCGTGGCGCATGGCGAGGCCATCCTTGATCATCGACCGCCAGGTCATCCCCGACATCTTCTTGAACTTTTGGGCATTGCCGATCGCGGCGGCGAAACCCCTTGCCCGCGAACCGTCCTCGAGTTTCTCGACCAGGCCGGTGCGCAGTACGCGATGCGGCATGCCGTCGACGCGCGTGGAGACCACCGTGCCGTCCAACGCGGACTGCAGGTACCGCTGCTTGACGGCGTCGGGCACGGTCGAGTCGGACGTCAGCAGGAATCGGGTACCCATCGCCACGCCCGCCGCGCCGTAGGACAGCGCGGCCGCGAGACCACGGCCGTCGAAGAATCCACCAGCCGCGACGACGGGAATACCCGTGTCCTTCAGCGCGTCGAGCACCGACGGCAGCAGCAGCGTCGTCGCGACGGGACCCGTGTGGCCGCCGCCCTCGCCACCCTGCACGATCACCGCATCGGCACCCCAGCCCGCGACCTTCTTGGCGTGCTTGGCCGCACCGACCGACGGAATGACCACCACCCCAGCGTTTTTCAGCTTCGCGATGAGGTCGGGCTTCGGCGCCAGCGCGAAGGAGGCGACCCGCACGCCCTCGCGGATCAGGAGGTCGACGCGGTCGTTCGCATCACCGGCGTCGGCACGGATGTTGATGCCGAACGGCTTGTCCGTCGTGGCCTTGACCTTCGTTACGGCAGTCGCCAACTCGTCCAGCGTCATGGTCGCCGACGCGAGAATGCCGAGGCCGCCCGCATTCGAGGTGGCCGCCACCAGACGCGCGCCCGCCACCCAGCCCATACCGGTCTGGACGACGGGGTGCTCGATGCCGACCAGCTCGGTCAGCGGTGTGCGCAGCTTGCCCATGGCTAGGCCTTTACTTCCTTGTCCCGCAGCGACTTCGGGTCGATTTGCTCCTGGAGCAGGGTCAGTTCGTCACCCGTCGGCAAGCGGGACTCCTGCGCGGACCCCAGGCCGTGGACCTCGAATGACGTGTTCTCCGCGACCTGGTCCGGCTCGACGCCGGGATGCAGCGACACGGCCCGCATCTGGTGGTCGGGACCGCCGAAGTCGAAGACGCCCAGATTGGTCACCACCCGGTACACGCCGAGGAACCGGAAGGCGGGATTGTCGGGATCGACCTTGTCCCAGCCGACGCCCGACACGATGTCGACGCTGTCGCAGAACACCCGCTTCGAGTGGTTGCCGACCCAGTAGCTGGTGGCGTGGTTGATGGCATTGCCAGGGGCGCCCCGGACACCGAACATTTGCCGGGTGGGGTGCTGAATGGGCCCGAACGCCGACAGGTTCTGATTGCCGTAGCGGTCGATCTGATTGGCGCCCATGACGACGTGGCGTCGGCCCCAGGACAGCGTCTCGAAGACGCGGTTGAACGGCATCCAGCCCTCGATCGCCGCAGCGGCGCCGATGGCGGGCGTGTCCGCAATCAGTCGCGCCTCGCCGTCGGTCAACAAGATGTCTGGGGAGAAGGTCAGTCTCGCCAGCCTGGCGCCGACGGACACGATGGTCGTCATGGGGCTGACCATGATCTCGCCTGCGTCACGGAACAATTCGGCACATGCGACGGCACAGACGTCGGCGCGGGTCGCGGACATCACTTGGCCTCCTGAGCTTCGTTGAACTTGCGAACGGCCGCCTGGTAGTCGGCCTCGCTGCCGGACAGGTACGTCTCGACGAACTCGGCCCACGTCTCGTCGGAGGCAGCCGCCTCGGCATAGTGCCGCTGGAACTTCTCGTCGCGTCGGTAATCCGGTTCGTTGGTGGTGAAATGGGCGCCGCCGGGAGCTTCGACGAGGCTGTCGACCATCATCCGGTTGATCAGCAGCGCCTGCGGAGGCACCGCCTTGATCAACTCCTCGGTGGGCACCACGCGTTCCACCGAGAGGAAGCGCTTCGCGGCGGCCATCAGGAAGAGGTCGTCGAAGTAGGGATCGATCCCGGTGTAGGCGGCATTGCCGCGCTCGTCACCGAGGTTCATGTGCACGAACGCGGCGTCCAGGTTCAGTGCGGGCATGGCGATGAGCTCTTCGAAACCACCGCCCGGAGCGGGGTACGGGGAGGTGACGGTCTTGAGCTCGTCACCCCAGAAGGTGCGGACGTCGCTGCCGAGTCCCGCCCGGATCGGCAGGAAGGGCAGCCGCTGCGCCGCCGCCTGAAGGCCGCAACGCACCATGCCCTCGTCCATCTCGCGGGCCTCGACGGCGCCGGTGGTGCGCGCCTTGGCGAACCACGGGTCGTAGAACGGCGGCGAATCCAGGGACACGAAACCGTAGTAGACGCGCTTGACCTTCCCTGCGGCGCAAAGCAATCCGATGTCGGGACCGCCGTAGCTCACGATCGTCAGGTCGGTGACGCCGGTTCGCAACAGCGCGCGGACGAACGCCATCGGCTTGCGCCGCGAGCCCCATCCGCCGATGCCGATCGTCATCCCACTCTCGATCGACGAGACGGCATCGTCGAGCGTGGTTCTCTTGTCCGTCATGACTTCTCGGATCCCTTCGCAGTCCCGGCGAACGCGTCGCGGTGCTCGTCGGCCACGCCGGCCAGGTTCAACTCGAACGTAAACCCTTGCTCCATGCGATAACTGGCGTTGACCTTCTGCACGTCGATCAAGTTCAGCGCCTCCTTCGCGGCCCGGATGACCCTGGTGTCCTTGACGGCGATGTCGCGCGCGACGCGCAGTGCGGACTCGTCGAGATCGGCGCGCGGAACGACCTCGTGCACCGAGCCGAACTGGTGAAGCGTGGCGGCGTCGACGGTGGCGGCGGTGAAGAACAGCCTGCGCATCATGTGCTGGGGTACCAGGCGCGACAGGTGGGTGGCCGCGCCGAGTGCGCCGCGTTCGACCTCGGGCAGGCCGAACTTCGCGTCATCGGACGCGACGATCACGTCGGCGTTGCCGACGAGGCCGATGCCGCCCCCGACGCAGAATCCGTTGACCGCGGCGACGACGGGGACCTCGCACTCGTAGACGGCGCGGAATGCGTGGAAGCAGCCGCGGTTGGCGTCGATCAGCGCGGTGAAGCCCTCGGTGTTCTGCATCTCCTTGATGTCGACACCTGCATTGAAGCCACGGCCCTCGGCGCGAAGGATCACCACGTGGGTGGCCATGTCGCGCCCCGCGGCAGTGATGGCGTCGCCGAGCTCGAACCAGCCGCGCGACGGGATCGCGTTCACGGGCGGGTAGTCGACGGTGACCGAGACGATCCCCGGCTCGATTGTCTTGGTGGTGATCGTCATGCGAATCCTCAGCTACTCCCGGGGTGACTACCTAAGCAAGCACTTGCTTGGTACGCTAGCACAGTGACTGACGCCGCTGACAGGGCAACTTCCGGTGCTGGTGTGAACCTTCAACTGGATGGCCGCGTCGTCCTGGTGACCGGTGGTGTGCGAGGGGTCGGTGCTGGAATCAGCGCCGT
>JAOPUT010000387.1 GCA_025963385.1 Mycobacterium sp.
ACAACGCGGTCACATACGTCATGTTGTCCGGCGCAGGCCGACACGTCACCGTGCGGTCGGCTTCGGCGCGCACCGCCCGCTCCACGACGGCGCGGGCATCCAGTTCGTAGGCGATGGCCTTGGCGTCGGCCTCGATCCGCTTGTCGCCCTTACCCTCCAGCACCGACGGGTCGGCGCACATCCGGCGATCCAACTCCCGGCGATCCTCCACGGTCAGACACGCCGATTCCCGCACGATCAGCGTGGCCCGCCACTCCGAGAGCACCCCGGCGGCCAGCGCGGCCAAGGTGTGGGGCATCTCGTGCACCAACGCCCGGGCGAACCCCAGATGCCGGCCACCCCGATTCGGCGAGTCGTGCCGCGCCAACGCAACCTCACCGGCCAACCCCTTGCCGCGCCTGGCCGCAGGCACCCCCGCGGCGGCCTCCCGGGCGCGGCGCATCTCGTCCCACCGTGCAGTCAGCACCGCCTGCTCAGCGGCCGCCGCCGACTTACCCAGTTCGAGCTCCGCGATACGCCCCACCAGCACCGACTCGGTCAAATCGAACATACGTGCGACCATACATCGCGCTACTGACAAACACTTCGTCAGTGAATGCGGGCGCTGCCGCCTAGGCCGATCTCGAGGACGCTACCGCTGACGACGCCGGGGTCCGTGACGAGATAGAGCAACGCGCGGCTAACGTCCTCGGGCTCGATCCACGGCTGGGGAATCGGGTTCGCCCTCATCATCCGCTGGACCAATTCATCGGGAGCGTCGTCGGCGCCCACTGGCTGGACCATCGGCGTGTGCACAGTGGTCGGACAGAGGACGTTGACTGTGATGCCCTCCTTCGCGACTTCGAGGGCCACCGACTTCGCGAGCCCGATGACTCCCCACTTGGTGGCGTTGTAGGCACCGAGTTCCGGGATGCCCATACGCCCGCCCATCGACGAGGTGACGACGATCCGGCCGAAGCGCTGTCGTCGCATCACCGGGATGACGGCACGCAGGGTGTGAAACACGCCAGTCAGGTTGGTGTCGACGAGCTGATGCCAGACCTCGTCGGACACGTCTTCAAGCGGTCCGGTGCTCACGATCCCGGCGTTGGCAACCAGAATGTCGAGACTGCCCAAGCTGCTTACGGTTTCGTCGATGGCGGCCCCCACTGCGGCGGCGTCGCGCACGTCCATCGCCATCGGGAGGCAGAGGCCGCCGAGCTCCTCGACCTCCTTGGCGGTGCCCCGCAGATCATCCTCGGTGCCCAGTGGATACGTCAGGTTCATCGGACGCGGCGCATCGGCGATGACGACGTTCGCGCCCTCGGCGGCGAGAGCCAGGGCATGCGAACGCCCCTGGCCGCGTGCCCCTCCGGTGATGAACGCAACCCGGCCGTCCAACGCCCCCATGACCTAGTCCTCGGAAGGATCGACGAAAACGGGCTTCTCCCCTGACATTCCGGCCACCACCGCGGCGAGTTGATTGGGCGCACCAATGAGCGCGGTCTGCAGTTCTGATTCGCGTTTCAGCGCGGCGGCGGTGTCGTCACTGACCCACGCCTCGTCGTAGAGGCGCTTGGCGGCGCGGACCGCATCGGGCGACTTCTGCGCGATCTCCTCGGCGAGCTCCAGTGCGGCGGCCAATGGATCGGCACTGTTTCGAGTGACGAGCCCGAGCGCCAAAGCGTCGCTCCCAGAAACGATGCGGCCGGTGAACGTCAGCTCCTTGGCTACGTCGATGGGGAGCAAGCGAGGAAGTGTCTGCGTGATGCCCATGTCCGGCACCAGGCCCCACTTGATCTCCATGATGGACAGCTTCGCGTCCGGCGCGGCGATCCGGATGTCGGCGCCCAGCGCGATCTGCAGACCACCGCCGAAGCAGTTCCCGTGAATGGCGGCGATGACGGGTGCTGGGACCAGGGACCAGTCGTAGGTCACGCGCTGCGCGAAGTTGGCCAACCGATCGCCGTCGCGTTCCAGCAGGACCCCGGTGCCACCCCGGCCCGACATGAAGCTCGCAATGTCCAGACCCGAGCAAAAGCTCTTGCCGTCACCGTGCAGCACGACCGCCCGAACCGAGGCGTCCTTCGCCAACTGCGCGGCGGCATTCGTCAGGCCCTCGAACATGGGTTGGTCAAGCGCATTGTGCTTGTCGGAGCGCACCATCGTCACCGTGGCCACACCACCAGCACCGACCTGCACCCGAACTCTGTCTTCGCTCACGTCTGTGAACATACCGCGAGGTGGATCCTGGTCGATTTGGTGATGTGACAGTATCGAGCGCCCCGCCCGGTTACCGTCTCGTCATTGGATGATTCAAGGAGGCGACCCGTGAGTGGCTACCGGACTGTAATCGTGGGAACCGACGGGTCGGACTCGTCGATGCGTGCGGTCGAGCGAGCGGGTGCGTTCGCGGCGCAGGAGAATGCGAAGCTGATCGTGGCGACTGCGCACTTCCGTCACGCCGAACGGGGCGGCTGGTCCAGACCTCCCGCGCCGGATCAAGTGCGGGATCGCCGCGCCGAGGATGCCTTGGGCCGCGAAGGCGGCCACCACATGCACGGGGACGCCCCCGTCTACGACGTGCTTCACGACGCGCGGGAGCGCGCACGGGCGGCGGGCGCGCGTGACATCGAGGAGCGGGCAGTCGTCGGCTCCCCCGTCGACGCCCTGGTCAAGCTGGTCGGCGAGGCCAACGCAGATCTGCTGGTCGTCGGTGACGTGGGGTTGGACTCGGTGGCCGGACGACTCTTGGGCTCGGTGCCCGCCGAGGTCGCCCGCAAGGCCAAGGTCGACATCCTGATCGTCCACACCGCAAGCTGACTGCGCCACAGAGCTTTCCGATGTCGGGCCTAGGCGACGAACAGCAGCGCCGAGGTGACGAGCATGAGGACCGCGGTGAGTCCGTGGACTCCTAGAGCGATCGACCTGGGGCCGTCGTTGCGAAGCACGATCGCCGCGTCGGCGAGCGGAATGATCGTGGCGGCCAGTATCACCCACCCGAGCAGGTGCGTGGCGCCCGCCGCCAAGACGATGATGACGAACAATCCCGACGCGATGTCGCGGATGCCCTTGACGCTCAGGTAGGCGCCGACGGCGCGCTGGCCGAGATCTGGCTGCACACCGTATCCGGCAGCGGCGACGCCGGGCGCGAGGATGAAGCGCGCGCCGATGAAGATGATGGTCGCGGCGATGATTCCGCTGAGCGTGTAGGCGACGGCGGCGACTGTCATGTCGAAAACTCCTGGAGTGTAGGTGAATTGGAAACTCGACGATCCTGAGCTGAGAACATCAGATCATCAGCGCCACGCACAGGGCAGCCACTGCCAGACCTTGCAGCACCGCGCGAACGCCGATGATGTGGTCCCACTTTGCTTGCAGCACACGCCCATTGGTCAGCACCCTCCCGGCGTCGGCGGCGGCGGTCAGTTCTCGATTGATCGGCGCGCTGACCCGTGTGTAGAGCACGAGCCAGACCAACAGCATGATCAGCGCGAAGGCCGCCGCGATAGCCCGCGGCCAGTGCTCGGCCACCAAGGCCAGCACCGCGGCCGCGGCGCTGGCCAGCACCCCGAGCACCCCTGGAACGGGCATTCGCCGGTCTCCGTACCGGTGCACGTTTCCGGTCACCGCCACCAGGGCGCGATCGTCCACCGCCGCCAACGCGGGCCGCAGCACGACCGCGCAGAACACGTCGGTGCCATAGACGACTGCGGTACCCAGTATCGCGATCAGTGCGGCGGCTCGAGCGATGAAGTCGAAGGCCATGTCGTCACTCCTCTCATACCAACTGCTAGCAACGCTAACCCCCGTCGCGCACGTCGTCAATAGCGCTGCTAGCATTTCTAGCGGTGCTATAGTCCGGTATGCCCAATGACGATCGCCGAGAGCGTGAGCGAGCCGCCCGCCGACGGCTGATCATCACCACGGCCCGCGAATTGGCCGAGGCCGAAGGCTGGGATGCGGTCACGACGCGCCGGCTGTCGTCACAGATCGAGTACAGCCAGCCGGTGCTGTACAAGCACTTCACCGGCATGGAGCAGCTCGCCGATGCCGTCGCCGTCGACGGGTTCGGCGAGCTCGCGGACGTGACGCGAAACGCCCGGCTGGGCGCCGACTCGGCTGGCGACGGCCTGGCCCGGGTCGCCCACGCCTACCTCCACTTTGCGCGCGACAACCCGGCGGTCTACGACGCGATGTTCGCCCGCGCCACCACCCTGCGCTTCGCCGCCGAGGAGACTCCGCCTCAGCTGACGGCAGCCTTCGCCGAGTTGCGCGAAGCGGTCGTCCTCGTCGATGGCGACCAAGACGCGGACGCGCTCACCGAGGTGTTCTGGGCGGCGCTGCACGGGCTCGTCACCCTGGGCCGTACCGAACGGCTGCGCAGTGGCTACGACGCGGAGCGTGTCCAGCTGCTCGTCGATCAGTTCACCAGGTAGCGGCCCCGCCCCACGCACCGTCGTCGGCGAGCGGGAGCGGGATACGGTGAAGTCCGCGTCGGAGAGCCACGGGAGCCCGTTCCTGCAAGGAGGCAGCCAATGTCAGTTCCCGAGTACCCGGCGAGCGCATTTCCGCCTCAACCCACCGCCATCGTCACCGGCGGGGCGTCCGTTCGCGGTATCGGGCGCGCGATCGCCCATCGCCTCGCCCGAGACAACTGGGCGGTCGCAATCTTCGACCTCGATGGCGAAGGCTCCGCCGCCGTCGCCCACGAGGTGGCGCGTGAGCACGGCGTCCCGACCATCGGACTCGGAGTGGACATCGCCGACGAAGAGGCGGTCGACGACGCCGTCACCACGGTTGTCGACGCGCTTCCGCAACTGGTCGGTCTGGTCAACAACGCCGGAATCAGCTCGCCCGTCCCGTTCCTCGACGTCACCACGGCCGAGTGGAAGCGCGTCTTCGACGTCAACGTGAACGGAACGTTCTACGTCACGCGGGCAGCGGTACGGGTGATGGTGGCGAACCGGCTGGGACGCATCGTGAACATCTCCTCCGCATCGGCCGAGCGCGGCGGCGGTGTGTACGGCCGCGCCGCATACTCCGGCTCGAAGGCCGCTCTACTCGGCATCGCGCGCACCCTTGCGCGCGAGCTCGGTCCATACGGGATCACCGCCAACTCGGTGTCGCCGGGATCGATCGACACCGACATCATGGGCGGCCGGCTCTCCGACGAACGCATCGCCCACATGCTCGGCGAGCTTCCCGTCGGGCGGATCGGTTCGGTCGACGACGTCGCCGGGGTCGTCAACTTCCTGCTCGGTCGCGAGGGCGGTTACCTCACCGGAGTCACCTACGACGTCAATGGCGGATCCCACATCGCCTGACACGCGGTCCATCACGAAATGCAAGGAGCATCGGTGTCATCGAATGATCCACTCTCGGTTGCCGTCATCGGTTTGGGGCCGATGGGTGCCCCGATCGCCCGCAATCTCGTCTCCGCTGGGTTCGACGTCGCGGTGTGGAACCGGACACGGTCGGTGGCAATGTCCTTCGCGCCCGCCGCTCGCACTCCGGAGCGGCTCGAGGACCTTGATTCCGCGGTGGTCATCTCGGTTCTGCCGGATGTCGATCAGCTCGAGTCGCTCGCCTCGGACGACGTCCTTCGCGCATGGGCGGCCGCGGGCACCGAACGCATCCTCATCATGAGCACCACCTCTCCAAACAAGGTCACACGCTTTGCCGCTGCCGTCGCCCCCTACGGAATCGCCGTCATCGACGCACCGATGAGCGGCGGCGACAAGGGCGCTCAGGAGGGCACGTTGAGCGTGATGGTCGGATGTACGGCCGACGAGTTCGCTTCGGTCACACCGATCCTCGAGGCCATCGGCAAGACCATCGAACGGATGGGCGACGTGGGCGCCGGCTCGGTCGCGAAACTCTGCAACCAGATGGTCGTCGCGTCGACCATGACGACGGTGGCCGAATCCCTGTCCCTTGCCCGGACATACGGACTCGACCTCGAACGTCTCGTACGCATCTTCCAGGGTGGGCTCGCCAGCACCGCGGTGCTGGCCCTCAAACGCGACAAGTTCCTGGAGCGCACCTACGACGTCGGCGGAAGCGCCAAGAACCAACTCAAGGATCTCGAGTACGCCCGGAGCGCAGCGGAGGCCGTCGGCGCCCGCGCCGACGTATTGTCCTTGGTGACAGACCTATTCGCCGAATTGGTGCGGGACGGGTTCGGCGAATCGGATCACTCGGTGGTGCAGGAGCTGTTCGCCCGTGCGGCCGATGAGACGTGACCGTGAATACACCGAATGGTGGCGGGGTCTAAGGGCCACCTTTCCAGTGTTCGATGCGGTGATGGTCCGGGGTGAAGCCGTGCCTCACTCCCCACAGCACGGCTTGGGTTCGGCTTCCCACGTCGATCTTGCGGTAGATGGTCCGGATGTAGGACTTCACCGTGTTGGGGCTGAGGTAGGTCAGTCGGGCCACGTCGGCATTGCTCTTGCCCTGGGTAATGAGGGCCAAGATCTCCGACTCTCGGTCGCTGAGTCCCTCGCCGCGGCCTGGCCAGTCGAGCCCCACCGCGCTGCGTGCGCGCATCGGAACGTCGCTCACCACGACCTGACCGGCGTGGACGGCCTCCAAGGCGGCGACCAGGTCGCGGGCGGGCAGCGTCTTGGAAAGATAGCCGTGCGCCCCATGCTGCTTGGCGCTGGCGATGAGGTCGGGATGAAAGTTCCACGTATAGACCACCACGCGGCGTGCCCGCGGATTGGCCACCAGGACACCGATCTCGTGGTGATCGGATTCCGGCTGAGCAAATGAGTCATATAGGACGATGTCGACGGCGTCCTCCACCGGCATCGTCGCGTCCAACTCGGCGACGACGACACGGTCGCGGTAACGGTCGAACATGTTGGCCACGCCTTTGACCACGACGTCGTAGTCGTCCACCAGCGCGACGGTGATCGGACCATCCTTGGATTTGGGCACGATCGAAGATTACCGCCCTTGGGGTGTATCAGAACCCTCCCTAGGGGTGTCGACTGGTGGTGGTGCCGGGTGACCGCCCGACCCACCGAAACCCTCGCGCTGCGCTAGCGCGACATCACGAAAGGCGTTGCCATGATTGTTCTTGGCGTCATTCTCATCATCCTGGGCTTCCTGCTACCCACGTTGGTCCCTACCTTCGCGTTCGCCCACCTCATCTTGGTCATCGGGGTCATCCTGCTGGTCGTCGGCGTGATCTTGGCGATCCTCGGATCCACGGGCCGCGCCGTCGGTGGCCGCCGCCACTACTACTGACCGCCGGAAACGACGAGCGAGAGGAACAGGAAAATGCCTGTCTGGCAATGGATTTTGATCGCGGTGATCATCTTGGTCGTTGTGGCCGTGGCGATCCTCGCCTTGTCGATGAAGCGCCGCACGAAGAGCGAGCACCTGCAGGAACGGTTCGGCCCCGAATACGAACGGACCGTTTCCGACACCGGCGACACACGAGCCGCCGAGAAACAACTGGCCGACCGCGAGCATCGTCGCGCGAAACTCGACATCGTTCCGCTGACCGAAGAAGCGGCCCAAGCCTATGGTCAGCGCTGGCGCAGTGTGCAGACCGCGTTCGTCGATACCCCGGCCAAGGCGGTCGGCGACGCCGATCGTCTGATCACCGAGGTGATGAGCGAACGCGGCTACCCCGTCGATGACTTCGACAAGCGGGCCGCCGACATCTCGGTCGACCATCCGACGGTGGTCGAGAACTACCGCGCCGGCCACGCCATCCACCTGGCACAGCAGCATGGCGACATCGGCACCGAGGCGCAACGTCAGGCCTTGGTCCACTACCGCGCGCTCTTCGAAAAGCTGCTCAACCAAGGCACGGACCAACACATCCCACAACACACCACCACTCAGCGAGAGGCACACTCATGACCAGCAATGACCAACACATCGAGGCCGCGCCGACGGATCATGTAGCCGGGCATACGGACTCGTCGTTGCGGGACCGAGGAGACCTTCAGGCAACTGATTCCCCAGCGGCCCAGGAGACGAGTATCGATACCGAGTCCCCCGTCGAGCAGGTCGATTCGAGCCGACCGGACGGCGAACCCGCTTCTGAGAAGCCCTTGTTCGCCGAGGACCTACTGGACTCGTTGCGGACCCGATGGACTGAACTCCAGGCCGTCTTCGTCGACGACCCCAGGGCGTGCGTCCAGAAGGCCGACGGATTGGTCGCCGACGTCGTCGGGCAACTGGTGACCGGTTTCGCCGACGCACGTTCGCACCTCGAACGGCAATGGGGTCGCGGCGAAGAAGCATCCACCGAGGACCTTCGCATCGCCCTCAAGCGGTATCGCGAGTTCTTCGATCGTCTTCTGAAGGTCTGACATCCCAGCACTGTCGTCGCAAGACCGCTCGGATCGCGGCCTCGACATCGCGCGCCCCGGAGAAGGGCGGCATGTCGGGGCCGTTCCCGATCACTGGGTCCGCCGTTCTAGGACCCATAGCGCAGCGTGATGGTGCCGTCGCGGTTGATGCTCGCCCCGGCAGGCGGAGCCTGCTGTACGACTCGGTTCTGGTCCTCGTCCGCGCCGGGTATGTCACCTCCGTTGAGGAGCGCACCCACGTAGCCGAGGCTCTGCAGATAGGGAACGGCCTCGACGTAGGTCATACCGACGAGGTTCGGCATCGCAAACTGGTTGCCCCGGGAGACCTTTAGCATGATCGCCGATCGAACCGAAAGACTCGTTCCGGCACGGGGATCGGTGAAGACGACGTCACCCGACGGGAAGTTGCTGTCGACCGGTCCGCGAAGGACCGTCTCGAAGCCGGCACTCTTCAGATTGGCGATGGCCTCGGCCACGGTTTGGCCGGACACGTCCGGGACGCGTCGAGCCTCTGCGCCGGTACTGACCTTGATGGCGACCTCGTCGACGAGGACGCTGGGTCGTCCCGCAGTTGGAACGGTGGCGATCACCATGTTCTGCGGCACCGTCGCCGACGCCACCGGCAACTGCTCGATGTGGGCAAAGCCCACGTCGGCGAGTGCGGTGAGGCAATCCTTGACCACGAGGTTGGCGCAGTTCGGCATCTCGCGCTGCTCGGGTCCCGCGGACACGTCGATGGTGACCGCGTCGCCCCCGGCGAGGGCGGTGTGAGCACCTGGCTCGGTGTCCAGGACTCGGCCCATCGGCACTGTGGGATCAAACCTCTGCATGGGGCCGCGGATTTCGAACCCGAGGGTCTGCAACTCGGCGATGGCGTCCTGCAGCGTATGGCCCCTGACGTCGGGCACTCGGACTGGGTGGCCGTCGGCGCCCATGGCGTTCACGGCGACGACGAGCACGACGCACAGCACCCCGAACGTCGCGATCGTCGACAGCCACGCACGCCTCCGAGTGCCGCGTGCGCTCCCCGGGAGGCTGATCGGGCGCGCCGCGTCGCCGTGTGTGATCGATGACCCTCCAGGACCGATCGGCGGGGAGAGCGAGCCAGACCGCACCGCGCCCGTCAGCACCTTGGCCGCCGCAGGGACCGTACCGCCGTGCACGCGGATCAAGTCCGCTCGCATCTCGCCTGCGCTTTGGTACCGATTCTCGGGATTCTTGGCCAACCCCTTGAGCACCACGGCGTCCAGACCCGGTGGGATGGAGTCGCGGTGACACGACGGCGGCGCCGGGTCCGTCCGTACGTGCTGATGAACGATGTCGAGCGGGTCGTCCCCATCGAATGGCGGCGCGGCGGTGAGCATCTCGTAGAGCACGCAGCTCAACGAGTACACATCGGACCGAGCGTCGACGACCTCGCCGCGTGCTTGTTCGGGCGACAGGTAGTGAGCTGTGCCGAGTATCGCGGCCGTCTGGGTGAGACGCTGGCCAGATTCGGTCACCGCACGCGCGATGCCGAAGTCCATCACCTTCACCGCACCGGATGCGCTGATCATGATGTTGGCGGGCTTGACGTCGCGGTGGACGATGCCGAGCCGATGGCTGAAATCCAGCGCCTGACACGTGTCGGCCACGATCTCGATCGCGCGGCGAGGTTCGATGGGGCCGTCGCCGTGCACGACGTCGCGCAACGTGACGCCATCGACGTACTCCATCACGATGTAGGGCAGCGGGCCGACCGCAGTGTTAGTGGTGCCGGTGTCGTACACCGCGACGATGGCGGGGTGGTTCAGCGCCGCGGCATGCTGCGCTTCCCGGCGAAACCGCAAATAACAATCGGGGTCACGAGCGAGGTCGGCGCTCAACAACTTGACCGCGACGTCGCGGTGCAGTCGCAGATCGCGCGCGAGGTGAACCTCGGACATGCCACCGAACCCCAGGATGTCCCCGAGTTCGTATCGATCCGACAGCCGCTGCGGAGGTATCATCGCGTCCGAGGCAAACGCTCGCGGCGGAGAACGTCCTCGCCGGCTACTCCCCAGTGCCTTTCCAGGGTGGGCACGTCATCACCTCTCAACTTCGTCGTTGGTCTGTCTCATGTCGTTGGCCATGTCTTGACCGCACCGATATCGCCCAGGCGCCATCGCTTGCAGGCTCCCGCTACTGGTGCTCAGCCGATGGGTCGAGTTCCCACCCGCCGCCCTCGACGGTCGAAATGGCATCAAGACGCCACGACCGGCCAAGTGCCGACGTCGAGCACAACCGGGCACCACGTGCCCGACACCCGCGATATGGGGCTTCGTCCATTGACGTCGCTCAAAACGCTCAAATCGTTACCGCGGCGTCGGCGCCACACCTCACGGCTGGTGAGAACGCCGCGCAATCGGTGGGCCAATTTCCCAGAGTTCTCAGCGAGGGAGCAGATGCTGGGCATGCGGGACGCGGCTGCGACGGTCGGTAGCTAGTTGCATCCCCCGGCATTGACCCATCGGCCGTTGTAGCTCACGCATCCGGTCACGTTCGGAGGGGGCGGTGGGTCATAGGGCATCGGCGCGTAGTAGGCGGGTGGCGGCACATACGGTGCGACCGCGTCCGCGATGTTGGCGCAGCCACCGACTTGAATCCGGCGCCCCGCGCTGGCGCAGACGTCGGCGTTGGCGACACCCGTCGGCAGGAACGTGACAGCTGCTGCGGCCGCAAGAACGCTCACTGCCGTGACGGTCGAGTACCGCTTCCACTGCATCATGTCTCCCACTAGGACCCGATGGGCGATGGACCGAGGTCACAACGGGTTCGCAGCTCGGTGAGAGGCTGGCGAATGCCGTTGATGTCCGACTCAGTCTGCGGGTGGGCGTCCATGTAGGACTGCACGCGATCGTGGATCTCCGAATTCGGGAGACCACGCAGACTGGTGAAGAAGTCGTTGACGTCCGGGTGGCTGAACAAGTAGTCCCCCATCGCCGTTCCCACAGTGCCCGACGCAACTGCGAGATCGCCCGCCGTGCAGTTTGGCGGTGCAGCGGGCCCTGGATCAGCGGCCGCGGTGCACACCCCTACCTGTAATACCGCACAAGCACCGATGACCGAAACGAGTCTGCGGCGCACCGAACGTCGTCGTTCCACCATGGTTGCTTCCTCCCTGCAAGGCGGACGACCATCGCCCGCTCGGCCAAACACCTAGCGCCGTCACCGGTGACGAATCGATCGTTCACCGGGCCATGGCAGACGATCCGCCGAACGTCTCTGCTGACTGCCCATCGAGAGCGTTGAGGTCCCTGCGAACGGTCAATGCCGTGATGATCTGCACGATCCCTAGCACGATCAAGCAGGCGCCGACGACGATTGCCAGCACCACGATGGAGCTGAACGGCCACCCCAACGCCACCACACCGGCGATCATGCTCATCACGCCGAAGAAAAGGTTCCACTTCCGCCCGGGCAGCTGGGGATAGCCGATAGCCATGGCTGCCAAGGCAACTCCCTGAAAGACGAATCCAACGCCGATCCATATGGCCAGAAGCAAGACCGCGAATCCTTCACCGAAGTGACGGAAGGCGAGGATTCCCACGATCACCGACAGGGCCCCGGTGATGAACAGGAGCACCCGGTGCGGCACCGAGGAATGAAGACTAAACGCGAAGAGCACCTCGGCAATGCCTGAGACGACGAGGTACGCCCCGAACAAGATGGCCGCGACGGTGATGGACATCCCTGGCCAAAGGAGCACGACCAACCCCAGGACGAGGCTGATGATCCCCGCAGACAAGACGCCCTTCCAGAGATGCCGCATCGGCACGTCGACGATCGTCATTGCACGTTCCTCTCTCGTCCCACGAGTCGGCGAAGCCATGCTCTCGCGGTCCTTCCCGCGGCGATAGAGACGAAGGTCCTCAACGCGACGTCGGCAGGGATGTCGGTGCGGCAGGACGCCGGTCAGCGCGACCTCGACTCCATGCTGGGGCATTCGGGCGTGGCCGTGTCGACCACTCGCCTTGATCGCTTAAATCGTGGCTCCCACGAGCTGACCCACGCCATAGGTCACCAGCATCGCGAGGGCTCCGCCGAACACCACGCGCAGGACCGCACGCCGCCTGCGGGCACCGCCCAGGATCGCGCTGGCGGTGCCGGTCAGCGCGAGCGCCACCAAGACGGCGCAGAACGCCACGGGAATGCGCATTCGGACCGCGGGGAGCAAGATCGCGACGAGCGGGATGATCGCGCCCAACGTGAACGCCACCGCGGACGACACTGCCGCCTGCGTGGGGTTGAACAGGTCGGCGGGGTCGATGCCCAGTTCCACGTCGACATGCGCGCCGAAGGCGTCGTGTTCAGTGAGTTCCTCGGCCACCCGTCGCGCGGTCGGTGCGCTCAGTCCCTTCCCCTCGTAGAGCGCGGCCAGTTCCTCGAGCTCGGCTTCTGGCATCTCGGCAAGCTCTTGGCGCTCCTTTTCCATCAACGCCCGCTGGGTGTCGCGTTGCGCACTGACCGACACGTACTCGCCGAGGGCCATCGAAACCGCACCCGCGATCAGTCCGGCCAGTCCGGCGGTGAAGATCGCCGGCGTTGTGGTCGTGGCGGCTGCCACCCCGACGACGATGCCTGCAGTGGAGACGATTCCGTCGTTGGCCCCGAGCACTCCGGCGCGCAACCAGTTGAGTCGGTTGGTGGGACCGGGAGCGTGCGGCTCGTTCGCGGCATGCGCTGCCACGCCAGCGTCTTCGGAGATCGTCATGTGGCGCTCGGCGTCACGCTGGTGCCGCGCCACAGGTGGGCTGCGACGGCCTGGGTGACAACGGCGGCGACGTCGTCGTCACCGTGGTCTTCGACGACGACTTCCCGCCAGCGCGGCAGCAACGCACCGGTGAGGGTGAGTTCCACCCCGTGCCGGTTGGCAGCGCTCATGGCAAGTTCGGCGTCCTTCACTGCATGGCGTAGCGGGAAGCCGGGGACGAAGTCCGAGTGAAGCATCGCGGTGCCCTTCGTCATCGCGTACGGCGATGCCAACGGCCCCCCAGCGATCGCCTCGAGGAACTGGTGCGGCGCGAGGCCGATCGCCTCGCTGAACGTCAGTGTTTCGGACATCGCCTCGACGAGGACGACCAGCCAGTTGTTGAGCGCGAGTTTGAGTCGGCTGCCGTCGCCAACGCGATCCAGCCACACCGTGCGGCGGCCGAGAGCATCGAAGATCGGCTTCACGCGCTCCCGCACGTGTCCCGCTCCGCCCGCGAGGATTTCGAGCTCGCCGCGCTCGGCCGGTTCGGAACTTCCGGATACCGGGGCGTCGACGAACGCGACGCCGTGGAGGTCGGCGAGCTCAGCGAGCCGGTCTGTCCACTCGACCCCGACCGTACTCATCTGTAGCCAAATCGAACCGGCGCGAAGCGTCGATAGTGCGCCGCCGGGCCCGGTCATCACGTCCTCGACGGTGGCGCCGTCGGGCAGCATGGTGATCAGCACGTCGGCGCCGGTCGCCGCGTCCGCAGGGTCGGATCCGAGGCGCGCACCCTCGCCGACCAACTCGGCGGCTCTGTCCGGGTTGCGGTTCCACACTCGGACCCCAAACGCCGCGTGGAGCAGGTTCCGAGCAATCGGAGCACCCATCGTCCCGGTGCCCAGCACCGCAACCGTCTGGAAAGGCGTGGTCATGGCATGCCCGCCGGGGATTCGATTGGCTGGAGTTGCCGAGTGCCGAAGGCGATGCGGGAAACGTGGAGCCCCGTCTGGCCCAACGTGGTCGTCTTCATGTCGCTCTCCAAGTCGATTGAGCACAGTCGTGCTTCAGGGGTTGTCATTAGCAACCATCGCCCGCCGGCGAAGCCCTGTCGCCAGGGTTGACACCAATCGCCATCCCCTGCCAGCTGGAATCTGTGCCTGCGTGCCAGCTGCAAAACCCCTGTCTGGACGGCATTGGCAACGGCCCAGTGGCGGATGCACGAGCGTTATGACAGCAGAGTTGCAGCTAGTGGGTATGCGCACTGGTGCCGCATACTGCAAAGCTGAACCCATGTTCCTGCGAGGT
Organism: Mycobacterium sp.; assembly: GCA_025963385.1. Taxonomy (GTDB): domain Bacteria; phylum Actinomycetota; class Actinomycetes; order Mycobacteriales; family Mycobacteriaceae; genus Mycobacterium. The sequence continues at coordinate 14,332 of JAOPUT010000387.1, forward strand.
ACACCATGCGCTGCGTAATCGTCGACGACAGCCCCGATTTCATCGACGCCGCGCGCCGTCTGCTCGAGCATGACGGCATCACGGTCGTCGGCGTGGCATCGACCACCGCTGAGGCCCTTCGATGCGTCGACGAGTTACAACCAGACGTCACACTCGTGGACGTCAACCTCGGCCGCGAAAGCGGCTTCGAACTCGCCGAACAGCTCCACCGATCCGAGCGCCCGTCACCATCGCCGGTGATATTGATCTCGACGCATGACGCGCAGGACTTTGCCGACATGATCGCGACCAGCCCGGCCATCGGGTTCCTGGGCAAGATCGACTTGACATCCGATGCGATCCGCGAGCTCGTCGAAGGGGTGCCGACCTTGGTGGAAGGTGACGGCTGAGGATTCCCAGGCCGCTCGATCGCCCAGATCCGATGGGCGATAAAGGCATTGGTAGTAGCAGTGACGACTTTGCGGCGCC
>JAOPUT010000007.1 GCA_025963385.1 Mycobacterium sp.
ACCCGCACCATCAGCCGCCGGTTGCGTCGGGCGCTGGAGCACCGCGACCGCTGCTGTGTGGTCCCCGGCTGCGGGGCCACCCGCGGACTGCACGCCCACCACCTGCGGCACTGGGAGCACGGCGGCCCCACCGACCTGAACAACCTGGTCCTGCTGTGCCCCTATCATCACCGCCTGCACCACCACGGTGGCATCACCATCACCGGGCCCGCCGACCGTCTCCTCGTCACCGACGCCGAGGGCAGAGAACTGAGTTCAAGCTCACTGGCCCGGCCACCCACGCAACCCCCACCCGCGGTCCCGCCGTGCTCCGGTCCGACCGGGGAACGCGCCCAATGGTGGTGGTACCAACCCTTCGAACCCCAACCACCACCAACTAACGATTAGGTGCAGATCCGGGTGGCAGCTCGAAATCAGGCTTGCGCGAATGATTTTCGCCGGCGCACGGCCGGCTCGGCGCGGACCCCCAGGGCAAGCCCGAACGCGAGCCCTTGACTCTCCCCCTGCGGGAGACCGCACCGTGGGGTCATGACGATTCACGACAGCACCAACGCACCTACGGCATGGGGCGAGCTCCCGGCGGCGATCACGACGTACCTGACCGCGCAGGCCAACCGTGAGGACGCCACGGTGCTCTCCACCTTCACGGCCGACGCGGTCGTGACCGACGAGAGCAGGGACTTCGTCGGCCGCGACGAGATCGTGGCCTGGCTTTCCGGACCGGCCAGCGAGTACACCTACACGACGGAATTCATCAACGCCACAACGGTGGACATTGCGACCTTCGACATCGTGCAGCGTCTGGAAGGTGACTTCCCCGGCGGGGTCGCCGACCTCCACTACCGCTTCTCGATGGATGGTGCGCTGATCTGCCGGCTGAGGATCGAGCCGTGACGAGACGACGCAGCGTCGCTGCGAGGACCTACGAGCAGACCGCGCCCACGGCCGCCGATCCCACCAGCTTGGTGTACTTGGCCAGCACGCCGCTGGTGTAGACGGGCGGCAAGGGCTCGAAACCAGCCTTGCGCGACTCGATTTCGTCGGCGTCGACAAGCAGGTCGAGCGTGCCCTTGCCGACGTCGAGGCGGATCTTGTCACCGTCGCGCACGAACGCGATCGGCCCACCGTCGACGGCCTCGGGGGCGATGTGACCGACGCAGAGTCCGGTGGTGCCACCGGAGAAGCGGCCGTCGGTCATCAGCAGGACGTCCTTGCCGAGGCCCGCGCCCTTGATGGCTCCCGTGATCGCGAGCATCTCGCGCATGCCGGGACCACCCTTGGGGCCCTCGTAGCGGATGACGACGACGTCGCCGTGGGTGATCGTGCCGTCCTCGAGCGCGTCGAGCGCGGCCCGCTCCCGCTCGAAAACCCTTGCGGTTCCCTCGAACACGTCGGAGTCGAAGCCCGCCGACTTCACCACGGCGCCCTCGGGCGCGAGCGAGCCGTGCAGGATCGTGATGCCGCCTGTCGGGTGGATCGGGTTGTTCATCGCCCGCAGCACCTTGCCATCGGGGTCCGGCGGGCTGATGTGGGCCAGGTTCTCGGCCATGGTCTGGCCGGTGACGGTGAGGCAATCCCCGTGCAACAGACCATTGTCCAGCAGTGCCTTCATGACGACGGGCACGCCGCCGATCTCGTCGACGTCCTTCATCACGTGCCTGCCGAACGGTTTGACGTCGGCCAGGTGCGGCACCTTCTGGCCGACCCGGGTGAAGTCCGCGAGCGTCAGCTTCACGCCCGCCTCCCACGCGATGGCCAGCAGGTGCAGTACCGCGTTGGTGGAGCCGCCGAACGCCATGACGACGGCGATGGCGTTGTCGAACGCCTCCTTGGTGAGGATGTCGCTGGTGGTGATCCCGCGACGCAACATCTCGACCACGGCCTCACCGGACTTGCGCGCGTACTCGTCGCGCCGTTTGTCGATCGCCACCGGCGACGCGCTGCCCGGCAGCGACATGCCCAGTGCCTCGGCGGCCGACGCCATGGTGTTGGCGGTGTACATACCGCCGCACGCGCCCTCGCCGGGACAGATCGCGCGCTCGATGATGTCCACGTCCTCACGCGACATCAGCCCGCGGGCGCACGCGCCGACGGCCTCGAAGGCGTCGATGATCGTGACTTCCTTCTCGCTGCCGTCGGTCAGCTTGGCGACGCCGGGCATGATCGAGCCGTTGTAGAAGAACACCGACGCCAGGTTCAGTCGCGCGGCGGCCATGAGCATGCCGGGAATCGACTTGTCGCAACCGGCCAGCAGCACGGTGCCGTCGAGGCGTTCGGCCTGCACCACGGTTTCGACGCTGTCGGCGATCACCTCGCGGGAGACCAGCGAGAAGTGCATGCCCTCGTGGCCCATGGAGATGCCGTCGGACACCGAGATGGTGCCGAACTCCAGCGGGTAGCCGCCCGCGGAGTGCACGCCGCCCTTGACCGACTGCGCCAGTCGCTGCAACGACATGTTGCACGGCGTGATCTCGTTCCACGACGAGCCGACGCCGATCTGCGGTTTGACCCAGTCGTCGTCACCCATGCCCACGGCCCGCAGCATGCCGCGGGCGGCGGTCTTCTCGAGGCCGTCGGTGACGTCGCGGCTGCGGGGCTTGATGTCGGGGGTGGTACCGGGGGGAACGGAGGGCATTGATCAAGTATGCCTTCGGGTCGTTCGCCGACCAAACCAATTCGGATACCCCGGTGGGGTATCCGGTACGGTGGTTTCATGAAGTCGTTGATCGCCGTGGTGGCCGCGTTCGCCACCGCTCTGTTCCTGTCCTCGTGTACCAAGCCGGCGTCCGACGGTCACGCCGACCACCAGCACGGCAGCGATTCCAGCGCGCAGAGCCAGCCGGCTCCCCACAACGCCGCCGACGTCACGTTCGCGACCGACATGATTCCGCACCACCAGCAGGCGGTCGAGATGTCGGGTCTGGTGCCGACGCGCTCCACCGACCCAGCGGTGATCAAGCTCGCCTCGGACATCTCCGCAGCGCAGGGTCCCGAGATCGAGTCCATGAAGGGGTTCCTCGTCCAGTGGAATGCCGGCACCGACGGCGGTCACGACGGGCACGACATGCCGGGCATGCCGATGCAGGGCATGGTCGACGACGCGACGATGACGACACTGGAAACGCTGAAGGGCGCCGATTTCGACAAGCTCTGGCTGAAGTCGATGATCGGTCACCACGAAGGAGCCATCGCGATGGCCAACACCGAGATCGCCGACGGCGCCAGCCCCGACGCCAAGGCGCTCGCGCAGCAGATCGTAACGGCGCAGCAGGCCGAGATAGGCCAGATGAAGCAGATGCTGGGAGGGTGACGATGTCGGAGATACCAGAGCTGTCAGAGGCGTCGGATGCGGTTGCGCACCACGGCTATTCGCCCAACAAGGACAACTACGCCAAACGGTTGCGGCGCATCGAGGGCCAGGTCCGCGGCATCGCCAAGATGATCGAGGACGACAAGTACTGCATCGACATCCTCACCCAGATCAGCGCCGTGAACAGTGCACTGCAGTCGGTCGCGCTGGGGCTGCTCGACGAACACCTCGGGCACTGCGTGACGCACGCGGTCGCCGAGGGCGGTGACGAAGCGGAGAAGAAGCTCGCCGAGGCGTCGGCCGCCATCGCCAGACTGGTGAAGTCCTGACCGGCGGCACGGTCCACCGCACGCCGGATTGTTCCCGCGTCGGACTCGCAGCGTACTCACAGCGGTCACGCACCGAGGTGCCGCCGCACGGCGGTTAGCGTCGGCCCGATGACCACATCGGACACCGAGACGGCGAGCAGACGGTCGAGGGTGCACGACCAGTGGAATGAGCGGCTCGACCCACCCCAGCAGGCTGTCGTGTTGTCGTGGGCGGCCTTCACGACGACGTTTCCAGGGCTGCGGGCGTTGACGCATTGGATCCGGGACGGCCACGGCCCGTCCGGTGGCGGAGTGAGCGTGCGCGGCCGACACTTCCACCACTACAACATCGGCATCGCGCTGCTGGCCGGCGTGGGTGCCGTCGGGCTGCGCGGCGCCGAACGGCACCGACGTCATCCCGCCACCGCCGTGGCCTATGGCTCGGCGGCGGCGCTCATCGTCGACGAGCTCGCGCTGCTGCTGGACCTCAAGGACGTGTACTGGGCCAACGACGGCCGAAAGAGCGTCGACGTGGCGGTGTCCATCATCGCCGCGGGCGGACTGGTGGTGTCCGGTCTGCCGTTCTGGTCTCACGCCAGGCGTGCGCTGACCTCGCGCTAATGCGACGGACGTAACGAATCGTCCGCCCCCGCCGAAGGAATGAGCAGGTCAGTGCCGTTTCAGTCGGGCGGCGGTCGGGTGTGGGCGAGCTTCGCGGGAAATACCTGGTCCTCCCGCTGTGCGACACTGAATTCACTCGTGTATTGGAGGTGGGGGATGCCCCAACGAAAGTTAGGGCGATTGGCGACTGCCGTCTTCGCCGCCGGACTCGTCGGTGGAATGGTCATCGGTAGCCCATCTGCCTGGGCTGATCCCGAGGTCAACCCCGATCCGGCCGCGATCGATTCGCAGCCCATCGAGCAGCCGGCACCGCCGCCCGTCGGGGACGTGCCGCCGCCCGCCCCGCTGCCGTTCGGGTTCCCGCCGCCACCGGCCGACCCGAACGCGCCGCCGCCCATCGATCCGTTGGCCCCGCCGCCCAACGATCCGTTGGCGCCGCCGCCCGCGGCACCGCTGGCCGCGCAGCCCACGGTCATCCCCGAGGGCACGCCCGCAGGCCAGGACCCCACGCCGTACACGGGGCAACCGGTATTCGCTCCGCCGAGCTTCAACCCGACCAACGGTTCGATGGTGGGCGTCGCCAAGCCGATTGCGATCAACTTCGCGAGGCCGATCGCGGACCGTGCGATGGCGCAGGCCGCCGTACACGTCTCGTCGGTCCCGCCGGTGCCCGGCAAGTTCTACTGGTTGAGTGACACGCAGCTGCGCTGGCGCCCGATCAACTTCTGGCCCGCCAACACCACGGTGAACATCGACGCCGGCGGCACCAAGTCCAGCTTCCGGACCGGTGAGTCACTCGTCGCGACCGTCGACAACACCACCCACCAGATGACGGTCGTGCGCAACGGGAAGGTCGAGAAGACGTTCCCGGTGTCGATGGGCAAGACCGGGCACGACACCCCGAACGGCACCTACTACGTGTTGGAGAAGTTCCCCAGCATCGTGATGGACTCCGCGACGTACGGCGTGCCGAGCACGTCGGCGCAGGGCTACAAGCTGACGGTGCAGAACGCGGTCCGCATCGACAACAGCGGCAACTTCGTGCACAGCGCGCCGTGGTCGGTGGCCGATCAGGGCAAGAGCAACGTCAGCCACGGCTGCATCAACCTCAGTGCGGCCAACGCGCAGTGGTTCTTCGACAACTTCGGTAGCGGTGACCCGATCGTCGTGAAGAACTCCGTCGGCACCTACAACCAGAACGACGGGGCGCAGGACTGGCAGATTTAGCAACCGAGCAGTCCGTTGGCGCCTCGCAAGCTCGCCGCCATCGGCTCCAGAGAACGGCCGCCCCGACGGGGCGGCCGTTCTTCGTTTGGCGGGGTCTAGTTCCAGATGCGAACGCGCTGTTCGGGATCCAGATACAGCTCGTCGGACTCGTTGACCTCGAAGGCGTCGTAGTACGCGTCGATGTTGCGGATCACGCCATTGCACCGGAACTCCGGCGGTGAGTGCGGGTCGATCGCGAGCCGACGGATCGCCTCGGCGTCGCGAGACTTGGTGCGCCACACCTGTGCCCAGCCGAAGAACACCCGCTGCACACCCGTCAGGCCGTCGATCACCGGGGCGGGCTTGCCGCCGAGCGAGAGCTCGTAGGCCAGCAGCGCGATCGACAGGCCGCCGAGGTCGCCGATGTTCTCCCCGACGGTGAACGCACCGTTCACGTGCTGGCCGCCGCTCAGCTGGCGAGGCACGAACTCTTCGTACTGTGCGATCAATGCCTTTGTGCGGGCCCCGAATTCGGTGCGATCGCTGTCGGTCCACCAATCAACGAGGTTGCCGTCGCCGTCGTACTTGGCACCCTGATCGTCGAAGCCGTGACCGATCTCGTGCCCGATCACCGCGCCGATACCGCCGTAGTTGGCGGCGTCGTCGGCTTCGGCGTCGAAGAACGGCGGCTGCAGAATCGCCGCGGGAAAGACGATCTCGTTCATGCCGGGGTTGTAGTAGGCGTTCACGGTCTGCGGCGTCATGAACCACTCGTCGCGATCCACCGGACCGCCCAGCTTGGCGAGCTCCCTGTCGTAGCCAACGGCATTGCCGCGCTTGTAGTTTCCGTACAGATCGCCACGGTCGATGACCAGGCCCGGGTAGTCCCGCCACCGCACGGGATAACCGATCTTCGGGGTGAACTTGTCCAGCTTGGCCAGCGCTCGTTCGCGGGTCTCGGGTGTCATCCACTCCAGCTCGCTGATGCTGACGCGGTAGGCCTCGCGGAGGTTGGCCACCAACTCGTCCATGCGCGCCTTGGCGTCCGGCGGAAAGTGCCGCTCGACGTAGAGCTTGCCGACGGCATCGCCCATCAGGTTCTCGACGAGGGCCACGCCGCGCTTCCAGCGGTCGCGGATCTCCTCGGTGCCGCTCAGGGTGCGGCCGTAGAAGTCGAAGTTCTCGGCCACCAGTTCATCGGTCAGCATCGACGAGCGTGCGCTGATCACACGCCAACGGAGCCAGCGCTTCAAGTCCTCAAGGTCCTCGTCTGCCCACAGCTCGCCGAAGGCCGTCAGGAAATCGGGCTGACGCACGACGATCTCGGCGGCTGCCTCGGGGGTGGTGCCGATCGCCGCGATCCAACCCGCCCAGTCGAAGCCCGGTGCCTCGGTGGTCAGGTCGGTGAACGCGCGCAGGTTGTAGGTCAGGTCGGCGTCGCGACGCTTGACCACGTCCCAGTGTGCGGCCGCGATCTTGGTCTCCAGCGTGACGATTCGCTCGGCCGTGGCGTCCCACTCGTTCGGCTGGGGTTCCTCGCCGAGAGCCAGCGCCAGCATCCGCGAGATGTGTCCCGGGTACGCGGCCAGGATGTCGGCATGTTGCGCGTCGCGGTAGTAGGACTCGTCGGGCAGCCCGAGACCGGACTGCGACAGGTGCAGCAGATAGCGCGTCGAGTCCTTGGAGTCGGTGTCGACATAGAGCCCCGCGCCACCGCCGACGCCGGTGCGCTGAAATTCGCCGAGCACCCTCGCCAGCGCGTCCTTGTCGGCGGCCGCGTCGATGGTGGCGAGCTCGTCGCGCAGCGGCTGCACGCCGACGCGGGCGACCGTCTCCTCGTCCATGAAGCTGCCATAGAGGTCGCCGACGCGTTGCTCGTCCGTGTCTGGCGCCGCGTCGAGCTCGCTGGCCTCGACGATGAGATCGCGGACCTGTTCCTCGGCGCGGTCCGCGAGCAGCCGGAACGCACCGTCGGTGGCTCGGTCGGCGGGAATGTCGTAGTCGGCCAGCCATCGGCCGTTGACGTGACCGAACAGGTCATCCTGGGGTCGGGCGTCGTCGTCGACGTAGGACAGGTCGATTCCGGACTTGGATGTCGCGGCCGGGGCCGCTCCGCCGTGGGTGGCTTGATACGTCACCGCACCATCCTGCCACCGGCAGTCGAGGAGTCGAGCCGGAGACGACGGCAAACGCAGGCGGCGGGGCAGGCCAGGTACCCTCACGGCCATGCCAGACGAGCTCGACGACGAGCCCACCCAGGCGCGCAGCGGCGGCATCACCGGGTTCGGCATCGGCTCGGCGGTGCTGGGCGTCGTCTCGGTGGCCGCAGTGGTGCTGGCAGTGCTGATGTGGAACGGCCACCGCCACGACGCCGACGATCAGGCGTACCAGTCCCGCGTTCTGCAGGCCGCCGCCGACTGGACGGGCGTCCTGATCAACATGAACTCCGACACCGTCACCCAGAGCATGCAGACCTTGCACGACGGCACCGTCGGTCAGCTCAACGCGAACTTCGAGACCGCCGTCGAACCCTTCAGCCAGGTGGTGCAGAAGCTGCAGTCGCAGACCGTCGGGCAGGTCGAATCCGTCGCGATCGAGTCGCTGTATCACGCGGCACCCGGCGACGCGGGGCTGCCGCCCGTGCCGCAGCCCGAGCTGGCGACCGTGTCGTCGCGCACGGACAACGTCATCGTGGTCGCTACGTCGGTCAGCCAGAACGTGGGGTCGAAGCCGCTGACCGTGCACTGGACGCTGCGGCTGGCCGTCTCCGACGTCGACGGCAAGCTGCTGGTGTCGCGGCTGGAGACCATCCGATGAGGAACCGGTTCAGGGCCCTGGCCTTCGACGTGCTGGCCCCGCTGGGAGCGATCCTGGCGCTCGTCTACATCGGTATCGCGTTGGCGTGGCCGCTGTGGTGGGTGTCGGTGTGCTCGGTCCTGTGCCTGTTGATCGTGCAGGGCGTGGTCGTCAACGCCGTGCTGTTCCGCCGCGACGGCGTCACGGTCGGCACCGACGACGACGGCCCCGGTCTGCGACTGGCCGTCGTGGGCCTGACCACCGTCGCGTTGGCGGCGGCCGTCGTGGTCGGCTACACGCGGTGGACGGCACCCGAGGCGACCATGCATCGCGATGTCACAGAGGTGGTCGGCATCGCCAGCAGTGCGGCCGAGGCGTCGGCGACGTTCACCCCGCAGAGTCCGAGCGCCAACTTCGACCGGCTGACGGCAATGATGACGTCGCACGGGGCCGATGGCTTCCGAGGCGAATTCGACGCCATGGCAAAGGATTTGACGAGTAAGGGCCTCACCGTTCAGGCCAGCACCGTCTCGGCAGGCGTCGAGGCCATCGGTCCGCAGGCCGCGGTGGTCGCGGTCATCATGCGCGGGACGCAGAACGCGCCGGGGCAGCAACCGGCCACCGTGCCGCTGCCGCTGCGGGTCTCGCTGCTGAAGCAGGACGGCCGCTGGCTGGTGGACGACCTGTCGCCCATCAACTCGCGCTGAGCGAGCAGAGCAGCCGGGCGGCCAGTTCGTCGGGATGGCTCAACGCCATCCGATGCCTGCCCCGCATCACCTCGACGTCGGCGCCCGCAGCGCTCAGGTGGGGCACCACGCGATGCCAGAACCACGCGCTGCCACCTGCGCCGGGGATCAACGCAAGGGTCGTGGGCACGGCGAGCCGGAGGTCAGTCCTGGCGGTCGTTGCGCATCTTGGCGAAGCGGTCGGACAACCGTCGCATCCTGATCATCAGCGATGCCGCCGGGCTGGTCGCGCCCTGAAGATAGGCCGCGAACTGGTCTGCGGGAATGCCGATGCGCGAGGCGAACTCGTCCTGGCCGAGGCCGGAGCGCTGAAGAAGCATGAGGATGTGGCGTGCGACTTCGGCGCACTCGTTGGCCTCGAGGTGTTCGCGGCTGCGGGTGAGGACCTCGTCGAGAGCCTTCGAAACGCCGTAGGGCGGCGCGGTCTCGAGTACTTCTTCGACCTGGCGGGCCGTCCGTCCGTACGGGTCGCGCTTGATCGCGACGACGATGCGCTGCCACACCGTTAAATCGTCGGTTTCCAGTGCCGCACGGATTGCCGACGTCGGCCAGAACTCGACCGGCCGTTGGTCGACGGCGGGGCGTCTGCGCGCTGGCCCTGCTGTTGGATTGGGGCGCCCGGTGGCGTCACCACGCGCATCCGTCGTCAACGTCGTCACCTCGCCTCCTCCAACATCGCGACTGCCACCGAGAGGCAGCGCTGCCTGACGTGCGCCCAATCGGACTCCGCGTCGGGACCCATCCAGTCTTCGTCGTCATCCGACGGGTGTGGGTCGGCTAACCGCCGCACGAGCTGCGTCGCGACCCACTGGCTTCTCAACCGCTGTCCAGAGTAATACCGGTCCATTCCGGACAGCACCACTGCGGCAGTTTGAGTCTCCATGGACTCGACCAGATCGGCAAACTCTGC
>JAOPUT010000013.1 GCA_025963385.1 Mycobacterium sp.
GGGGGATTTGGACTTCCCGGCGCGGTTCAGCTGTCGGGCGGTATCGATCAAAGTTTCCTGCGGCGCGTGCTCGACCTCTCGGAGCAGACCCGCCGATTGCTGCTGATCGCCGCGGCCGAGCCAGTCGGCGATCCGGTTCTGGTGTGGGGAGCCGCCGCGAGGCTCGGGATTGGCAGCGAAGCCGCGGAGCCCGCGGTCGAGGCGGGCCTGGCGGAGTTCGGTACTCGGGTGCGGTTTCGGCATTCCCTCGTGCGTTCAGTGGTCTACGGGTCGGCGTCGGCACGGGAGCGGCAAGAGGTGCATGCGGCTCTTGCTGAGGTCACCGATCCGCAGCTGGATCCCGATCGACGCGCCTGGCATCGAGCCCATGCCGCGGCTGGACCGGACGAAGCCGTCGCCGCGGAGTTGGAGCGCTCAGCGGACAGGGCGCAAGCGCGTGGCGGCGTGGCCGCGGCCGCGGCATTCCTCGAGCGCGCCACGATGTTGACGGTCGCCCCGATGCGTCGCACCGAGCGGGCGCTGGGTGCCGCAGGTGCGAACTTACAAGCGGGCGCCTTCGAGACGGTGCGGCAATTGCTGTCGATCGCGGAGGCCGGAGCGAAAACCGACTTGCAGCAAGCTCGCATCGACCTGATTGCTGCCGACCTCGCATTCGTGACAAACCGCGGCAGTGATGCGCCATCCCTGCTTCTGAAGGCCGCGAGCCGGCTGGAGTCAATCGACGTCGACCTTTCGCGCGCGACCTACCTGCAGGCGTTTTCGGCCGCGATCTTGGCCGGTCACCTGGCGCTCGGCGGTGGTGTGCACGAGGTGGCGCGTGCCGCCGCGGCCGCACCGCCGCCGCGGTATGCAATACGTGCCCCCGATCTTCTCTTGGAAGGCCTGGCAGCGCACTTCGACCGGGGATATGAGGCCGGACTGCCGATACTGCGGAGGGCACTGGGCATCTTCGGAAACGACATGTCGGTCGACGAGCAGCTGCGCTCCCACTGGATAGCCGGCGTAGTGGCGCCACACCTCTGGGATGACGATCGCTGGGATCTGTTGTCTGACAGGCATATCCAGCTTGCGCGCGGCGTCGGTGCGCTGAGCGATCTGCCGCTGGCCCTCAGTTTGCGTGCGGTCATGATGTTGTTCGCCGGTGACCTGGCCGGGGCAGCCTTGCTAATCGGGGAGCATCAGGTCGCGGTCGATGTGACCGGCACCCACCTCTCCAACCCCGCTGAACTAGTCCTGGCGGCTTTGCGGGGCCGACAAGCGGAGGCGACCGGGATGATCGAAGCAGCCATCAGGGAGGCGAGCCTTCGAGGCGAAGGCATCGGGATCGTCCTTGCCGAGTGGACGAACGCCGTGCTGTACAACGGCCTCGGTAGGTACGAGCAGGCGATGCAGGCTGCCCAGCGAGCCACCGCCCAGTCGGTCGAAATGGTGGTACGGGGCTGGGCGGCGGCCGAGCTCGTCGAGGCGGCAGTGCGCAGCGGACACCATGACGTCGCCGCCGGCGCGCAGCGCCGGTTGGCCGAGAGGACCACACCCAGCGGTACCGACTGGGCGCGCGGCGTCGAGGCCCGTTCGTGCGCGCTGCTGAGTGATGGTGACGCCGCGGAGCGCCTTTATCTCGAGTCAATCGAGCGCCTTGGCCGTACTCGCATGCGCGTGGATCTCGCCCGTGCGCATCTGCTTTATGGCGAATGGCTACGACGGGAGCGCCGCCGAACCGATGCGCGGGCACAGCTTCGCATCGCCCACGACATGCTCGAGTCGATGGGAATGGAAGCCTTCGCGGAACGGGCCAGGCGTGAGCTACAGGCCACCGGTGAAACGGCCCGCAAACGGGCGATCGCCAACTGCGATGAGCAGCTCACAGCCCAGGAGGGCCAGATCGCGCGGATGGCCCGTGACGGCCTTAGCAATCCCGAGATCGGTGTTCGCATGTTCATCAGCCCGCGCACTGTCCAGTACCACCTGCGCAAGGTGTTCACCAAGCTCGGTATCGAGTCGCGCAGCCAGATCGATCGCGTCCTGCCCGGCTGACCTGGCTGCCATTCGCTTAACGGACTGTGCAGTGGCGGATGCGAACGCGTCCCCCGACGGCCGACGATGACTACCTGACATCACAGCGTCGTGCTGGCGGTCAACCCTCTAGTGATCAAAGGAGGAAGTCATGGACGAACTATTAGCCGCCGACGAACCCCCTCTTTCTGGGCAATCCGACGAGCTTCCCAACGGAGCCACCCTGTACGCCGAATATCGTCGGCTCACAACTGAACAGGCGGCGTTGCGCAGAGTGGCGACGCTGGTCGCCCGCGGGGTCGAACCGTCGGAGGTGTTCGACGCAGTGACGAAGGAAATGTGTCGGTGTGTCGACGGGGAGTGCGCTGGGCTGTACCGCTACGAAGCCAGCGGCGAAATTACACTGCTGGCGGGGTCATACCTTTCTTCTGCAACGCCGGTGCAGTGGCCCGTGGGAACACGCACACCGATCGCGGGCAACACCCTCGCATCGACGGTGTTGCACAGTGGCGGGCCTGCCCGGATGGACAGCTACGACAACGTCGCCGGACCGCTTGCGGCGCAGGTGCGCGCGATAGGCATCCGCGCTGCGGTGGGCGTCCCGGTCGTCGTCGACGGACGCGTGTGGGGTCTGGCGACAGTCGGTACGGCGCGACCCGGCCCGATGCCGGTCGACTCAGAGGGCCGCATCAGCGGGTTCGCCGAACTTGTCGCGAGTGCCGTGGTGGCCGGATACCGCGATGAACAGAAGAGACAACTCCTATGCGAAACATCGCATCGCCCGCTTCTCATTGATTCGGTGCTCGAGGGGCGAGCCATCGATAAATGGAGCTTGTGTGAGGTCGCCGGCCAGCTTCGGCTGCCTGCCAATGGTCCGTTCGTCGTCGTCGCCGCGGAGGCTCCCGCCGTGGGCATCGAGGCGTTGCCAGATGTTGAGTCGAAGCTACGCGGCCGAGACGTGTATTCAGCGTGGAGCCTCCAGCCCGATGTCCAGGTCGGAATCGTGCACGTCAAGTCCGAACGGCGCCTTGACGAGATTCTCGGTTTGGTCAGTCGGCTGACGACGAATCGAGTCGGTGTCAGTGCGCGCTACGCCGATCTGCGTGACACGCCGCAGGCTCTGCATTTCGCCAAGGTGATGCTGCGCGGCCGTGCACACCAAGCCTCACCCGTTGCGGTGTTCGACGGCTCGATTCTGGCCACCGCGGCAGTCAGTGCCCCCGATGTGATGGTGAAATTGATCGGCACCGTGTTGGCCGGCTTCAACGACCTCGCCGACACCGAGCGCGAGTTGCTGTTCGAGACCTTCCGGGTGTGGCAGGACAGCGACGCATCCGTGCGCAGCGCCGCCGAGGTGCTCATCTGCCATCCCAACACCGTGCGCCATCGCTTGCGCCGGATCGAGCAACGCACAGGCCGATCCCTCTCGCGCCCAAAGGATGTCGCCGAGTTGTGTTTGACCTTCGAGGTACGCCGTCGACTCATGTAGTCCTGCGGATTCCGCTGACGATGTGCGCGGCAAACTCCTCGTCTGACAAGGTTCGCCGCCCTGGTCGAAGCAGTTTCGGTATCGGCGGTTTGATGATTCTGAGATGAGCCCAATGTACTGGTCCAGTCGTTGTGGGACCGGGACCACGACCCATCAAACCCAAGTCGCATAGCGCTGGCCATAAACCGGATCCCACAGAACACCGACATCGGCGAGGAGACCCTTCCCTGACAGCGTCTTCGTCGAGGGCCGACTCGCGTAGCGGAGAAGCCCTTGTCACGGTGGGTCGGTCAGCTCGATGACGGTTGCGGCGATGTAGCGGTCGACGTCGGTCTCGGGTGGGTAGGCGGGGCCGTCGTGCCGCCGGGGGCTGACGACGACGTCGAGGAGCCCGTCGGCCATCCCGGCGAGTTGGTCGGGGGAGCCGTCGATGGCGAGGCTGTGTTGTACGGAGACCAGACCGTGCAGACCCGTCCACAGGGTGTGTGTCGCTTGGTAGAGCGGGAGTGTCAACGGGTAGCCCGCGTCGGCGGCTTCGGCCAGTGCGCGGCGCAATCTGGCTGACACCAGGCGCGCGGGATGGCGTCCCATGCGCTCGCGCTCGACGACCGGCTGCCGCACTTCGTACATCAGCCGGTAGTGGCCGGGGTTCTCCATGGCGAAGCGGCAGTAGGCGTGGACCTGGGCACGCAGACGCCCACGGGGTCCTTCATCGGCGGCAGCGATCTCGGCGGCCCCCATCTGGTCGGCCAGCTGACGGTACTTGTCGGCCAAGGCCGCCCACACCAGCTCGGTCTTGTCGGCGAAGTGCAGATAGATGCTGCCCGGAGTGACGCCCACGGCGTGGGCAACCGCACGCATCGTCAGCTTCTCGTCGCTACCCCATTCGTCGAGCAACCGGTTGACCGCACTGAGGACTTCCCCGCGCAGTTCGTCGCCGTGCCCGCGGCGGCTACGTCGCCGCGCTGGTTGCTGCTCCCTACGGTCGGCCACGCCCACCACCCTAGGGTGGGCGGGCCGTTGCGCGGGGACGCCCCTCACCAGGTGACGAGCATCTTCTTGACGCCGTAGTTGGTGCCGTAGGTGTCCATCTCGACCTCCTCGAGCGGGGTGGCTAGTTTCAGCCCGGGAAAGCGGCTGAACAGCTGCGGAAGAATCGTCTTCAACTCCGCGCGGGCGACGTTCTGTCCGAGGCACTGATGTACGCCGTACCCGAACGCCAGGTGCCGGGTCATCTTGCGGTCGAAGTCCGGCTCGTCGGGATTGTCGAACACTCGAGGGTCGCGGTTGGCCGCGGGCATCGCCACCACCACCAGGTCGCCCTTGGCGATCGGCTGGCCGGCGATCTCCACGTCTTCCTTGGCGGTACGGCCCAGGCCGAACTGCACGATCGTCAAGTACCGCAACAGTTCCTCGACGGCGGCCCCGATCTTCTCCGGATGCTCTACCAGGTCCTGTCGTTGGGCGGGATGGGTGAGCAGCGTCAGCACCGACAGGCCGATCATCGCCATGGTGGTGTCGTGCCCGGCGAACAACAGCAGCACCCCGATGCCGATGAGGTCCTGATCCGACAGGATCGAGCCGTCCTCCTCGCTCTTGCGGATCAGTTCGGCGAGCAAGCCCTCCGATGCCGGGTCCGCGCGCTTCTCGGAGACCAGCTTGGTGATGTACTCGACCAACCAGTGCGCACCGCTGTCACGTTCGGCGCGACGCTTGCTGGTGTCCATCATGACCTCGGTGGCGTGATGGAACTGATCCCGGTCCTCGTAGGGCACGCCGAGCAGTTCGCAGATCACCAGGCTCGGAATCGGCAGCGCGAGCTGAGCTACGAGATCCACCGGTTCGCCACCAGCACCTTGGGCCGCGATGGCGTCCAGGTGTTCGGTGACGATGGTGTCGATGTAGGGCTGCAGGTTGGCCTGTACGGACTTGGGCGTGAACTTGCCGGACAGCAGCCGCCGGTAGGCGCCGTGGTCGGGTGCGTCCATCGAGTTGAACGTGGGTGGCAGGGCTTCGGCGGAATCGTTGGCGTTGGGGTCGACGTCGTCCTCGTCGGCGACGTCGTGGCGTGGCCGTTGTGAACTCATCCGTGGGTCGGAGAAGACTTGGCTGCCCTCCTCGAAGCGGGTGACCAGCCAGCCGATGCGGCCGCTGGGGAAGCGGACGCGGGTGATGGGTTGCTCGTCGCGCAGTTCGTTGTAAGCCAGCGGCGGGTCGAGGAGTCGTTCTCGCTCGATGGGCATCTCGCGAATGTCGGTGGTCATGACTGCTGCTCCTCGGTATTAATCGTCTGGGTGTGGGTTTCGTGGTCGGTGATGGCGGCTTCGACGCCGTTGTTCACCTGGGTGCCGTTGCCCCACCCGACGTAGTAGTGCAGCTGCAGCACGGCTTCCCGCAGCTCGCCGGGCGTCAGTTCGTCGTTCGTCAGTGCACCGCCGACCTGGATCTCTATCAGGTCGGCGCGGCCGAGGGCGGCGGTGGCGCCGATGACCAGGAGCCGTCGATCGCGGATGGAGAGTCCGGGCCTGTTCCAGATTTCGCCGAAGAGGTGGTCGATGGTGTCCTGCAGCATGGGGTTGCGGTCCTTGGGCATGGTGGCCGAGAAGCCGGGTCCGTAGACCGCGTCCATGATCTTGAGTCCCAGTTCAGTGGTGTCGCTCACGGGGTCTCCCTTGGTGAGATCGTCAGGGTGTCCTGGCCATTGGCACGGGCGGCGTCGACGAGTGGGACGCGAATGTCGCTGCGTGCGGCCAATTCCTGGGCAGCGGCGAGATCCTTGTCCATCAGTCGTTGAACCTGCGGCACCATCGCGGCGGTGTCCTGATCACCTGCCAGTTGGTTGCGCAGCCAGGAGAACAGCGTGTGGCCCTCGGGGTCGGCGGCCTGCACGGCGGCGATCAGGTTGTGCGGGTCCACCCCCGCGGACTCGACGAGCGTGGCCGCCTCGTGGACGGCGCGCCAGGTGCCATAGGTGATGACGTTGCGGGCGATCTTGGTCGCCATCCCGGCTCCCAGCGGGCCGCAGTGCACGACGTCCTTGGCGAAGTCCGACAGCACCGGCATGGCGCGGGTGACGGTGGCGTCGTCGCCACCGAGCATGGCCACCAGGCCCTGCGGTACCGACTGGGTGACGCCGCAGTCCAGCAGGGCCACACCGTGGTTCGCGCATTGTTCGGCGAGCTCGTAGACGACGGGCACGGCGACGGTGCTCAGGAGCACCACGATCAGATCGGGGTGGGCGGCCGCGAGCACGCCGTCGTCCCCCGACAAGACCTGCCGGGCCTGGTCGGCGTCGACCACCGCGACAAGGACGACGTCGCTGTCGCGGGCCACCAGTGCCGGCGACGCCACGGGCGCGGGCACGCCAGCCAATGCGTCTGCCGCGTCGGGACGAATGTCGTAGACGGCTGGCGGCCTACCGTTTTGGACCAGCGTGACCGCCGCACCGCCGCCGATCATGCCGAGCCCGATGACACCGGCTCTGGGAGCGGTCGGAGTGAACTCGGCTGGCGTGGTTACATCGTGGATGGTCATGCGGTTACTCCCTCGTTGAGGATCGACGTCAGGTTGGCCTGCTCGGCCACCAGGGACCGGGCCGCACGTAGGGGTCGAATCATGTTGATGCCGACGGCGGCACGAACGCGGCCATCAGTGCCGTAGACGCCGACGAGTTTGCGGTCTGCGAGACTGCCGTCGGTCACGGTGAACGACTCCGCACCCCGTGGCAGACCGTAGATCTGGATCTTCAGGTCGTACTGATCCGACCAGATGTAGGGCACCGGAACGAACGGCGTCGGGTTGGCGCCCGCGAGGATGTTTCGTGCCACGGCCATGCCCTGCTCGGCGGCGTTGGTGCGGTGCTCGAGGCGAACCCGTTCGCCGATCCCGACGTGGTACCACGACGCCACGTCCCCGGCGGCCCACACGCCGGGTGCGGCCCGGCAGAACTCGTCGCAGAGCACGCCGTTGCCGATCGGGATGCCGCTATCGGCAAGCCATTCGACGTTGGGCAGTGAACCGATCGACACCAGGACGACATCGGCGGGCAGCCTCGAGCCGTCCGCCAGTTGGACGCCGGTGACCCGGCCGTCCTCGGCCACGATGGCACCTACCTTGACTCCGGTACGAACAACGACACCGTGCTCGGTGTGCACGTCGATGAGAAGTCGTCCAAGATCGCGGCCCAGCACGTCGGACAGCGGAGCATCGACGTCGGACACGAGAGTCACCGTTGCACCGGCCGTCCGGGCCACCGAGGCCACTTCGGCACCCAGGAATCCGGCGCCGACGATGACCACTCGAGGTCCTCCGGCCACTGCGGAACGCAGCCGTCGGGCGTCCTCGAGGGTGCGCAAGACGTGCACTCCTGCAATGCCGTTGGCGTCGGGTAGTCGACGCGGGCGCACCCCGGTGGCGATGACGAGGTCGCGATAGTCGACCCGAGAACCATCGGAGAGTTCGACGGTCTGGGTGGTGGTGTCCACGCGCTCGGCGCGCACGCCGAGCCGCAGATCCACATCCATAGCGTCGATCGTGGCGGAATCACGCAGCATCACTCTGTCCTCTGACCAAGTGCCCGCAAGCACCTCCTTGGACAGCGGTGGCCGGTCATAGGGCAGGTCCTCCTCGCCCACGAGAGTGACCGAACCGGCGAAGCCGTCGCGGCGCAAGGTTTCAGCAACCGACAACCCCGCCGCGGAAGCGCCTACGACCACCACCCCAGGCTCAGATGTCATTCCCGAACCTCGATCGCTGCCGCCGGGCACACCGCAGCCGCTTGGCGCGCCGCGTCGTACTGATCCTCAGGTGGGTTGGCATCGAGCAGGATGACGATCCCGTCGTCTTCACGCTGGTCGAAGACGTCCGGCGCGGCCAGTACGCACTGGCCGGCAGCGCAACACTTCGACTCGTCGATGATGATGTGCATGGTGGGCCTCACTCTCAGATTTAAGTGAACATAGTTCAGTTATCCAATGAGGTTATACCCGTTTACGCGCATCCGTCACCAGCAGCGTCGTGATTCAGCACACAATCGCTAACCAAGCTAAGTATTTGGGCTGGCATGAGGTCTCCATGCGCAACACCGAGCGGGTCCGGTCACGCGACGAACTGCTCAACTCACTCGCTGCGCGAAAGCCGCCTGCTCACCGAAAACACGTGCTTAGACGGACGTGCCCGTCGATGTCGTCGGCCACATCAGTGATTGCATTCTGTTGTCCAACGCGACATCGACGGCGACGTCGAGCGGTCTTGACAATCAAATAGCGCTGTTGGGCAATCACTTGAAATCGAAAGCCGCTATAGATGACTCTCTTTGAGATCGTGCCGTCGCTGCGGCGCGCGGTCACACCCCGGATAGACCGGGCGATATGGCCGCGGACCACCCGCGTCGATGAGCTGGGTCGGCTTGGTGTCGGTGGGATGACGCTGACCGGAATCGCCGATCGATTCGGCACTCCGACCTACGTCATCGACGAGGCCGACTTTCGTCATCGAATTCGGTGCTACCGCGCGGCGTTACCAGACGCTTGCTTGGTTTACGCGGGTAAGGCCCTCCTGACCACCGGTATCGCACGTTGGGTCGCGGAGGAGGGTTGCGGTCTCAGCGTGTGTTCACGTGGCGGGCTCGCAACCGCTCTTCTCGCAGGCGTGGATCCAAGCCGAATCATCTTGCATGGCATGGCCACAACTCCTGGCGAGCTGCAACATGGGCCGCATGCCCGCGTCGGACGAATGGTCGTGGACGGCCCGGCGGAGGTCGCCTTGCTAGCCGCTGGCGTGCGTCAACCTCAAGCCGTGCAAGTTCGCGTCTCACCGGAAACCCACCGCCATACTGCCGACGCGATCGAACGGGCACTGCATCAGCCCCTGCTGTACGTGGTCGGTCTTCGGTGTCATCTCGGTTCGCAGGTGACCGACTCTTCGCTCTACGGCGAAGCCATCCGACAGATGATCTCACTCATGGCCCAGATCCGCGCACGCCACGGGTTGATCCTGACCGAGCTGAACATTGGTGGTGGACAGGGTATCCCGTACGCGTCGGGAGATCCGGAGTTGGATCTCGGTGCGCTCGGCGACTTCATCGACGATGCGCTGGACGCGTCGTGTGCGGCCGAGCGCTTCCCCCGCCCGACTATCGTGGTCGAGCCGGGTCGCGCGATCAGCGCACGCGCGGGTATCACGCTGTATCGCGTCATGTCGGTGCAGCCACAACCCGGCAGGCGCACCGTGGTGACGATCGACGGCGGACTGAGCGACAACCCGCGGGCCGCGCTCAACCAGGAGAGCTGCACCATCGTGCTCGCCGACCGTCACTCTAAGACAGCGACGCAACAGATGACGATCGTTGGCCGACATAATGAATCAGGTAGTGAGGTCGCCCGTGACGTCGCGCTTCCGGGCGATGTGCGTGCGGGCGACTTGCTTGCGGTCGCGTGCACGGGCGCCTATCACCACAGCATGGCGTCAACATACAACATGGTGGGCCGGCCACCGCTGGTCGCAGTGAAGGACGGACGCACGCGCGAACTCGTGCGACGGGAGACGATCGCTGACCTGTTGTCCCGCGACCGCGCTTACAAGGGGCCGCCTCCGACTCGACAAGGGCGCATCGACTGCGGTTGCGAAACGCTTCTGGACGGCGAGTGACAGTCGGTGTGTTAGCGGTTACACCAAACGCGTCGTGGTGTTGTTCGCGGTGACATCGACACTCGTGGTGACGAGGTCGACGATCGAGAGTGTCGACGGAAACCACACCCGGCGTCCATACCCATTGATGAAGCGAGATGGTGATGAATGACTTTGTAGGGCAGCGGCTGTGGGAATGGAAGTGCTAACCAGCGCCCTCAGTGATTGACCCCAAGAGATCGGAGACAGCCATGACTACGAGTTCTCTAGACGCAGACCGGACGACGGGAGAGGTGTCACCCCCGGATATGACCGCAACGCTCGCCGCAGGCGGGCTGATGATGACCAGCGCCATACTGACGTTCTTCGTCGGTGTATTCGCCCTGGCTGCCGACAACGTCGTGGTCACCGGGCCCGGCTATCAGTACACCTTTCATATGACCGGTTGGGGATGGACGAACATTTTGACGGGAATGTTGTTGGCCGTCTTCGCCATTGCCCTCCTCTTCAGCGCGGAGTGGACCCGGGCGGCGGCAATCATCGTCACCTGCTTGGCCATCGTCGTCACCTTCCTCTGGATGCCGTACTACCCCACGGGCTCGCTTGTGCTGATAGCCCTTGACATCGTGGTCATTTGGGGAGTGGCGACGTGGAACACCTCACGCAAGTCGGCATGAGCATGGGCTGTGTCGCGCCAGCACTTTGCTCTCAGCTGCGGGCTGATAGATAGGCCCTCGTCATATCGGAGCACGCATGCACAGTGAAACGACGGGCGCGGAGCGCCAGCGGGTGAATGGCTTCGGGCGCCTCGACCTGGGGTTGCGCCAAGCAACTGATTGGTATTTGTGGGGCCCATATCTCAGCGAGCGGCAATGGGGCACAGTCCGTGAGGACTACAGCGCTGACGGCGAAGCCTGGGACTACCTGCCCCATGACCAGGCGCGCTCCAAGGCCTACCGATGGGGGGAGGACGGGCTCGCGGGATTCTGCGATATCGAGCAGCGGCTGTGTGTGGCGCTGGCGTTGTGGAACGGGCGGGACCCGATCCTCAAGGAACGCGCGTTCGGGTTGACGGGTGCGGAGGCCAATCACGGCGAGGACGTCAAGGAGTATTGGTGGTACCTCGACGCGGTGCCCAGTCACGCCTGGAACAAATGGCGCTATCACTACCCGCAACGGGCGTTCCCGTACCAGTCGCTTGTCGACGAGAACCACAGGCGCGGCAAGCTCGATCCTGAGTACGAGTTGCTCGATACCGGGGTCTTCGACGATGACCGCTATTGGATCGTCGACGTCGCGTACGCCAAGGCGGATCCGACCGACATCCTGATGAAAATCACGGTGACCAACGCCGGACCTGAGACCGATCTGCTGCACGTCCTGCCCACGCTGTGGTTCAGGAATACCTGGTCATGGGAGCCCGATGCGACGGCGCCGGCCCTGACCGCGACCCCGTCCGGGACGGTGGCAGTCGATCATCCCTTCCTCGGCGACCTGGAACTGCTCGCCGGGCCGAACCCCCAGGGCGGCGTGCCGGAGTTGCTGTTCTGCGACAACGACACGAATCACGCTCGGCTCTATGGCGTTTCGAGCCCGCGATGGCCGAAGGACGGCATCAACGACCATGTCGTCAACGGTTTGGCCACGGTCAACCCCGCACAGCAGGGGACCAAGTGCTCGGCGCGGTATCAGCTGTCAGTGCCTGCGGGCCAGACCGTCGAATTGCGGCTGCGCCTGCGTCCGGCCGGACTCGGCACAGAACCGACGACGGCGCTTGGAGCCGACTTCGCCCGAGTCGTTGCGGAGCGGCAGGCGGAGGCCGACGAGTTCTACACCGAACTGACCCCTCCCGCAGCCTCGGCAGATGAAGCAACGGTCATGCGGCAAGCATTCAGCGGGATGCTGTGGTGCAAGCAGTTCTACTACTACAACGTGGCCCGATGGCTCGACGGCGATCCTGGCCAACCGCGGCCGCCAGCGAACCGGCGTCGCGGACGCAACGCCCGCTGGCGCAGCTTCGAAGCCTTCGACGTGATGTCGATGCCCGACGTTTGGGAATACCCGTGGTTTGCCGCCTGGGACTTGGCTTTCCATTGCGTCGCGCTGGTCCACGTTGATCCGGCGTTCGCCAAGTATCAGCTGTCGCTGCTGTGCCGCGAGTGGTTCCAGAACCCCAACGGTGCGCTGCCCGCGTACGAGTGGGACTTCAACGACGTCAACCCGCCGGTGCAGGCGTGGGCTGCGCTGGAGGTGTTCGCCATCGACGGCGGTCGTGACTTCGACTTCCTCAGCCGCATCTTCGACAAGCTGCTGGTGAACTTCACCTGGTGGGTCAACCGCGAAGATGCCAACGGCTCCAACCTCTTCGAGGGCGGATTCATGGGACTGGACAACATCGGCCCGCTGGACCGCTCGCATCTTCCCGTCCACGGGCTCCTCGAGCAGTCTGATGCCACCGGCTGGATGGCAGGCTACGCACTGTCGATGGCCACCATGGCGGCGATCCTGCACGGCTCGGGCCACCGGCCCGCGCTCGATCTGGTGCAGAAGTTCCTCGAGCACTTTGCCGGCATCTCAGAAGCCCTTGAGGCGGTGGGCCTTTGGGACGACGAAGACGGCTTCTTCTACGATCGCATCCTGCTGCCCGACGGCACCGCAGCGCCGGTCCGGGTGCGTTCGATGGTCGCCATGATCCCGCTCCTCGCCGCCGCGGTCGTCAATGAGGAGGTCATCAACCTGACGTTCGTGACCGGCAAGATGTTCGCCGACTACATGCGTCGCCATGGGCTCGGTGGGACCAAGGAGATGGCCGATGCGGGAATCCTGCGCGGGCTGCCGGGACAGCGGCGGCTGTTGGTGGGGGTGACCGGTCTGGATCGCGTCCGACGGCTGTGCGGAGCCCTGTTCGATCAGGCGGAGTTTCTGTCGCCGCACGGCCTGCGGTCCCTGTCCGCGTACCACAGGGACCATCCATACGTCTTGGACGTGGAAGGCGTGCGCGCCGGCATCGACTACGAACCGGCGGAGTCGACGACCGCGATGTTCGGCGGTAATTCGAACTGGCGTGGCCCGGTGTGGCTTCCGCTGAACTACCTCGCGGCGACCGCGTTGGAGCGCTACCACGAATTCTTTGGCAATGAGCTGACGATCGAGTATCCCACCGGATCGGGAAACAAGGTGACGCTCGACGTCGTCGCCGCCGATTTCTGGGAGCGCCTGGTCTCGATCTTCCTTGCCGACGGAGACGGACGCCGGCCTTGTTTCGGTGGCGTCGAGCGGATGCAGACAGATCCGAGGTGGCGCGACAACCTGTTGTTTCACGAGTACTTCCACGGGGACAATGGTGCGGGCCTCGGCGCGTCCCACCAGACCGGTTGGACCGGACTCGTCGCCGACGTGATCCGGCGCCGCCACCACGCCTACCCCAAGGCGTCGGAAGTCATTCAGCGCCTGGTTCAGGGAGAGGAGACCGTATGAGCGCAACGATCCTCTCGGGCCGTCCCGCCCCGCTCGGCGCGACGCCGGACCCGCAAGGCACGAACTTCGCCGTCTCCTCCAACGGTGAGCAGGTGACCTTGTGCCTGTTCAACGGCGACGGCACCGAATCCCAGTTCGTGCTGCCGGAGCGTGACGGCGACATCTGGCATGGTTTCGTGCCCGGTGTCGCGCCGGGACAGGCCTACGGATTCCGGGTCAGCGGACCCTACGATCGGGCCCGCGGGCAGCGGTACAACCCAGCCAAACTTCTGCTGGACCCGTATGCGCGAGCGATCCACGGAGACGTGCGGTTCGGCCCCGAATTGCTGGACTACGCAATGGATGACAACGTTGCGCCCAGCCCGCTGGACTCGGCGGCACACATGCCGCGCAGCCTGGTCACCGCGCCTGCAGGCAAGCCGGTGTCAGCGGGGCCGGGACACGCGCTGGCCGATACGGTTCTCTACGAGGTGCACGTTCGCGGATTCACGGCGAACCATCCCGGTGTGCCGTCAGAACTGCGGGGCACCTACTCCGGCCTGGCGCATGACGCCGCGCTGCAGCATTTGGTCGATCTCGGCGTCACCGCAGTCGAACTGCTGCCGGTGCACCACAACGTGCCCGAGTCATTCCTCGTCGAGCGGGGACTGACGAACTACTGGGGCTACAACACCATCGGCTTCTTCGCGCCACACGCCGCGTACTCCGCCGCTGTACGAGCAGGACGACCCGGCGGGCAGGTCGACGAGTTCCGCAGCATGGTCGACGCGCTCCACACAGCCGGACTGGAAGTGGTGCTGGACGTCGTGTTCAACCACACCGCCGAAGGCGGTGCAGGCGGTCCGACGTTCTGTCATCGCGGACTGGACAACGGGGCGTACTACCGCCTCGATGCGGCCGATTCGAGTCGTTATATCGACACGACCGGGTGCGGAAACTCGTTGAACACCGCGGACGCGACCACGCTGCGGCTCATCATGGACTCGCTGCGCTATTGGGTGTCGGAGATGGGGGTCGACGGTTTCCGATTCGACCTCGCACCCACCCTTGGTCGCGAAGACGGTGCCTTCGACCCGTTCTCCGCATTCTTCGACGTGGTCGGCCAGGACCCCGTCGTATCGCAGGTCAAGCTGATCGCCGAGCCGTGGGACGTCGGCCGTATGGACAGCTACGACATCGGCCGATTCCCGCCGTTGTGGAGTGAATGGAACGGTCGGTACCGGGACACCATGCGCGACTGGTGGGCCAGCCGAGACGGGCTGCTGCAGGACTTCGCCACGCGGCTGTGTGGATCGGCCGACATCTACGACCGACCCGACGAAGGACGCCGCCCCAGTGCGTCGGTCAACTTCGTCACGGTGCACGACGGGTTCACCCTCAACGATCTGGTTTCCTACGACGACAAACACAACGAAGCGAACACGGAGAACAACCGGGACGGCACCGACGACAACCGCTCGTGGAATTGTGGCGCCGAAGGACCCACCGCTGATCCCGAGGTGAACGCACTGCGGGCGCGGCAGAAGCGGGCTTTCCTTGCGACACAACTGCTTTCCGCAGGTGTTCCACTGTTGCTGGGCGGTGACGAGATCGGACGCACCCAACTGGGCAACAACAACGCATACTGCCAGGACAACGAGATCACCTGGTTCGACTGGTCGAGCGTCGACACCGCACTGCTGCAGTTCACGACCGACCTGATCGCGCTGCGGCGCGATCACCGGGTGTTCTGCAGGCGCCGCTACCTCACCGGCAAGGACGCTGCGGATCTTCGGTGGTACACGCCGGCGGGGGAGCAGATGACGAGCGCGGACTGGCGCGATCCACTGGCACGCAGCGTCACGTTGTTCATCGACGGCGCGACTGATCCTGACGTGGGCACGGACGGCGCACCACGCATTGACGACGACTTTCTCGTCCTCGTCAACGCGTGGTGGCAGCCGTTGGCATTCCAATTGCCCGCCGACGTCGCGTCGCAGCGCTGGGAGATCGTCTGCGATAGTTTCGACCCCGCTCGAACGGCCGACGTCGCGACGAGTCTCGAGGTGGGGCCGCGGTCAGTCGTTGTGCTCCGCTCATCTGTGCCACGGACGGCTGGCTAGCCGCTATGAAGATCTCTCATGCGGTTTGTTCAATCGTGGCGGAGCCGCGGTGGCGTCGCAGCTTGCGACCACGCTCCTCGTCCTTCCGTTCTTTCGCCTCGTTCTTCTTCACGACGGTCGAATCGCGCAGCGGCAGTTGGAGTTCCCGTTCGGCGGCGATCCCGGCTTGCAGTTCTCGGCCGCGTTCGAGTTCGGCGTCGATCTCGGCGCCGAACAGCAACGCCAGATTGGTGATCCACAGCCACAACAGGAAGACGACGACGCCGGCGAGCGTTCCATAGGTCTTGTTGTAGCTGGAGAAGTTGGCCACGTACACGCCGAAGAGCAGTGACGCCACCACCCACACGAGGATCGCCACCACGGCGCCCACGCTGATCCACCGGAACTTGGGCTGCTCGACATTGGGGCCCAGGTAGTAGAGCAGTGCCACACCCAGCATGACGAGAACGAGCACGATGGGCCAGCGGCCGACGTTCCACACCGTGAGCGCGGCTTCGCCCAGGCCGAGATGATCGCCGATGGTCTGCGCGAGCGGACCGCTGACGGCGAGCAGGAAGGCGACCGCGGCGGCGACAAGCAGTCCGACGGCGGTGAGTAGCAACTGTTGCGGTCGCAGCTTCCACATCGGACGTCCCTCGTCGACTTCGTAGATGCGGTTCAGGGCACGGCTGAACGCCCCAACGAAGCCCGACGCGGACCATAGTGCACCGAGGAGGCCGATCACCAGTCCCATTCCTGCCGAGGGATTTTCGACGAGTTGTTGCAGCGGTTGCCCCAACGTGTCGACCGTGGAGCCGGGTGCGAGGTCGCCGATGATCTGCAGGATGGTGTCCGTGGTGCGTCGACCCTGTCCGAACACGCCCAGCAGGGACACCACCACGACCAGCGCCGGGAACAGAGCGAGAACCGTGTAGTAGGTCAGTGCAGCCGCCAGGTCGGTGCACTGGTCGCGGCCGAACTCCGCGGCGGTCTGACGCAATACGTAGATCAAGGATGGACGGGTGAGGTCGGCCGGTGAATCGGGTTTGCGGCTGTCGTCGGGATCAGGAGGCGGCGTCTCGGACGCCGATGGCGGCGCGCTGGTGTCCGCAGTGGGGTCACTGCCTGCCGTGGAGTCATTCGCGCCGTCAGCGTCACCGTCCCCACGACGCTCGGGCACGTCCACCGGCCCGCGATGGCCCGGGGCGGACGGCGCGGGGCGCATACCCACCGCCGCCGCACCAGCAAGTGACCCTGCAACGAATACGCCAAGCCACGCCCATCGGCGTCGTGGTGGTGGCGCGGGGGACTTGATGACCACGGAGCGATGATGCCCATTAGCGCGAAGGTCAAACGAGTGGAGTACGCACGTTCAGCACGGCGCCCGACCGGTCAGATGCCAGGGGGGCTGTCTACGGTCATGCGCCAATCAAGCCGTTCAGGCGCAACACGATTCGGCTTTGCTGTCGCGTCATCAACTGCCAGGCCACTCTCCGGTCCACCTTTCGAACACTCGGGCGCCTTGGCGGTCGATCAGCGTCTTCACCACAGAGAAGATGACGCCCTGCAGAGCAGCGGCCAAGAGGATTTCCTTGAAGGGGTATTCCGTCTGCAGCGCTGTCGGCGGGTCGGCCTTCTCACCTGGTGCGGCGCGTCGCCAAATCTGTTTGAAGATGACCCCAGCAAGCAGGCCGCCAAGCACCGAACTGAGTAGACCGATGGGGCGGTAGAGAATTTTTGCCGTGGTCGACGGCGGTCTGCTTGACATACTTCTCCTTTGAGAGTCCGACACGGCGAGGACTGATGTCACGAACGGCGCCGCCGCCAGACGACGATGCCGAGCACCGCGACCACGATGGCCGCCGCGGCCAGCGGAAACGCGGGTTTGATAGACCCCTCGGTTGTCGTCGTACGGGTGATCACCGTGTCTTTCACGTCGTGGCTCGTTTCGAGGACGCGGTCCTTCGCATGGGAAGCTGCCTCGGTTGCTCGCGCCTTCACGTCGAGTTTCGCCGTCAAGGCCTGCGTCGTCTCGACGAGATCCGCACGTGTCTGCTCGATGTCGTCCTGCAGGTCGTCGGCGCTCGCCTCGGGGCCTGGTTCGGGGAGCGCGTGATCAGGTCCGGCCATGGCGTGCGTCCTTCACTTCCTCGATGTCTTCTTTCACATTGGTGACAGTTTGTTCGGGCACTGGCGAGGCGTCCTTAACCTGACGCTTGCCGATCAGCGCGGCGACGCCCGCTGCCGCGAGCAGAACCGCCGCCACGATCACGGCGGCGGCCCAAACCGGGAGAACAATCGCAAGGGCGGCGACGGCGGCAGCGACTAGCGTGCCTACACCGAAGGCGGCGAGTAACCCGGCCACGCTGAAGAGGCCCGCTCCCATTGCCGCATGCTTGATGGACTCTTGGATTTCTTTCTGCGCCAATCGAAGCTCGTCGCGTACCAGACGGGACGTTTGCGCCGTCAATTGCGCGATGAGTTCGCCGGTGGAGGCGCTCTCGGTCGGTGTCGTGCCAGTGCTCATGACACTCGCTTCCCGCAGTTCGAAGAGGTGCTCGTGGTAGTCGGTTTCCCCGCTGCGGACGCCCAAAACATTGATTGGCTCACCAGTCGCTGGGACAGCCTCGGACCTGTCCTCGTACACGACGGGCACCGCAACCGAGGTGTGAGGCGGCCCCTACTTGCGACGGTGTCGAGTCAGCCGTCGACGTCCCGGACCGCCCCGGCCTCGGATTCCTTCGGCGTGAACCCGGCGGAGCGGAAGGCCTCGGCTAAGGGGTCGAACATCAAGGCGATGGCGGTCTGAGCGAATTCACCCCAGGTGTCCGGGTGTCGTTGCAAGACGATGTCGTGAATGCCGTTCGGCGTCAACGGTGTAGCGATTTAATGGGGTCCGCGAGCTATCCCGGATAGCCCAGACTCCAGCCGCGGTAGACCCACTTGCGGCCCACATTGGGGGTGGGGAGAATCTGGATGTTGTGCTGGTCGCCGTACCCCGGCGCGAGTCCTTGGACGCCACCAGAGACATAGGTCCCGTCTCCCCGGGAGATGTCGATGTGCGGCCCGTCGGACCCCTGGCTGAAGACGAGTGCGCCCCGCGGCGAATTCATGTCAGTGTGGATCTGACCTTGCGCCAAGAGGGTTTGGTACACTGTTTCGGACGCGCCGTCCCAGCCGTACTTCGCTTGCGGCACGCCAAATGCATAGGCCACCAGAGCCTCACATCCGTACGGGCCGAACCGGTCTGACCCAAGTGCGCTTTCAGCCCTGGCGATGGCGGCGTCCGCTCCGGGAATCGTCTGCGCCGGCTCGGCTGGCGCGCCCGG
>JAOPUT010000233.1 GCA_025963385.1 Mycobacterium sp.
TGTTGTCGCTTCCTGGTAGTTGCCCAGCCCGTTGTTGAGCACTGCGCGCGCCCAGTCGACGACGGTCAGCCCGATTCCTTCGCCGCGCGGGGTCACATCCTTTGTGATGGCATCGATCAAGGTGTTCGCTTCGGCCGCCCGGCCGGACAGCACGGCGAGGCCGAGGGTCGGGTAGGGAGCGAGTCTGGTGCCGGTCGCCTCGATCGCCGGCTGCAGCTCCTGAATCAGCGCTGCCGCAGCTGGCAGCTCGCCGGCGAAAAGCAGCATGAACGCTCTCGAATTGAGTGCGACCGGCAGCTCGCTGAGCGCCCCAACGGAACGGGCCAGCTGGACGTGGCGATCCGAGAGCGTGTGCCAGCTTTCGTCATCCCAGACGTGGCGGGCCATGATGCCCGCCACCCAGTGCCAGCGCAATTCTTCGTCAACCGGCATGTCGGTGCCAAATACCTTGAGACCCTCGCGAATCAAGGGCAGGCCCGCCGAGTACCCCACGTTGTAGTGCGCGACCAGTCCGTCCAAGAGAAGGTCGGGTGCGCGCCGCGGGTGTGTCGGCGGAGGTGCGGTTGCCGCGGCGCGCGCCACCTCCAGCACGCCCCCACCCGTCGCGAGGCGACCGGCGAAGTAGCCCGACGCGAGCGCCTGCAGATAGGTCGCCCTGGACAGGTCCGCGTCGATCGGCTCGAGCCGCATTGCGGCTTTCAACAGCAGAGACGGTGCGTCGCTGCCGCGGCTCGTGAGGAGCGCCAGCTCGGCCTCCAACAGGTCGATCCGCGCTTGCTGAAAGTCGTCGGGTGAACCCGCCTCCGCGACGTCCAACAGATCACGTGCAGCGTCGAAGGAGCCGGCCTTGATGGTCGCCGACGCCCCTGCCAACGCCCGCTCGGTGCGTCTCGCGGAATCGAGAGTCAGCACGGTCGCTCGGCCGAGGAATGCGGCTGCTGCGGCCACGCCGCCTCGGGCACGCGCGCGGCCCGCCGACTGCTCCAACTCCTCGGCGACCCCCTCATCGGGTCCAAGAGCGGCATTGGCCCGGTGCCACGCGCGTCGATCGGGATCGAGCTGCATATCGGTGACGTCGCCAAGGGCAGCGTGGACTTCTCGTCGTTCCTGCGGTAGCGCGTACGCATAAACCACCGACCGGACGATGGGATGCCGAAACCGCACTCGCGAATCGACCTCCACCAGGTTTGCCTCGACCGCGGGCGCGGCAGCATCTGCGTCGACCCCTATCTGCGCGGCGGCTCGCCACAGCAGGTCGGGATCACCTAGGGGCTCGGCTGCCGCGATGAGCAGGAGTCGCCGGGTCTGCGCCGGGAGTGCTTCGATCCGCTGGCGGAATTGATCTTCGATACCGCCCGACAAGCGCACGGCGCCTGGCAGCCAGAACCCACCGGCGAGCTGTCGCGGGGTCAGTGCGCGAGACAACTCCAGTAGCGCCAAGGGGTTTCCTCGCGTCTCGGCGACGATCCGATCAACTACGCGGCTGTCCAAGGGTCCCGTCAGGGCGGCATCCAACAACGCTCGCGCTTCTGACTCAGCTAGTCCTCCAACAGCGAGTTCCGGCAATCCCATCAGTTCGCCACTGGGTGTGCGAGCCGCGAAAACCAGCGCAACGGATTCCGCCATCAACCGGCGAGCAACAAAGCCGAGCACCTGGGCCGTGGCGCGGTCGAGCCATTGTTCGTCATCGATGACGACGACGAGCGGTTGTTGGGCGGCGGCATCGGACAGCAGGCTCAGCACCGCGAGCCCGACCAGGAATCGGTCCGGTGCCGATCCGGCACTCATGCCGAACGCAATCCGAAGCGCATCTCGTTGTGGCGGTGGTAAGCGAGACAGATTGCCGAGCATCGGCGCGCACAACTGATGCAGTCCGGCGAACGGAAGTTCCATCTCCGATTGCACGCCAGTGGCGCGCACCAAAAGGCAGCCCGAGGCCTGCTCGCTCAGATACTCGAGCAGCGCTGTCTTGCCAACACCCGCTTCACCGGAAGCCACCAACGCTCGGCTCTCACCAGCGCGAATAGCGGCAAGCAACCCGTCGAGCACGCCGCGCTCGGCGTTGCGGCCAATCAGCTCCATCGCGTATACACCCGTGAAATCCGCCGCCATCGGCGCGGCGGTGGCGCTAACGATACCTGGCCGCGGCGCAGGTCTACGGCACGACGCAGCTAGCAGGCGATGGACTGCTCGGAGCCGATGCAGAGTGAGGTGGAGGGTTTAATGCTGCAAACCCGTAGCGGGCCCGAAGCCTGCCTCGCTGCAACTTGTGATGTCCCTGAACCGCAGATGGCCATGCACAGGGCCAGTTCGGTTGGTGGCCAGCATGATTGGGGCAGTAGCGGTGTCGGTCAGTTCCCGGCAAGCCAGGCTTGTTCTTGGCCCGGCTCCGGCAGCACACGGCCACCTTCAACGGCGAAGCGTGCCGGGCTGGGTTGGATGACGACGAGGACCCTCTCCACGTCGATCTCGCAGATTTTGGCGACAGTGGTGGAGATTTCGGTGGCGAGCCGTGTCGTGTCGTCCGCGGGGTGGCCTTCACGGACCCAGCCGGTGACAAGCACAGGGCTTGCAGGGACGCCGCCGGCGTACAGCCCGTCCGCCGCCAACTCGTGGAAGGCGACGTTCACGTAGCTGCTTGGCACGTGGATCATCGATGAGTGAATACGCGCAATCTCGCTAGCCAACGCGCGCTTCGTGTCGGCGCTGAATGCGGATTGGGCGACGGTGCAGGTGTAGATGGGCATGATCACACTGACTCTCTAGCTGTCCCCTTGAGGGAAGAATTTCGTGACCGGCTGCGCGTCGTTTCGTGGTCATGACTGACTCCTATGTCGTGGGAGAGATCTCCGTCAGCCCAGGTACGCCGTTTGCGGTTTGGTAGGGACCACGATCACGGTGGGTCCGTCGACATCCAACGCGTTCGTGAACTCGCGCGCGAGCTTCTCACAGCTGTCTACGCTCACCGTCCGGCACCCGAACCCTGCTGCGAGGGAGGCGATGTCGAGACCGGGTAGGTCAAGACCCGGAACACCCGGTGTTTCCTCGAGCATCGCGAACGACTTGAGGATCGAGTACTCCCCGTTGCGCATGACAACGAATACCACCGGTAGCCCGTGCTGGGCCGCGGTGTACATCGCCTGCACCGAGTACTGGCAGGATCCGTCACCGATCGTCGCCAGCACCGTGCGTTTGACACCTCGGGCGCGGTCCCCGAGCGCAATGCCAACCGCGGCAGGCAAGCCCCATCCGATTCCGCCACTGGCGGTCGCGAAGAAGGAAGCCGGACGTATGGTGGGTATCCAGTGCAGTTGCTGTGCCATCGTCGATGTCGACTCGGTGACCAACGGTGAGTCAGCGGGTTTCACCGAAGCCAGCGTCGACCACACCGCATCGGGACTGAGCGGCGGCACAGCCGACCAATCGACTGCCGGGTTACGCACCGGAGCTGCTGGCACGTTCCGATCGCTGTTGTCGTCGACCATGTCCACGAGTTGCTCGAGTGCCAGCAGTGCGTCACCGAGCACGCTGTCACCCACGGGCGCCGCTCCTGCCAACATGGGATCGTTGGTGATCTGCAGCAGATCGGTCCCCTCAGGCAGATATTCGCCCGCCACGTAGGGGTAGTAGCGGAAGACCTGTGCCCCAATGACGATGGCCAGATCGTGTCCGCGGAGGACCTTTTCAGTACCGGCGATGGTCATCGGTATCGGCCCCTGATACAGGCGGTGGTTCTCGGGAAAGGACACCCTGTCTGGAAGCGGGCTGCCGTACACCGGGGCGCCGACCTTCTCCGCGAATGCTACGCCCGCGTCCCACGCCCCGCTTCGATCGACTTCGGGGCCGTAGACGAGTACGGGCCGCTGCGCATGGTTGATGCGCTCCGCGAAGGTCCGCAGGCGCTCGGTATCGGGGCTGACCCGGTGGCTGACCGACCTCACCACAGCAGGACCCGACGCCGGCTTGTCCCAGTCGTCAAGTGGGATGGACAAGAAGACGGGGCCTGCCGGCGGTTGCAGGGCCATCGCATAGGCACGCATGAACGCCGCAGGGACGTCCTCGGCGCGCTTGGGCTCGTAGGCCCACTTCACCCACGGCCGAGGCAGCAGGGTCTCCTCGGTATTGGTCAAATATGGTTCGCACAAGACCATTTCGCGCGTCTGTTGACCCGCCGTCACGATGAGCGGGGTGTTGCCCTTATACGCTGCAATCAGATTGCCCATCGCATTGCCGGTACCGGCCCCCGTGTGTACGTTGACCAGTGCCGGCTTGCCGGTCGATTGCGCGAACCCGTCGGCTATGGCCATCACCGACCCCTCCTGCAGCCCGAGGACGTATGTGAAGTCGGCTGGGAAGTTCTTGAGAAGCGTCTCCTCCGTGGACCCTGGGTTGCCGAACACGGTGGTCAGCCCCAGCGTACGAAGGAGGTCGTAGGTCACATCGCGAATCGTTTTCTGCTCGGACATTTTCCTGTGAATTCCCTTCGTGTGGTGGAGCATTGTCGTCACATCGTCATCAGGCGCGTTGCTACCACTTTGACCGTCCGGTTCGGCGCCGTCGTTGTTCACGGCGACAACGACACGCACCTACGGTTGTCCCTGGTTCATCGACAAGATGGCATTCGCCGGGTTCGAATCGTGACCAGGCACGCTGTCGAATTGACCGAAACGGGGGGTCCCGAAGTATTGCGCAACGTAGAGAAGCCGACTCCTTCGCCGGGCCGGGCGAGGTGCTGATCAAGGCCGAAGCGATCGGTGTGAACTTCGTCGACACCTACTTCCGGTCGGGCTCGTATCCGCACAAGTTCCTGTTTGTGCTTGGCGCTGAGGTAGGCGGCACGGTCGCGGCGGTGGGCGACGGGGTTCCGGGCTGGCGACCGGGTTGTGACCGCCGACGCGGTCGGCGCGTACGCCGAATACTGTCCTGCCCCAGCCAATGTCGTTGCCCCGTTGCCAGATGGAGTCAGCTTTGACCCATCTGCTCGACGACGTTCGTGCAGTCAGCCGATACTGGTCACCGGGTCACACGTGAGGACTGGCCCTCCACCAACTCGTGATGGCAGCAAGGCTGGCTTGAACCCCCCGACATCCTGGTGGCAGAGATGTTGTCCTGGCGGACATCGACTCGGCTGACTCCCCGAACGACGATCTGGTCAACGTTCTGAAATCACCGATCGGGGACCTCATATGTTCACAACGTCAGAAGCGACTTCCCCGCCTGCCGCACCGAGCGGCGGGCAAGCCGCACGCCTGGCCCTCGTGGTCGGCGCACTCGGCGTCGTGTTCGGGGACATTGGCACCAGTCCGATCTACTCGGTTCAGACGATCTTCAACCCCCAGGATCCGCACCCTGTGCCAATGACCACGGATAACATCTACGGCGTTGTCTCGCTGCTGTTCTGGTCGGTGATGATCATCGTGACGTTGACCTACGTCACGCTGGTGATGCGCGCCGACAACGACGGCGAGGGCGGCATCATGGCGCTCATCGCGCTCG
>JAOPUT010000040.1 GCA_025963385.1 Mycobacterium sp.
TGACCGCGCCCTCGGCCAGGCCCTCGAACCGATCGTGGTTGGCGGGGAACAACTCCGGGCCCAGGTCGCGGGGGATGGTGCGCCAACATGCGCGGGTGCCCTCCTCCCAGCCACCGATCACCAGGGCACCCGCCTCGGGCTTGAGATAGAACCGGGCGTCGGGATCGCGGAACGTGGGCAGGTCCGCAGGCAGATCGTCGCTCTTCTCGGTGACGACGTACTGGTGCTCGACCGCGTTTACCGCGACGTCGACTCCGGCCAGCCGTGCGGTCTCCGCGCCCCACATGCCAGTGGCGTTCACCACGACGTCGCACTCGATCCGGCCCTGCTCGGTGACGAGTGCGGTGACCCGCCTGCCGTCGCGCTCGATCGACTCGACCCGGCACTGCTGCACGATGCGCACGCCGAGCGCCCTGGCGCCTGCGGCGAAGGAGTGGGTCAGCTGGTTGGGGTCGACGTAACCGTCCGACGGCGTCCAGGTGGCGCCGTACACCCCGTCGGTGTTCAGCAGGGGGAAGAGTTCCTTGGCCTCCCGCGGGTCGACGAGGTGGAGGTCGAAACCGAAGCTCTTGCCCTGGGTGTAGACCCGCTGGAGTTCCTCCCACCGCTGCGGGCTCGAGGCAACGCGCAGCCCGCCGACGCCGTGCCAGCCGGTCGGGTATCCCGTTGCGTCCTCGAGGGTCTCGTAGGTCTGAACGCTCTTGCGCATCAGCTGGGTGAGGTTGGCGCTGCTGCGCAATTGGCCGACCAACCCGGCCGCGTGCCACGTGCTGCCCTCGGTGAGCGCCTTGCGTTCGATGAGGGTGACGTCGGTCCTTCCCCGGCGCGCGAGGTGATACGCGATGCTCACTCCGACCACGCCGCCACCGATGATCACGATCTCACTGCGGCTGGGGAGAGCCATGCTGACGCCACTTTCTGACCATGGAGTTCAGGGAATGCGACCACCTCGGGCGCTTTTAAAAGACTAGACCATTGACGAAGCGAGCTGTCAATGATTGACTCGGGATCTCCATGGACACCTCGCACCACGCCGTGCTCGCCCGCTGGCTGACCAGTACTCAGCCCGCCGTGATCTTCGACTTCAACGGCACGCTGTCCGATGACGAGCACATCATCTTCGACGTGTACGCCGAGCTGTTCCGGACGCACTTCGACTGGGAGCTGACTGCCCAGGAC
Organism: Mycobacterium sp.; assembly: GCA_025963385.1. Classification (GTDB taxonomy): domain Bacteria; phylum Actinomycetota; class Actinomycetes; order Mycobacteriales; family Mycobacteriaceae; genus Mycobacterium. The sequence goes on from JAOPUT010000040.1 coordinate 1,180, forward strand.
TACCGTGATCGGCTCCTCGGGCTGAGCGACCGCGAGATCGTCGAGCTCGCCGTGGCAGAGCGGGGACGCGGCGGCCCGGACCTGGTGACGGAGCTGTTGCGGTTGCGTCGAGCGCACTACAAGGACCGCGTCGCCGAGGCGAATCCGATCGGGCCTGCCTCCCTGAGTCTGGTCCGCGTGCTTGACGAGCACCGCATTCCGCAGGGGATCGTCACCGGAGCCCAGCGCGAGGACGCCATGGTGGTGCTGGACGCCAGCCCAGCGGCGCACTTCATCCAGGTGATGGTCACCGAAGAGGATGTCGCGCAAGGCAAGCCGAACCCCGAGGGTTTCCTCGCCGGCGCCCGGCTTCTCCGTAGACGACCCAGTGACATCCTGGTCTTCGAGGACTCGGTGCCGGGAGTACGGGCGGCGCTGGCCGCCCGGATGCACTGCATCGCCGTCAGCGCCGAGCCGACCCCCGAACTACGGGCCGTGGCGCCGGCCATCGTTGCCGGCCTCTCCGCCGAGCTGCTGTCCGAGGCCCTGGCGCTCAGGGTGCAGACGGCCTCAGGATGACGCAGGGAACGGCTCGACGACCGTCTGCGCGGTGCTGTCGACCCGGGACTTGATGCGAATACGAGTGCGGTCCGACCGGTGATAGTCGCGGGTGTACTCCACGGCGATGCCCGCCTCGGTGAAGGAGGTTCGCGTGATGAGAAGCAGCGGACACCCGGCCGTGACGTCGAGTATCTCCGCCTGCTGTTCGTTTGCCTGGGTCGCCTCTATCTGCTCCTCGGCGGAGAACGGGGCCGAATCGTGTTCCCGCATCACGGAGTAGAGCGAGCCCGTCAGATCCGCCGACAGCATCCCCGGAAAGATGTGAGCGGGAAAGTAGGTCTCCTCCAACACGATTGGCTCACCGTTTGCGGATCTCGCGCGGAGTATCTCGTGGACTTGCTCGCCCCGTTTGAGGCCGAGGCCCTGGCGGACGTCGGCCGCGGGCCGGTGGGTCGACGCCCTGAGGACGTGCGCACCCGCCTCGACGTGGATCCGGCGCATCTGCTCGGTGAAACCCGGAAGCGTCTCGTGGTCGAACTCGAACCGCGGAGTGGTGACGAAGTTTCCGCCGAACCGGCCGCGTCGTCGGTCGATGAGTCCCTTGGCCTCGATCGAACTGAGTGCCTGCCGGAGCGTCATCCGACTGACGCCGAGCGCCGCCGCGATGTCCACCTCGGAAGGAAGCTTGTCGCCGGGCTGCAGCTTGCGCGACACGATCAACCGCTCGAGCCAGTAGCCGATCCTCATGTGCGCGGGCAGGTCGCCGGCGCCGGTGAGGTCGGGGCGGACCTCCAGCTCCGGATCGGCCATGCTCAGTGCGCGCACATCGCGAGTTTACTGTGCCGCCGGCGACCTCAGGCGTGAGCGATCAAGGTGACCCGTGCCGACGATTGGGCGCAGTCAGAGCCGTCCCATGAAATCGCGGATGTACCCGCTGATCTCGTCTCCATGCGTCTCGAGAGCGAAGTGCCCCGTGTCGAGCAGATGGAACTCGCCATTGGGCAGGTCACGCCGATAGGCCTCCGCGCCCGGGGCGCCGAATATCTCGTCGTTACGGCCCCATGTCACCAGTAGCGGTGGCTGATGCGTACGGAAGTACTCCTGGAACGCCGGATAGGAGGGGAGGTTGAACTGGTAATCCCAGAACAACTGCAACTGGATGGCATCGTTCCCCTTGCGGTCCAGACCCGCCTGATCGAGGAGCCAGGCTTCCGGTGCGATGCGGTCTAGCCGATCCTGAGGCACCCCGTTGGTGTACTGCCAATACGTCCGTTCTGCCGTGAAGTACTCGCGGACGGCGTCCTCGTTGGCGGCGCGGTCCTGGGCGTGCGCGAACAGGATGTCCCAGAACGGCGTGAAGCCCTCCATGTAGGCGTTGCCACTCTGGGTGATGATCGCCGTGATCCGTTCCGGGCGGCCGACGGCGATGCGCAATCCGATGGGCGCGCCGTAGTCGTGAATGTAGATCGCGAAGCGGTCGAGGCCGAGATGCGTAATGAGCTTCTCGGTGATCTCGGTCAGGTTATCGAAGCTGTAGGTGAACTGGTTGACCGACGGCATGGCAGAACGTCCGAACCCGATGTGGTCGGGCGCGACAAGGTGGAAGTCATCCGACAGCGAGTCGATGAGGTTGCGGAACATGTGTGAGCTGGATGGGAAGCCGTGCAGCAGTAGAAGTGTGGGCTTGGCCGGGTCGCCGGCCTCACGGTAGAAGACGTCGAGCCCGTCGATGGTCGCGGTGTGGTGGCGCGTACTGAATGCGGGCATGACCGACCTCTCTGCGTTCGACTCTGGGGGTGGTCTCCACCTTGCTTCGTGTGCAGGCGCGGATAAAGGGGCAATTCCCGATCGTGGTGATCGCCTTTTCCGATCAATCACGCGGACCTACGATCGGTGCGTGGAGTTCCGGCAATTGGAGGCATTCGTTGCTGCGGCCACCGAACTGCACTTCGGGCGCGCGGCACAGCGGTTGCACATCAGCCAGCCGACGCTGAGCGAACTGGTGCGTCGGTTGGAGCGCGACCTGGACGCCTCACTGTTCACCAGGACCACCCGTCGGGTTGCCCTGACCGAAGCCGGCATCGAGTTGCTTCCTCGGGCTGAGGCCATCCTCGAGGACGTCCGCGGCGCCGACGCCGCCGTCAGGCGCATCGCCGGCGGCGAGGCGGGCACGGTCCGCCTGGGCATCACGCCACCCGTCGCACCCGCTCTGGCACCTCATCTGGTCGCCGCGTTCAATGACGTGGCGCCCGACGTCGAGGTGATCATTCGGCGCATGTGGCTACCCGATCTACAGACCGCCATCCCCGGCGGCAAGGTCGACGTCGCCATTACCTCGGGGATGGTGCCCGAGCCGCCGGGGATCATCGGTGAAGTGTTCTGCGCTGAACCGCTATTCGTGGGGGTCAGGTCGGAACACCGCCTGGCGCGCAACGGGTCGGTCCACCTTGCAGAACTCGACGGCGAGACGCTCGGCATCCACAATGACGACCTGTTCCCCGCTTGGTCGATGGGACTGCGTCAGGTACTCGAGGCTGCGGGCGTCTCACCGTCCACCGTCGAACTCGCCGACACCGATCTGTCGGCTGTGCGCTGGGCTGCCCAGGACGACGTTGACTGGATCGCCACCACCAGATCGGTCGCTGGGCCCAGTGCGAACTATTCGCTGCTGCCCACTTCGCCGCCGCAGTTCATGCCGTACACGTTGCAGTGGTGCCCCATCCGCGCCGCCACGGCGGCGATCGGCCGCTTCGTGCAGTTTGCGCTGTCGGCCGACGTGCCTGCGGGCTGGATCACCCAGCCTGATCACCTTCGGCACCAAGATGTTTGAGGTCCGCGGGCGCGTCAGGCTCCCTTGATGGAGTCGCGGGCGACCATGGCCACGTCGACGGGTTGGCCGCTGTTGAGTGATTGGACGCCGGCATCGCATACGGCGGAGGCGGCGTAGCCGTCCCAGGCACCAGGGCCGTCGACGTTGGTGCCGGCGTGGACGGCGTCGACCCAACGTTGGATCTCCGTGTCGTAGGCCTGACCGAACCGCTCCTTGAAGCTGGGGGTGATCTGCCCGCCCCAGTGTCCTGGTGCCGTCTTGCGCACCAGGCCCACGTCGAGGCCGATCATGGCGCTGCCCTTCTCGGCCACGACCTCGGTGCGGACCTCGTAGGCGACGCCGGTGGTGACGAATACCTCGACGTCGACGTGACGACCGGAAGCGGTGCGGAAGATCGCGATCTGCGGATCCTGCAAGCCCTGCGGCGCAAATGAATTCGCCGCAGGCCTGATGATCTGCACAGAGGTGATCTCCTCGTCGAACAGGAACCGGGTCACGTCGACCTCGTGCACAAGCGAGTCCTTGACGATCATCGCGCTGTCGAAGTTCGGTGGGACGGCGGGGTTGCGGTGCGCGCAGTGCAGTACCAGTGCGCGGCCGAGGTCGCCGGAGTCCAGCAGCGTCTTCAACGCAGCGTATTCGTAGTCGAAGCGGCGCATGAAGCCGACCTGGATGAGCTTCTTGCCCAACTCTGCCTCACGTTTGACGATCTCGAGCGAGGTCTCGACGTCGGTGGTCAGCGGCTTCTCGCATAGCACCGGCTTGCCGTGTTCCAGGCACGCCAGCAGCTGCTTCTCGTGCGTCGGACCGGGGGTGGCCAGGACGACGGCGTCGACGTCGGGGGCGGCGATCGCGTCGAGGGGATCGGCGATGGTGCGGCAGTCGGGGATGGTGGCGGCGAGCTGCTCAGCCTTCTCGGTGAGGTAGTCGTTGACCACGGCGACGCGGGCACCAGAGATCTTGGACCCGATGCGCGCGACGTGGTCGGCACCCATCATCCCCACACCAAGAACGGCAATACGTAGATCAGACATGACTTTTCAGGCTCCTACTGGAAGCGGACGGACGGGACACCGCAGGACGCGAGGTATTTCTGGGTGCGCTGGGCGATCGGCAGGGGGGCGTCGACGTCGCAGGGATACATGTCCTGCTCGACGATGGCGAACACGTCGATGCCGAGGCGTTCGATCGCCGCCAACAGCGGCGGCATGTCGGGGATACCGCGCGGCGGTTCGGTCATCGCCCCGAGCTTGACGGCTTCACCGAAGGGGAGGTCCTCCGCGGCGACCTTGGCGCGCACCGCTTCGTCGACCTGCTTGAGGTGGAGGTAGCCGATGCGTTCGGGCGCCTTCTCGATGATGGCAAGGTTGTCGCCACCGCAGTAGCTGATGTGTCCGGTGTCCAGGCACAGGTTGACGTACTCGCCGTCGGTGCCGTCGAGGAAGCGGTAGACGTTGTCCTCGGTGTCGACGTGGCTGTCGGCGTGGGGGTGGTATTGCGCGCGCACGCCGTACTTCTCGAACATGGCCTTGCCGAGCTCGTTCATGCCCCCGGTCTTCTGCTTCCACTGTGCCGGGGTGAGGCTGCGGTCTTCGAGGACGGCGCCGGTGGAGGGGTCGCGCCACATCTCGGGGATGACCACGACGTGCTTACCGCCGACGGCGGCGGTCAGCTTGGCGACGTCCTCGATCTGCTTCCACACCGCGTTCCACGAGTCGTCTCCGCCGGCTTCGGACTGGTGCAGGTGCTCGAACACCGTTCCGGCCGACAGCTTCAAGCCCCGCGATCCCAGCTCGTCCGCCAGCTTCTCGGGGTCGGTGGGCAGATATCCGTAGGGGCCGAGTTCGATCCACTGGTAGCCGGAGGCGGCGACCTCGTCGAGGAACCGGGTGTAGGGCGTCTGCTGCGGATCGTCGGGAAACCACACACCCCACGAATCCGGCGCAGACCCCACCAAGATATTGCTCATGACGTCAGGCCTTTCTGATTATGTTGTCGGAGTTGAAGATTGAGAGAGGTCCTGCTCAGTCGACGGCCTTCGCCGCGCCCTCGGCTTCGAACCTGTCCTCCAGCTCTTCGAGGGTCGTGCCCTTGGTCTCGGGCACGCAGCGCCACACGAAGTACAGCGAGACCAAGTTTACGAGGACGAAGAGACCGAAGGTTCCCGTCGAACCAAGCGCTGAGTTCAGCAGGGGGAACAGGAAGGAGATGGTCGCGTTGGTGCACCACAGGATGAAGACGGCGACGCCCATGGCGAATCCGCGGATGCTCATGGGGAAGATCTCCGAGAGCAGCAGCCAGACGCAGGTGCCGATGAACATCTGGACGAACGCAACGAAGACGATCATGCAGGCGAGGATCACGTAGCTGCGCATGGTCGATTCGGGCAGCAGGAAGGTCAGGGCCAGGGCCGCCTGGGACCCGGCGACACCGCTGAAGCCGATGAGCAGCATGGTGCGTCGCCCGACGAAGCCGAGCAGGATGATGCCGATGACGGTGGTGACGACAGAGGTCACTCCGACGGCGATGGTGGCAATGAGCGAGGCGCTGACGCCGAGGCCGCTCTGCTCGAGAATGGTTGGGGCGTAGTAGTTCACGGTGTTGATCCCGGTGGCCTGTTGGACGATGGCCAGTCCGCATCCGATCAGTAGCACCTTCCGGATCCACGGCACGTCACGGATGACCGTCCACGGTGTCCGCGTGGTCACGGTGCGCTGGGCATGGTCGACGATCGCCGAGAACTCCGCGTCCGCCTCCTTGGTGTCCAGGCTCATGCCGAGCACCACCCGGGCCTCGTCGAACCGGTTCTTCAAGCCGTACCAGCGCGGCGAGTCGGGGAGAAACGTCATCCCGATCACGAGTGCGGCCGCGGGCACCGCCGCGACCGCGAGCATGATGCGCCAGACGGATCCATCGTGAATCACGTGATCCAGCAACGCATTGATCGCGAATGCCAGCATTTGTCCCGTCACGATCATGAGCTCGTTGATCGTCACCATGCGCCCGCGACGATCGGGTGGAGCCATCTCGGCGAGGTAGAGCGGGCACGTCACCGAAGCGGCGCCGACACCGAGGCCGAGCACGATGCGGGCCGCGACCATGATCTGGACGTTGGGAGCGAGCGCGCAGCCGAGTGCGCCGATCAGGAAGATCGCACCACAGAGCAGCAGCATCCGCTTGCGACCGATCCTGTCGGCGATCCGTCCTCCGAAGAGGGCGCCCAACGCCGCACCGGGGAAGAGCAGCGAACTGACGACCGTGGCCTCGCCGAACGCGCTGAGGTTCAGGTCGTCCTTCATGTACAGCAGGGCGCCGGAGATGACGCCGGTGTCGTAACCGAAGAGCAGGCCGCCCAAGGTCGCGATGACGGTCAGCTTCGTCAGGAAGCGCCCCGCTGACGGGCCCGATTCGGTCAGTGACGCCATGGTGCACTCCTAAATCGCCGATTGACTAAAGCGCGTTAGTGACGCGCGTGAGGTCTACTATGGGCCGAGCGGGCGCGACGTGTCAACCGTCACAGGAAGCGGGGTGGAAGTGGCTGCCTCCCGACCCACGATGGCCGACGTGGCAGTACGTGCCGGGGTGTCGAGGACGTTGGTGTCGTTCATCCTGAGTGGAAAGCCCGGCGCGAGCGACGAGACCCGACGCCGGGTGCTCGAGGTCGCCGATGAGATTGGCTACCGGCCCGATTCGGCGGCGCAGCTTCTGGCGCGCGGTCGCAGCCGCACCATCGGCGTGCTGGTGGATCTCCGCCAACCGTTCCAGGCCGAATTGGTCGGCGACATCTACCCGGCGGCCGAGAGTGTCGGGTACGAAGTGCTGTTGACCGCCAACCTCCCAGACCGTGAGGAGGCTGCGTCGATCGACACCTTGATCAGCCACCGCTGCGGCGGCCTCATCCTGCTCGGCCCCACCTCCGATCAGCGGCAGCTTCATAAGCTGGCCGACCAGGTACCCGTCGTCGTCGTGGGCAGGAGAGTCAGTACCGACGAGGTCGACGCGCGAGCGCATCGCCGGGCACTCGGATCGGTGCGCACCGCCGACGCGAAGGGCATCCGGCAGGCGGTGAGATACCTGGCCGAACTCGGCCATCGCGACATCCACCATGTCGACGGTGGCAAGGATCCCGGCTCGACAGAACGCCGTCGTGCGTACCGGGCGGCAATGCGTGCCCTTGGTCTGGAAGGCCATGCTCGCGTCGTGGCGGGCGCCCACACCGAGGCGGCGGGAGCGCAGGCGGCCCAGGTGTTCCTCGCCGACGCCGAACTACCCACTGCCATCCTTGCGGGCAACGACCGATGCGCCCTCGGCCTGCTCGACGTCTTCACCCGAGAAGGGGTCAAGGTTCCTTCGGACGTGTCGCTGATCGGATTCGACGACAGCCGGCTGTCCGACTATCCACTCATCGACCTGACCACCGTCCATCAGGACGCCGCCGGAATCGCCAGGAATGCCGTCAGGCTGACCATCCAGATGATGGAGGACGCTGACGCGGTCGCCGAGGACGACGTGGTGCTGGAACCGGAACTGGTCATCCGAGGCACCACCGCAGGGCCACGCGTCGGCGGATGACGAGCGTCGCGCAGATCCTGTCAACTAAGTAAAAGTATGGCAGTAAGCGCAACTTGTCTGACTCTGACGGTGTTCAATCGTCCTTATCCGTCCACGGCTGGGGCTGACTACCAAGTCCGTCGCCAGTCTCGGATCGGCGGAGCCGCTCAACGGCGCCCAATCGGGGGCGACGCGTATGCGTTGGCGGCGACGCCCCGGCTGTGGCGGCCCATTCCGCCACGCCTCGCGGTGGTCTCCACGCCTCGCGGAGAGTCGAGAGCCCCACTCTGCCCAGCGCCCCCGGCAGGAATCGAACCTGCGACCTAGGGATTAGAAGGCCCTTGCTCTATCCGACTGAGCTACGGAGGCATCGCCCGAAGATTGTATATCCCGACGGATCTGGCACTCGCCGCACAACACCGGTATTGCGACCCGCGGTATCGGGCAGCGGACTAGCGTGGACATCGCACTCGGCGGCAACGGGAGGGGACAGGCAGAGAATGAGCGACGTGCCGGAGATCGACGCGGCCGGACTTCCCGAGGAACTGAGTGCGGTCGACCAGTTGTTGCACCGTGGCGAGGCCAACCCGCGTACCCGTTCGGGGATCATGGGTGTTGAGCTGCTCGACGAAACCCCCGACTGGGAGCGCTTCCGGTCCCGCTTCGAGAATGCCTCGCGCAAGGTGTTGCGGCTGCGCCAGAAGGTCGTCATGCCGACGCTGCCGACGGTGGCGCCGCGGTGGGTCGTCGATCCCGACTTCAACCTCGACTTCCACGTGCGACGGGTCCGCGTGCCAGCGCCTGGCACCCTGCGCGAGGTGATGGACCTGGCCGAGGTCGCGCTGCAGTCCCCGATGGACATCTCGCGGCCGCTGTGGACTGCGACCCTCGTCGAGGGGCTCGCCGACGGCAAGGCCGCGACGATGCTTCACCTGAGCCACGCGGTCACCGACGGGGTCGGCGCCATCGAGATGTTCGCCAACATCTACGACGTCGAACGCGATCCGCCAGAGGCTGCCGTCCCGCCGCTGCCGATCCCCGAGGACCTCTCACCCAACGACCTGATGCGGGAGGGCTTCAACAGGCTTCCCGGCTCCATCGCCGGGGGCATCGTCGGCGCGATCGGGGGAGCGGCCTCTCTGCTCGGCAAGGCCGTCCGCGATCCGGTCAAGTCGGTCGGTGGCGTCGTCAACTACGCCAGGTCCAGTGCGCGGGTGATGGGCCCGGTCGCGGATCCGTCGCCGCTGCTGCGCCGCCGCAGCCTGTCGTCGCGCACCGAGGCCATCGACATCAAGTTCGGCGATCTGCACAAGGCGTCGAAGGCGGCGGGCGGCTCGATCAACGACGCGTACCTCGCCGGGCTGTGCGGCGCCTTGCGGCTATACCACGAGGCCAAGGGCATTCCCATTGCGACGCTGCCGATGGCAGTGCCCGTGAACCTGCGCTCCGACGACGACCCTGCGGGCGGCAACCGTTTCGCCGGGGTCAACCTCGCGGCCCCCGTCGGCGTCGTCGATCCCACGAAGCGCATCCTGAAGGTGCGCAAGCAGATGATGATCAAGCGCGAGGAGCGCGCGATCGACATGGTGGGCGCCATGGCCCCGTTGATCAGCCTCCTTCCCGACAGCATTCTCGAGTCGGTGGCCGGTTCCGTCGTCAACTCGGACGTCCAGGCAAGCAACGTCCCCGTCTACCCGGGTGACACCTTCATCGCGGGCGCGAAGATATTGCGGCACTACGGCATTGGGCCGCTGCCCGGTGTTGCCATGATGGTGGTGCTGGTGTCGCGGGCCGGATACTGCACCATCACCACCCGCTACGATCGAGCGGCGATCGCCGACGAGGCGTTGTGGGCCAGGTGTCTGCAGACCGGCTTCGACGAGGTGCTGGCGCTCGGCGGCGACGGACGTTCGACGCCCGCCTCGTTCGCCTCCGACGTCCCCGTTCCGACCACCTCGGTCTCCACCTCGGCCAATGGGAGTGCCGCACAATGAGTTCGCAGAACGGACAACCATCCCGCAAGGGAGACAACGTGATCCTGCGGTTGCCCGGTTCGGTCGCCGAGATCGAGGCCAGCCCGCCCGGCGCGGAAGTCGGTGCCTTCTTCGACCTCGACGGCACGCTGGTCGCCGGCTTCACCGGGGTGATGATGACCCAGGACCGGCTTCGGCGCGGCCAGATGAGCGTCGGTGAATTCATCGGCATGGTGCAGGCCGGGCTCAATCATCAACTGGGACGGTCGGAGTTCGAGGACCTGATCGGCAAGGGTGCCAGGATGTTGCACGGCAACTCGATCAGCGACCTCGACGAGTTGGGGGAGCGCCTGTTCGTCCAGCACGTGCAGAAGCGCATCTATCCCGAGATGCGGGCTCTGGTGCGGGCCCACATGGCGCGCGGCCACACCGTCGTGCTCAGCTCGTCGGCCCTCACTGTCCAGGTCGAACCGGTCGCCAAGTTCCTCGGCATCGACAACGTCCTGAGCAACAAGTTCGAGACCGACGACGACGGCCTGATCACCGGCGAGGTGATGACCCCCATCATCTGGGGACCCGGCAAGGCCCGCGCCGTGCAGGCCTTCGCCGCCAAGAACGGCGTCGACCTGGCCAAGAGCTACTTCTACGCCGACGGTGACGAGGACGTCGCGCTGATGTACCTCGTCGGCAACCCGCGGCCGACCAACCCGGCAGGCAAGCTGGAAGCCGTTGCCGCCAAGCGTGGTTGGCCCGTGCTCAAATTCAGCAGCCGCAGCGGCAGCAGCCCGGTGGCGCAGCTCCGCACGGCGGCGGGCATCGCATCGATCGTGCCCGCGGCGGCAGGAGCCATCGGCCTCGGGCTGCTGACCCGCAACCGTCGCACCGGCGTCAACTTCTTCACGTCGACGTGGAGTCGCCTGTTGATGACGGCGATCGGTATCGACCTCAACGTGAACGGGGAGGAGAATCTGACGGCCAAGCGGCCTGCGGTCTTCATCTTCAATCATCGCAATCAGGCGGACCCGCTGATCGCGGGCAGGCTCATCAGCGACAACTTCACCTCGGTCGGCAAGAAGGAGCTGGAGAAGGACCCCCTGATGGGCCCAATCGGGAAGGCTCTGGACGCGGCGTTCATCGACCGTGACGACCCCAAGTCCGCGGTCGAGAGCCTGCACAAGATCGAAGAGCTTGCGCGCAAGGGACTTTCCGTTCTGATCGCGCCCGAGGGAACCCGGCTCGACACCACCGAGGTGGGGGAGTTCAAAAAGGGTCCGTTCCGGATCGCGATGGCGGCCGGTATCCCGATCGTGCCCATCGTGATCCGCAACGCGGAGGTCATCGCCGAGCGCAACTCGAGCACCTTCAACCCTGGCAGCGTCGACATCGCGGTCTTCCCCCCGATCCCCGTCGACGACTGGACCGCCGAGAACCTGTCGGAACGCATCGCCGAGGTCCGCCAGCTCTACCTCGACACGCTCAAGGACTGGCCACGCGGGGACCTGCCAACGCCCGCGCTCTACGACCGCGTCGCCAAGCCCGTCAGGAAGGCGCCTGCCAAGAAGGCGGCTCCGAGGGCTGCGGTCAAGAAGGCCGCTGCGACGAAGGCTCCCGCGAAGAAGGCTGCCGCCAAGGCGAATCCGGTCAAGAAGGGGCGGCCGTGAAGGTCACCGCCGACGCGCTGCACAGCTTCACCCCGACCGACGACGCGCTGGTGCTGGCATCAGTGGACTCGCCCGCCGAGGTCGAGATGCTCGACGCCTGGCTGGCGGCCCAGCGCGAAGCCCATCCGGACGCGCGCATCGAGGTTCTGCAACTCCCCAGCGACGACGATCCGCCGCCCGCCGTCCTCGCGCGACTGGTCGAACTCCTGGAGGTCGACGAGGACCGCTCCGTGGTCCCCGCCCGGGTGTTCTGGATTCCCGGTGGCCTGCCGACGCGCTCCAAGGTGGTGGCCTTCCTCGGTGGCCGGGACACCTACCGTCCGCCGAAGTTGTTGCAGCGCGGCATCCTTCGCAAGGATTCGTCCCGAGCCCGGGTGGTGGCCGGCGAGCCCGCCAAGGTGTCCGAACTGCGCCAGAACTGGAGCGACACGACGGTCGCCGAGAACCCGCGCGACTTCGCGCGCTTCGTGATGCGTCGTGCGGAGCTCGCGATCGAACGCGTCGAGCTTCGGCTGCTGGGCCCGGAGTACAAGTCGCCCCGACTGGTCAAGCCGGAGATGTTGGCGTCGGCCCGCTTTCGCGAGGGACTCGAGCAGATACCCGGCGCCACCCTGGAGTCGGCGGGCGAGATGCTCGACGAACTCGCGACGGGCTGGAGCAGGTTCTCCGTCGACCTGATCCCCACCGTGGGTCGCGCGATCTTCAGCAGAGGTTTCGACCCCAACATCGACTACGACCGCGCCGAGGTCGAGGCGATGCGGGTGGCACTCGAGAATCACCCTGCGGTGCTGCTGTTCTCGCACCGCTCCTACCTCGACGGTGCGATCGTGCCGGTGGCGATGCAGGAGAACCGGCTGCCGCCGGTGCACACCTTCGCAGGCATCAACCTGTCGTTCGGGCTCATGGGGCCGCTGATGCGGCGATCCGGTGCCATCTTCATCCGCCGCAAGCTCGACGATCCGCTGTACAAATACGTGCTCAGACAGTTCGTCGGCTATATCGTCGAGAAGCGGTTCAACCTGAGCTGGGCGATCGAAGGCACGCGGTCGCGGACCGGAAAGATGTTGCCGCCCAAGCTCGGACTGCTCGCCTACGTCGCCGACGCCTATCTCGATGGACGCAGCGACGACATCCTCCTGCAGCCCGTGTCGATCAGCTTCGACCAGCTGCACGAGACCGCCGAGTACGCGGCCTACGCGCGCGGTGGCGAGAAGACGCCGGAAGGCGTGTCCTGGCTCTACAACTTCATCAAGGCCCAGGGCGACCGCAACTACGGCAAGATCTACGTCCGCTTTCCAGAAGCGGTCTCGATGCGCAAGTACCTCGGCGAGCCGCACGGCCCGATGACCACCGACCCCGACGCCAAACGTCTTGCGATGCAGAAGATGGCATTCGAGGTGGCGTGGCGCATCCTTCGCGTGACACCGGTCAATGCGACGGGACTGGTGTCGGCCCTGCTGCTCACCACCAACGGGGTGGCGCTCACGCTTGGCCAGCTGCATCACACCATGCAGGACGCCCTCGACTACCTCGAGCGCAGCAATACCCCGATGACCAACAGTGCGATGCGGTTGCGCACGAAGGACGGTGTGCGCGCCGCGGTCGACGCCCTGTCGGGCGGCCACCCCGTGACACGGGTCGACGGTGGCCGTGAGCCGGTCTGGCGCATCGCCCCCGAGGACGAACACGAGGCCGCGTTCTATCGCAACACCCTGATCCACGCCTTCCTCGAGACATCGATCGTCGAGCTCGCGCTGGCGTACGCCGGACGGGCCGATGGCGACCGCGTCGAATCCTTCTGGGCGCAGGCGATGCGGCTGCGGGACCTGCTGAAGTTCGACTTCTACTTCGCCGACTCGGCGGCGTTCCGCGAGCACATCGCGGAGGAGATGTCGTGGCACGACGATTGGGAGCAGCACGTCGCGGCGGGCGGTGACGAGGTCGATGCGATGCTGCGCGCCAAACGGCCGCTGATCGCAGGCGCGATGCTACGACCCTTCATCGAGGCGTACGAGATCGTCGCCGACGTCCTTCGCGGCACGCCGCCGGAGATCAGTGAGAAGGACCTCACCAAACTGGCGCTCGGCGTCGGCGGTCAGTACATCGCGCAGGACAGGGTCCGCAGCAACGAGTCGGTGTCGGCCCTGCTGTTCGCCACCGCGCGACAGGTGGTGGCCGACCAGAACCTGCTCAAGCCCGCCGCCGACCTCGAAGAGCGGCGCACGACGTTCCTGGCGGAACTGCGCGGCATCCTCGGTGACATGGACAAGGTCGAGAAGTTCTCCCGCGAGCAGTTCTTCGTCCGCGAGCTGGTCATGCGCAAGGAGCGCGGGTCACGGTAGCGGTTGGGTTGCGGTCAGGAACGCGCCATACGCTGTTGGCATGACCACGACGGAGGCGCGGACCGCGGCCCGCACCAGCACGGTGTGGCCGATCCTGTTGGGCGTCGGCGTGTTGGCCGGTGTTACCGCAGCCGGCATCGCCGCGCTGTCGTTGGCCGATGCGTTGACCGCGACCGGTCTGCCGGACCCGGGCCCGGTCACCAACTACGGGCTCCCCTTCGTCAGGGCAGCGGGCGAGATCGCCGCCGTCGTGGCCGTCGGCTCGTTCCTGGTCGCCGCCTTCCTGGTGCCGCCGCAGCGCAACGGGGTGCTCGACGCGTCGGGTTACCGAGCGCTGCGCCTCGGCACCGTCGCGTCCGGCGTCTGGACGGTGTGCGCGGCCCTGCTGGTCCCGTTGACCGTCTCCGACGTGACCGGTCAGCCCCTGGCGAGCCGACTCGACCCGTCGGCGATCTGGTCGGTGGCCAGCCTGATCGACGTCGCGGGCGCGTGGCGCTGGACCGCGTTGTTCGCCGCGATCGTGACGGTCGTCAGCATCCCGGTACTGCGTTGGTCGTGGACTCCGTTGCTGTTCGCAGGAGCCGTGGTGACGCTGTTCCCGCTGGCGCTGACGGGCCACTCCTCGGCGGGCGGGTCGCACGACCTCGGCACCAACAGCCTGTTCATCCACCTCGTCGCGGGAGCCGTGTGGGCGGGGGGCCTGCTGGCGCTGCTGGCGCACGCCATCCGCGGTGGCGAGCACGCCGACCTCGCCGCCAGGCGGTTCTCCACGATTGCGCTGTGGTGCTTCGTAGCGATGGCGGTGTCCGGTGTCGTGAACGCTCTCGTCCGCATCCGCCTCGAGGACCTGATCCACACCAGCTACGGCTGGTTGGTCATCGGCAAGGCCGTCGCGCTGTGCATCCTCGGCGTGCTCGGGTGGCAGCAGCGCCGCCGCGGCGTGGCCGCACTTCAGGCCGACCCGGACGCACGAGGCCCACTGATCCGACTGGCTCTGATCGAGGCGGGCGTCTTCGGCCTCACGTTCGGCATCGCCGTCGCGCTCGGCCGCACCCCGCCACCGCCGCCCGCGGTATTCAACCCCTCGGTGACGGCCGTGGAGATCGGCTACGACCTGTCGGGCCCGCCGACCGTCGCGCGGATCCTGTTCGAATGGCGTTTCGATCTGATCCTCGGCACGGCGGCCATCGTGCTCGCGGGCCTGTACCTCGCGGGAGTTCGGCGACTGCGCAAGCGGGGAGACACGTGGCCAACGGGACGGATCGTGACCTGGCTGTGCGGCTGCGCGGTGTTGCTGTTCGCCACGTCGTCCGGCATCGGTCGCTACATGCCTGCGATGTTCAGCATGCACATGGCGGCCCACATGATGCTTTCGATGCTGGTGCCGGTGCTGCTGGTGCTCGGGGGACCGGTCACCCTGGCATTGCGCGCGCTGCCCGCCGCGGGTCGCGATGATCCGCCGGGTCCCCGCGAATGGCTGCTGGCGGCGTTGCACAGTCGGGTCTCGCTGTTCCTGACCAACCCGATCGTCGCCACCGTCATCTTCGTGGCCGGTTTCTACGGCCTGTACTTCGGCGGGATCTTCGACCTCGCGGTCGGCAGCCACGCCGCGCACGTCGCCATGAACCTGCACTTCCTGCTCAGCGGCTACCTGTTCTACTGGGTGGTCATCGGGGTGGACCCGACGCCGCGACCGATACCGCCGATCGCCAAGCTCGCCGTCGTCTTCGCGTCGCTGCCCCTGCACGCCTTCTTCGGGGTAGTGCTGATGGGCACCGACACCCCATTGGCGGAGGCGTTCTACAAATCGCTACAGCTGCCATGGCACACCGACTTCCTCTCCGACCAGAAACTGGGTGGCGGCATCGCCTGGTCAGCGGGTGAAGTCCCGCTCGTCCTGGTGCTGCTCGCGTTGCTCATCCAGTGGCGCCGCAGTGACCAGCGCACCGCCGTGCGACTGGACCGTGCCGCCGACCGCGACGACGACGCCGACCTCGCCGCCTACAACGCGATGCTCGCCAAGCTGTCCAAGCTCGAAGACCGCTAGCCGCTGACTGCGCGTCCCATTTTTTGTCGGACCCGCCTGGTTTGATGGTGGTATGTCTTCGGCGGCAGCATCTTTCACCGATGAGGTGATCCCTGCGGATCGGCTCGCGGTGTTGATGGAGCAGATGGCCGAGCTGGTCGGGCAGCGCAACGCGATCGACGGCCGCATCGTCGACATCGTCGCCGAGATCGACCACGACGACCTGGGGGGTATCACCGGGGCCCGGTCGATCCCGGCGCTGGTCGCCTGGATGACCGGTGCCTCCCCGGCCAACGCCGAGACCATCGCCACCATCGCCCACCGCCTGGCCCGGTTCCCGCGGTGCGC
>JAOPUT010000042.1 GCA_025963385.1 Mycobacterium sp.
TTGTAGATGACGTCAACCTCGGGGTCGTTGATCACGTCGTCGTAAGAGTCGAGGGCCTTTTCCACACCGTACTTCTCGGCGAAGCTGTCGGCCCGGCCGCGGTCACGGGCGGCCACCGCAACCAGCCGGTGGCCCAGGGTGGGTGCCGGACCGATGATGCCGGACTCGGCGATCCGGGAGGCGCCGAGCAGGCCGATACGCAGGGTCACGCCGGCGTCTTCACGCTTCGGAAGAACTCGACGCTGGCCAGCACGTCGCCCAGCGGACCGGCATCTGCGGGCTCGGCTACCAGGATGTTGTCCTGCTCCATGACGTACCAGCCGTCATAGCCGTTGTCTCCCAACGTCTTCACGATGCCTGCGATATCGACGTCACCGGTGCCCAGCGGCACATACATGCCTGCCGCGACCGCTTCGGTGTAGGTCAGGTCGCCCGACTGCACCTGCGCGGCCAGCTTGAGGTTGACGTCCTTGAGGTGCGCGTGCTTGATCCGCTCCGGTACCTGGCGGGTCAATTCCAGCGGATCGGTGCCGCCGATGAGCAGGTGGCCGGTGTCGAGGCACAGCGGGATCGTCGACCCCGCCAGGACCTTGTCGACGTCGGCTCTGGTCTCCACCATGGTGCCGACGTGGGGGTGCAGGGTGGCAGTCAGGCCGCGGGCCGCGACCGCCGCGCCGAGCCGGTCGAGGTTGGCAAACAGGTTGTCCCACTGGGCGTCGTCGAGTACCGGGCGGGAGTCATAGCCGTCCAGGCCGGTTGCGGCGGCGAGCACCACCACTTCAGCACCCGCGGCCACCAGCGACTCCAGCGGACCGGCGAGATCCTCCATCGGATCGTGCCCGGCGTCATGCAGCAACACCGGGACGAACCCGCCCACACAACTCAGCCCAAAATACGCCAGCGTCGCCGTCAGCTCCGCGATGTCGGTCGGCAAAAACCCGTCCGGGCCCAGCTCGGTGGCGGTCAGACCGGCGTCGCGCATCTCGGCCAGCACGCGATCAGGGGAGAGCTGGTAACCCCAGCCTGGAACTTCGCAGACGCCCCACGAGATGGGTGCGCCGGCGATACGAAGGGCACTCATGCGTTGCGGACCTCCTTGATGGTGACCGGGGCGCCCCGGCGTAGCGATTCGACGGCCGCCTCGGCGATCCAGGCGACCTCGACGGCGTCGGCGACAGTGGCGCCCAGCACTGGACCGCCCTTGACCACCTCGACGAAGCCGGCCAGTTCGGCGCGGAACGCCTCGGTGAAGCGGTCCATGAAGAAGTTGTGTGGCGTGCCCGTCGGGAACTCGTTGTCGGGATCCATATTTCGCACGGGGACACCCTGATCCCAGCCGGCCACGACGCTGTCGTTGAAACCGTGGACCTCGAGGCGGCAGTCGTAGCCGCGGGCGTTGTAGCGAGCGTTCGACACCACCCCGAGCGCGCCGCCGTCGAACTTCACGATGACGGCCGCGGTGTCGACGTCACCGTATTCGGTGAACAGGGGGTCGCCCTGAACGGTGCCCGTCGCGTACACCTCGACCGCGCGCTGGCCGGTGATCCAGTTCAACACGTCGAAATCGTGCACTGCGCAGTCGCGGAAGATGCCGCCCGAGCCCTTGATGTAGTCCAGCGGCGGCGGAGCGGGGTCCATCGTGGTGCTGCGCACGGTGTGCAGCTTGCCGAGCGATCCCTCGTCGACGGCGCGCTTGGCGGCCGCAAAGGCGGCGTCGAACCGGCGCTGGTAGCCCACCTGCACCGGCACACCGGAGGCCAGGATCACCTCGGCGATGCGGGCGCTCTCGGCGGCCGTCGAGGCAATGGGCTTCTCGCAGAACGTCGGGATGCCGCGCTCGACGGCGGCGAGCGTCAACTCCGCGTGGGCGGGGGTGGCGGCGGCGACGACCACGCCGTCGACGCCCGACGACAGCAGCTCGTCCACGGTCGCGACGTACTTGGCGCCGTGCTTGGCGGCAACGGCCTCGGCCACGTCACCGCGCTCGTCGGTGATCACCAGGCCGTCGAGACCGGCCAGGCCGCTGAGCGTTTCGGTGTGGAAGGCGCCGATGCGGCCCAACCCGATTACGCCGAGGGTGGTCATGGAATTCTCCGTTCGATTTGTCGTGCGAGTGCATTGTCGAGGTCTTGCGGGCTGAGTCCGTCGGCCAGGGCGGCCAGTACGGTGTCGACCTGGCTCGGTGGTGCGAGGCTGCCGATGGGTTGGTCGAGGTCGAGGTTGGTGGGGAACGCGTAGCCCTCGGCGGTCGCGTTGACCGCGTTGTGGATCTCGCGGTCGGAGCGTCCTGCGGACTTCATCGCCACCAGCGACGGGTAGATGGCGCGCACCATCGCCGTGCGGTCCAGCGACTCCATCGCGCGGCCGAACGGCGAAGAGATCTGCAACAGGTTGGCCATCCGGCGGATGTCGGTCGAGGTGTTGGCGCCCGCCCCGTGCATGAGCGCGGGGTTGAAGAACACCGCGTCGCCCTTGCGAAGTGGCACCTGCACCATGTGGTCGGCGAAGAAGTCGATGAACTCCTGCTGGTAGAACGCGATGTACCCACCTGCGAACTTCTGCGAGTGTGGGAGCAGCATCGTGGGGCCGCTCTCGAGCGGCATGTCGCAATGGGCGACGGCACCCTGCAGTGTCAGGACCGCCGACATGCGGTGCATGTGCGCGGGGTAGGACGCCAGCTGGTCGGCGTCGACGAAGCCGAGGTGGTAGTCGCGGTGCGGAACCTGCCGGGCGCCACCGGGATTGACCACGTTGACCTGTGAGGTGACCTGGTAGCGCGGCCCCAGCCACGCCTCGCACACGAGGGCGAGGCCGTCGTTGGCGTAATAGTCGGCGAACACCTCGGGAGCGTGCAGTGCCAGCTTCTGCGCGGCATTCCAGACGCGGTCGTTGACGCCGGCCTTGCCGAAGTGGTCGCCGGCGGCCGCCCCCTCTGCGCGCTGCTTGTCGATGATGGCGGTGAAGGCCTCGCTGGCCCGGTCGACGGTCTCGTGATCGAAGGCGCCTTCGAAGACGACGACGCCGGGTCCGTCGGCGAGCGCATGGATGAGCTCGGTCTGCAGTGCGTGCCGGTCGGCCCGCGCCATCGCCTCGGCGGAGTACACCAGGGCGCCGAGGCGGACCTCACTGGCGAGGGGGCAGTCGGAGATGTCGGTGTCGACCGACACCAGCGCGCGGAAGTCGTCGAGGTCGCAGTCGGGCGGCTCGATCCAGGCGCGTTGCGTGGTGGTGATTGGGGAGGCCATGACAGCTAGTCTTGTTGTGACTTGCGACGCAATCAACACCAAAAAGCAATCAAAAAACCGTCAAGCATTTCGGCCCGCGCGGAAGGGATGGGAACGTGCCGCACCGCTACAAGGTCCGTGAGATCGCGCAGCAGTCGGGGCTCAGTGAGGCGACCGTCGATCGCGTCCTCAACGACCGTCCCGGCGTGCGGGAGAACACCCGCGCCGAGGTCGCCCAGGCGATCGCCGACCTCGACAAGCAGCGCGCCCAGTTGCGCCTCAACGGACGTCGGTTCCTGATCGACGTGGTGATGCAGACTCCGCAGCGGTTCTCGGACGCGTTCCGCGCCGCCATCGAAGCCGAACTGCCAGCCTTCGCCCCGGCCATGCTGAGGGCCCGATTCCATCTGTGGGAATCGGGGTCGACGGCGCAGATGGCCGACGTGCTGTCCAAGATCCGCGGTAGCCACGGCGTCGTCCTCAAGGGGCAGGACGCACCGGAGGTGGTCGAGGCCGTCGACGGGCTCGTCGGGGCAGGCGTCCCCGTGGTGACCTACTCGACCGACGTGCCGACGAGTGCGCGCTGTGCGTACGTCGGCATCGACAACCACGGCGCGGGCGTCACGGCGGCCTACCTGATGAACCAGTGGTTGGGCGCCGATCCTTCGGGTGTCTTGATCACGTTGAGCGGCACGGTGTTTCGCGGTGAGGGGGAGCGCGAAGTCGGATTCCGCTCGGCTCTGCGAGGTACCGGCCGCGAACTCGTCGAGGTCAGTGACAGCGACGGAATCGACGCGACCAACGAGCGGCTGGTGCTCGACGCCCTCGAGCGCCACCCCGGAGTGGAGGCCGTCTACTCACCCGGTGGGGGCAACACGGCGACCGTTGCCGCGTTCGAGAAACTCGGCCGCCACTGCAGGGTCTTCATCGCGCACGACCTCGACGCCGACAACCGACGGCTGCTGCGCGACGGACGCGTCTCCGTCGTCCTGCACAACGACCTCCGTGCCGATGCCCGCCTTGCCATGCGCCAGATCCTGCAGCGCCACGGCGCCCTTCCCGCCGAGCCGATCCGACCCGCTCCCATCCAGGTCGTCACCCCCTACAACCTGCCCGCCTGAGCAGCGCAACTGAGCTTCGGGTCGTCGATTCTCAGTGTTCCCAGATACCATTTCGCCGCACGGCGACTCCGGCGCGCCGACAGAGAGCAGGAGATTCGAACGGTGCGGCCACGGCTCGTCAACGGTGTGACCGTCCTCGGCAACCTCGCTATCGACCGCATCGACGGGGCGCCTCCCAGCCCGGGTGGCTGCGCGTCGTTCGCGGGCGTGGCGCTTGAGTATGCGGGCGGGGCCGGCCAGATCGTGGCGATGGGCGCCCCAGAGGACCACCAGCTGTTCGCCGGTGTCCTGGACCGATTCGGGCCGCTGGTTCGCATCATCGACTCCGACCGCACGGCGGGCTTCCGGCTGGACTACGTCGACGTCGACCACCGCGCGATGTCCGTCACGGCGCTCGGACCCATCTGGGGGACCGAGGAGATCGAGACCGCCGCCCCCGAGACGACGTGGGTGCACCTCGCTCCTCTGCTGCGGGCGGACTTCCCCGAGACCACGCTGGCGCTGCTGGCCGAGCGTGGGCACCGCGTCGCCTACGACGGTCAGGGCCTCGTCCGCGCCGACCGGGTCGGCCCCCTCGCGGTGGATCGCGACTACCCGCACTCCCTGCTTCGCGACATCAGCGTCCTCAAGCTCGCGGAGGACGAGGCGGTGATCGTCGCGGACGGCGACTTCGACGCGGCGACGGCCGAACGGCTCGGCGTGCCCGAGATCCTGGTGACGCTGGGCTCCGAGGGCTGCGACATCTACACCGAGGGCGACGTCGTCAGGGTTCCTGCCGCATGGCGGGTAATCGGAGTGCAGGCGACGGGTGCGGGTGACATGTTCACGGCTTGCTACGTCGCGAACCGGGCGGCGGGCGCAGGTCCCGTGGCGGCGGCAGAACGGGCCAGCGAACTCGTCGCCCGTGAGCTCGAGAAGCGCCTGCCGGTCCCGTCGCCGGACCGGGTCTAGTCGCAGGTCGCAGCGCCGCAACTCGACACGTGTCAAGTACGGCTGGCCGCTGGTAGCCGTCGGCTACTGACGGGTAGCTTCGTTCTTAGGATTTCGACACCGCCGAACGTGACGAAAACCACAAAATTGCGAAATGTCGTCTCGCTTCACGTCGATGAGCAGGTCGTTTCGCAACGCTCGCCGGGCACGACGGCCCGCGGTGCGGTAAAGCCCACCCTAAGAGAAGTGCAATAATCGGTACTGCCAGTGACAGATAAGAAGAGGTTGACGTCCACTCGGCGGCGCGGGCGCGTTTGTGACCCAGCCAGCGACCCGGGAATCCTCAACCTCGCAACGTGGGAAAGGCGGGGGTCGTGACGTTGAGCGGCAGCGAAGCCGGCACGAGCACCTCCGCTCGGCAGAAGCTCGAGAAGGTCGTCATCCGATTCGCGGGTGACTCCGGCGACGGCATGCAGCTGACGGGTGACAGATTCACCACCGAGGCCGCTCTGTTCGGCAACGACCTTGCGACGCAACCGAATTACCCCGCCGAGATCCGCGCACCACAGGGCACCCTGCCTGGAGTGTCGTCGTTCCAGATCCAGATCGCCGACTTCGACATCCTCACCGCAGGTGACCGCCCCGACGTCCTCGTCGCGATGAATCCCGCGGCGCTCAAGGCGAACGTCGGCGACCTGCCGCGCGGCGGCCTGATCATCGCCAACTCCGATGAGTTCACCAAGCGCAACCTGGCGAAGGTGGGTTACGAAGCCAACCCGCTGGAGACCGACGACCTGTCCGACTACGTGGTGCAGGCCGTTCCGATGACGACGCTGACGCTCGGTGCCGTCGAGGCGATCGGCGCGTCGAAGAAGGACGGCTCGCGGGCCAAGAACATGTTCGCGCTCGGCCTGCTGTCGTGGATGTACAACCGCGAGCTCGAGCACAGCGAGTCCTTCATCCGCGAGAAGTTCGCCCGCAAGCCCGAGATCGCGGACGCCAACGTGCTCGCGCTCAAGGCGGGCTGGAACTACGGCGAGACCACCGAGGCGTTCGGCACCACCTACGAGGTGTCACCCGCCAAGTTGAAGTCCGGTGAATACCGTCAGGTCTCCGGCAATACCGCGCTGGCCTACGGCATCGTCGTGGCGGGCCAGCTGGCCAACACGCAGGTGATGCTCGGCAGTTACCCGATCACGCCGGCCTCGGACATCCTCCACGAGCTGTCCAAGCACAAGAACTTCAACGTCCTCACCTTCCAGGCCGAGGACGAGATCGCCGGCATCGGCGCCGCACTCGGCGCGTCCTACGGCGGTGCGCTCGGTGTGACGTCTACGTCGGGTCCAGGCGTGGCACTCAAGGCGGAGGCCATCGGCCTCGGTGTAATGGCCGAGCTGCCACTGCTCGTCGTCGACGTCCAGCGCGGCGGTCCCTCGACGGGGCTGCCGACCAAGACCGAGCAGGCGGACCTGATGCAGGCGCTGTACGGCCGCAATGGTGAGTCGCCGGTCGCGGTGCTGGCACCGCAGTCACCATCGGACTGCTTCGAGATCGCCGTCGAGGCAGCTCGGATCGCACTGACCTACCGCACCCCGGTCATCCTGCTGTCGGACGGCGCCATCGCCAACGGCTCCGAGCCGTGGCGCATCCCGGACGTCACTGACTCGTCTACGTTCGCACCGATCGACCACACCTTCGCCAAGCCCGATGAGCCGTTCCAGCCGTACGCCCGCGACCCCGAGACACTGGCCCGCCAGTTCGCGGTTCCCGGGACGCCCGGTCTCGAGCACCGCATCGGCGGGCTCGAATCGGCCAACGGCTCGGGCAACATCTCCTACGAGCCCAAGAACCACGATCTGATGGTGCGTCTGCGTCAGGCCAAGATCGACGGCATCACCGTTCCCGATCTGGTGGTCGACGATCCGAGCGGCGAGGCCGAGCTGCTGATCGTCGGCTGGGGCAGCTCGTACGGACCCATCGGCGAGGCGTCCCGTCGGGCGCGCCGCAAGGGCATCAAGGTTGCGCACGCGCAGCTGCGCCACCTCAACCCGTTGCCTGCCAACGTCGGCGACGTGCTGCGGAGCTACCCGAACGTCGTCGTCCCCGAGATGAACCTCGGCCAACTCGCCCTGCTGCTGCGCGGCAAGTTCCTCGTCGACGTCCAGTCGGTGACGAAGGTGGAAGGCATGGCGTTCCTCGCCGAGGAGGTGGAGGGCATCATCGATTCGGCCCTCGACGGAACGCTGCGCGACAAGGAAAGCGACAAGACCAAGTTTGCCCGGTTGGCGGCTGCCACCGTGGAGACCGGCGTAGGAGCGGACGCATGACCGACGAGCGCTTGCGCGAGGAGACGAAGTGACTGACTTGATCGGCACCGACCTGGGACTCACCCCTGCACTCACCAAGATCAGCGGTGTGCCGACGACCGACGAGCCCCAGAAGGCCAAGGACTTCGCCAGCGACCAGGAGGTCCGCTGGTGCCCTGGGTGCGGTGACTACGTCATCCTCAACACCATCCGCAGCTTCCTGCCCGAGCTCGGGCTCAAGCGCGAGAACATGGTGTTCGTCAGCGGCATCGGCTGCTCCAGCCGCTTCCCGTACTACCTCGAGACCTACGGCTTGCACTCGATCCACGGGCGCGCCCCGACCTTCGCCACCGGACTGGCACTGGCCCGCGACGATCTGTCGGTCTGGGTCGTCACCGGTGACGGCGACGCGCTGTCCATCGGCGGCAACCACCTGATCCACGCCCTACGGCGAAACGTGAACATCACGATCCTGCTGTTCAACAACCGCATCTACGGCCTGACCAAGGGGCAGTACTCGCCGACTTCCGAGGTCGGCAAGGTCACCAAGACCTCACCCATGGGATCGCTGGACCACCCGTTCAACCCCGTGTCCCTGGCACTTGGCGCCGAGGCGACGTTCGTCGGCCGCGCGCTGGACTCGGACAAGAAGGGGCTGACGGAGGTGCTGCGGGCCGCAGCCTCGCACCGCGGTGCCGCGCTCGTCGAGATCATGCAGGACTGCCCGATCTTCAATGACGGCTCCTTCGACGCACTCCGCAAGGAGGGTGCCGAAGAGCGCTTGATCAACGTGTCACACGGTCAGCCGATTACGTTCGGCGCCGACGGCGAGTACTGCGTGGTGAAGTCGGGGTTCGGCCTCGAGGTCGCCAAGACGGCCGACGTGTCGGTCGACGAGATCGTGGTGCACGACGCGAACGTCGACGATCCCGCCTACGCGTTCGCACTGTCACGGCTCTCCGAGCAGAACCTCGAGCACACCGTCATGGGCATCTTCCGTCAGGTGAGTCGGCCGACGTACGACGAGATGGCGCGAAATCAGGTTGCCTCTGCAAGGGAATCCAAGCCCCACGACGCCGCCGCTCTGCAATCCTTGCTTCGTGGCAAGGACACTTGGAACGTCGAATAGCAGCGAGGTCCTCGAGATCTCATCCGCTCCGCTGGCAGCCGTCGTGCTGGCGGGTGGTGCCTCGCGGCGAATGGGTCGCGACAAGGCGACCCTGGAGTTCGCGGGGCGCACGTTCGTCGAACAGGCCGTGACGACTCTGGGCACCCGCTGCTCGCCGGTCTTCGTGGTGGCTGCCCCCGGGCAGGCCCTCCCCGCCTTGGACGCCATCGTGCTGCGCGACGACGTCCGTGGCGTCGGCCCCCTGCTGGCCACCGCCAGGGGACTGCGTGCGGCGGCCGACGCCGGTCTGGACCGCGCGTTCGTGTCAGCCGTCGACATGCCCTATCTCACCGTCGACCTGATCGACGAGCTGGTGGGACCGTCGATACGGCTGGGAGTGGACGTGGTGCTGCCCTGGGACGGACGTGATCACTACCTCGCAGGCGTCTACCGCACCGATCTCGCGGCACGCGCCGAGGAGCTGGTGGCGGCGGGGGAGCGCAGCATGCGTGCCCTACTGCTCACCGTCGACACGCAGCGCGTGGTGATGCCCGAGCAGCGCTCGCTGACGAACGTCAACGCCCCCGCCGACCTGGGCTGAATGGTGGGCAAATTGCGAATTATGACGCCAATTCGAGGGAATTTCTCGCACCGCCGATGAATTCGCCGCAAATGTGACGCGTGTGGCGCATTGTTTTCGGGTAAATGGGGGACGCCAATTTCGCCGCGGGACCGCTTAGATCGGAACCGTCTCGCGTAATCCCCTGCGGGATACCGCATCTGGTGTCGACCCGGTTCGGTGATCGGGCGACGTCGGCGGACGACGCGTCCAATGGCGGTGGCTCTTGTTTGACGAATTGTCGTTATGCGAGCCTGCGGCAACGCTTCTGGCGTGCGTGCCGACGTCGGGCAGCCTTCAATCGATGTCAAGACGTCTAGCTAGAGTTACCAAAGATGAAGCCCGGCAGCATAATTCGCGTCACTTTTGATACGGACCAGCTCGTCCTCGATGCTAGCCGCGGGAAGGTTTGCCGCGGATGATCTCTTGTCCTGCAGTGGATTTCGGTGTCTGCCCTGGAGCGGCCAGATTGGCAACGCTCAGCGAATATTTCGTGCACCAAACGCCGATGTTTAGCCAATCGTGCTGGTAGAGAGCCATTCTCGGAGGCGAATGGACCGGATGTCGTCGATATTTCGTGGGCCAGGTCACAGTTTGGCCGTGATTTGGCTCACCGCGTGCGGGTCGCGCTGCGATTTTCTCGCGCTGATCGATTACCACGATGACCTGCGCCGACGCCGATGGACATCGCCGTTATCCATCCGTTATCTAACCGCGACGTGCGAGTCTTCGTGTTTCGCTTTCCTGAGAAACGTTTGTACCTTTCATATGTCTCCTTAACCGGAGCAAATAATTTCAAAAACCACGAACCTGCGTGTGAGTGGGGTGGCTTCTTGGCCCGGGACGAATCCGGCGCCGTCGCTGCCGCCGGGCGGATGCCCGGCGTGGCATGTCTGGCCACCCACTGTCGTGCCCGACCGAGACGGCACGACCCAATCCTCCTGCCTGTCTGACAGGCATCTACGCCCGCCTCCTGCGCGGGTGTCCTTGGCGCGCGCTTGGCGAAAGGATCGAAGTTGAAGAACATCCGCAAGACGTTTGGTCTGGCCACCATCGCCGGGGTGCTTGCCGTGGCCCCGATGGCTTCAGTGCTGATGGGTGCCGGTACCGCGAATGCGGAGGCTGGTGTGGACTGGGATGCCGTTGCAGCCTGCGAGTCGGGCGGCAACTGGAGCACCGCCACGGGCAACGGTTACTACGGCGGCCTGCAGTTCACCATGAGCACGTGGCGTGCCAACGGTGGCTCCGGCTCGCCGCACCAGGCGAGCAAGGACGAGCAGATCCGGGTCGCGAACAACGTGCTGAAGTCCCAGGGCATCGGGGCATGGCCGGTGTGCGGGAAGCGCGGATAGCCTCTCGCATCACGATTTCGCGAGAGCGGCGCTGGGCGACACGCCCGGCGCCGCTTTCTCTTTTGCCCCTTCTACCTCAGGTTTCTCTGATGTCCATCACGACACGGTAAAGAACTTGAGTTTCTTCTGTAACAGGTGAGGTTGGTCACGACGAAATACCGGATGACCGCGTCAATAACGCTCCACCTGGCAGCGGTCCTCGTGTCGAACGGTCGGGGAAGGACCGCAAATCATGAAGATCCAGGGTATTCGCAAGACCGTCACCGACGGCCTCAAGCTGGTCATGCTCGCCGGCGCCTTCGCCATCGCGGCGGTGGCCATGTCGACCGGAATGTCCGCAGGTACCGCGCACGCCGACTCGATGAACTGGGACGCAGTCGCCCAGTGTGAGTCCGGCGGCAACTGGGCTGCCAACACCGGAAACGGCACGTACGGTGGCCTCCAGTTCAAGCCTGCGACCTGGAGTTCCCACGGCGGCGTCGGATCGCCCGCCACGGCGTCGCGTGAAGAGCAGATCCGCGTGGCCGAGAACGTGCTGGCCAGCCAGGGCCCCGGCGCATGGCCGAAGTGCGGCGCCCAGGGCGGTGCCCCCACCATCTGGAACGCCTCGTCCTCCGCCCCCGCCCCCGCCCCCGCGGCGACGGGATGCCAGGCGATGCCCACCAATGCCCTGCTCGGATTCGTGAACTTTCGCCAGATGTGCTCGGCGCTGCTCAACCCGCTTGGCACGCTGACCGGCGGGCGCTGAGCGCCCGGTCAGTCCTCCTGATGATTCGGGCACGTCACGTCGACGTAGACCGTGACGGCGGCGCCAGGGGTGGGCGCTGAGCTGTCGGGATTGTTCACCGCAGTTACCGTGCACACCGAAAGTTGTTCGGTGTCAAAGCCGTTGATCCAGTTGATCTCGACGACGTAACCCTTGGCCTTCAGTGCGGCGATCGTGGCGTCGGCGCCGTCGGCGGCCGCCACCGGCGCGAGCGCGAGGGCCATGGCCACGGCTCCGGTCACCAGCACCGCGGGCCTCAGCACTTGGCATCCTGGGGCGGCATCGCGAGATCGGTCAGGTAGGCGACCGCGTACTTGTCGACGCAGGTGTCGCCCTCGAACGTCACCGTGTGCTGGGTGCCGCCGTAGGTCAACAGCCCACCGCCCAGTTCCTTGGCCAGGTCGACGCCCGCCTGATACGGCGTGGCGGGGTCGTTGGTCGTCGAGACCACCAGTACCGGTGGCAGCCCAGGCGCCGAGGCCTGGTGCGGCTTGCTCGTCGGCGGCACCGGCCAGAACGCGCAGTCGTCGAGTGGGGCGTCACCGGTGAATTGCCCATAGCTCATGAACGGCGCCACCTGCCGCACGCGGCGATCCTGGTCGATGACCGTCGCACGGTCGGTGATCGGCGGGTCGTCGACGCAGTTGATGGCGGTCAGCGCGTCGTTGGCGTTCGAATAGTGCCCGTGCTCGTCACGATCCATGTAGGCGTCGGACATGGCCAGCAGGGTGTCGCCGCGGCCCTGGGTGAGCTCGGTCAACCCGGTGGTGAGGTGCCGCCAGATGTCCGGCGAGTACATCGCCGTGAAGGTGCCCGTGATCGCATCGCCGTACCCCAGCCCGCGCGGATCCGACGTGGCGGCCGGCTTGCCGACCAGCGGGTCCACCAGGCCGTGGTAGACGTCGACGGCCTTGGCCGGGTCCGTGCCGAGCGGGCAGGTCGGGCTCTTGGCGCAGTCGGCGGCGTAGGCATCGAAGGCCTTCTGGAAACCGGCGGCCTGGTCGATGTTGGCCTGGACCGGATCGGCGTCAGGGTCGATCGCGCCGTCGAGGATCATCGCGCGCACCTTGTCCGGGTAGGCCTCGGCATAGGCCGAGCCGATGCGGGTGCCGTACGAGTACCCGAGATAGTTCAGCTTGTCGTCCCCGAGAGCGGCCCTGAGCGCGTCGAGGTCCTTGACCACGTTCGCCGTCCCGATGTTGGCGAGGAACCCCTTGCCCATCCTGTCGACGCAACGCTGAACGTACTTCTTCTCGGTGTCCTCGATGTGCGCGACGCCCGCCGGGCTGTAGTCGACCTGGGGATCGGCACGCAGCGCGTCGGTGTCGGCGTCGGAGTTGCACCGCAGCTCTGGGGTCGAGGAGCCCACCCCGCGCGGGTCGAAACCCACCAGGTCGAACCGCTGTCGGATCTCGGCGGGCAGGGTGTCCAACAGGCTGACGGCCGCGTCGACACCCGACTCGCCAGGGCCGCCGGGGTTGATGATCAGCGAGCCGATCTTCTGGCCAGTGGCGGGGAACCGGATCAGGGCCAGGGTGGCGGACGCGCCGTCGGGCTTGGCGTAGTCGACTGGAACCACCAGCTTGCCGCACTGGGCGCCTGCCGGGAGTTTCGGGACGTCATCACCCGTGCTTCCGGTGACCCGACATTCTCCCCATTGCGCCCTGGCCGCTTGTCCAGGCGGCGAGCTGCCCTCCAGCGCACGGCCGCCGACGACCTTGCTGCAGCCGGTCAGTGCGAGCAAGAGCACGGCGATGACCGCACAGATCCGCGTCATGCGGCCATGGTGGCACGCGTCGCTGTCAGAACACCGTGGCTACGAGTTCGGCATGAGGGTCATGGAACCGAGGGGAGCGTGAACGCCGACCGGGCCGCCACCGATGTGAGGTGCCGCGTCAGCACCGCCTCGGGCACCAACGCGGAGGCGCGCATGGCCGCGGCGCCGAGGAACGCGGGGCGCGCGTTCACGATCTCGCCGATCAGCCGGGACTCCCGGGCCAGCGCCTGCGCACGGGGCCGACGGAACGTCGCGTATCGCGCGAATGCTCCGGCGAGGTCGTCACCCGACCCGACACAGTGGGCGAGCGTCGCGGCGTCCTCCAAACCCTGACATCCGCCCTGGCCGAGGTGCGGGCGCATCGGGTGGGCGGCGTCGCCGACGAGGACGATCGGTCCGCGGGACCACTGCCGGGCCGGTTGCCGGTCGTAGAGGTCGTTGCGCAGCACGTCCTCGGGCGCGGTGGCGGCCAGCAGCGCCGGGATGGGATCCGACCACTGGCCGTACTTCGCGCGCAGATGGGCCAGCTCGCCGCCAGGGGATGCGGTGCCCTCGGGGCGGCGTTCGGTGCCGAACCAGTAGGTGTGGTCCGGCCCGAGCGGTACGTGACCGAATTCGGTTCCCGTGCCGACGGTTTCGCCGGCGAGATCGGCGTCCAGCGCGTACCTGGCGATGCCGCGCCATGCGGTGTAGCCGGCGTACCGGTGGCGCAGTGTCCCGTTGAGGTGACGGGCCACCACGGAGCCGACCCCGTCGGCGCCGATCACCGCGGCCACCTCGCGCACGCGGCCATCCGACGACGTCACCCGAACGCCCGTCGCCGTCGCAACGAGTTCGCTTGCGGCAAAGCTCGATTCGATCGTCCCGGGCTCGAGGGCCTGCGCCAGCAGCTCCATCAGTGTCGAGCGGCGCACCACGACCAACGGTTCACCGAGTGCACTGACGATCCGCTCGGGCGCGGGATGGCGCAGCCACGAACCGTCGGACCAGCGCATCGCGCCCGCCGTGACACGGCCCCCCGCCCCGCGAACGGCGTCGCCGAGACCGATTTCATCGAGCGCGGCAAGTGCGTTGGGCCAGATGCTGATTCCCGCGCCAGATGAGGTGTCGGCACGCTCTTCGACGATGGTGACCCGATGTCCTCGACGTTGCAGTGCCACCGCCGTCGCAAGGCCCGCGATGCCCGCGCCGACGACGAGGATGCGCTGGGTCACGCTCCGAAGATAGCTGCCGACACGCTAGAGGTCGAACACCAGCAGGGTGCTCGACGCGGTCGCGACGATGGCGCCCTTCTCGTCCGTGACGACGCCCTCGGTGAAGCCGACGCGCGACCCCGCCTTGATGACCGTGCCGGTCGCGGTGAGCAGACCGCTGGAGGCGCGGACGCCCTTCAGATAGCTCACCTTGATCTCGATCGACGTGTAGCCCTTGCCGCGGGGCAGTGTGCTGTGCAGGGCGCTGCCTGCCACGGAGTCGAGAAGCGTGCAGACGAGTCCGCCGTGCACCATGCCGATCGGGTTGTACGCCGACTCGTCGGGCTGACAGGTGAAGACGACGCGGCCGGGTTCGGCCTCGGCCATCGTGAAGGTCATCAGGCCTGAGATCGGGGGCGGCGGCAGGGTGCCGTCGACCATCGCGCGGAGGTAGTCGATGCCCGGCATGGACAGCCCGACGGCCGTCGTCGGCGCGGGGTCGTGCCACGAGACCACCTTGGAGCGCTTCTCGCCCCAACCGGTGTCGGTGTCGGTGCTGGTGCCATCGAGTTCGGTGGTCACGCGTTCTCCTCGGTTTCCTGGTGGCGGTCGACGCTGCGGTAGCGGGGGGCGCGAAGGGGGTCGTCGGGAGCGACGGCGTATGCGTTACCCCACGCGAGTAGGGCGTCAAGGGTCGGAATCAGATCACGCCCCGACTCGGTCAGGTGGTATTCGTCGCGACGGGGGTGCGCCTGGTACGGCGTCCTGCTCACGACGCCTGCGGCCTCGAGGGTCTTGAGCCGCGCGGCGATCCGGTCACGCGGTGCACCCGTACCTGCCACGATCTCGCCGAACCGGTGGGCGCCGAAGGCGACCTCGCGGATGACGAGCAGCGCCCACCTCTCCCCAACGACCTCCAACGCGGCGGCGATGGGGCACGGCCGTCCAGGGAGGTCGGCGAGCGGCGTGGTCGGCACGGTGTTAGCGTGCCAGGAGTGAGTTTGAAAATCAAACCTAACCGCTCGCTGGTCCCGATCGCGGCGGGTACGGCGCTCGTTCTCCTCACCTACGTGACCCCGATGGCGACGCTGACCGCGACGGCGGCGGGCGTCGGCGCCGCGGCAGGCACGCAGGCCTGGTTGCTGAGCTCGATGTCGATCGGCCTGGCAGCCGGACTGCTGGCGACGGGGGTGATCGGTGACAACGCGGGGCGTCGTCGGACGTACCTCGTCGGGCTCGGGGCGCTGGCCCTCGGCGCGCTCGGCTGCTTCGCCGCCTGGGAGCCCATCGGATTCGTCGTGGGGCGAGTCGTCGAGGGACTCGGCGGGGCGGCCGTACTGGCCTGCGGCCTCGCGATCCTGGCCAACGACCATCGTGAGCCCCGCAGCCGCACCCACGCCACGGCCGTGTGGGGAACCAGCGTCGGCATCGGCATCTCGCTCGGGGCGCTCTCGTCCGCGACGTTCGGAGCGGCGCGGTGGCGCGAGCCGTACCTGGCGGTCGCGGTCATCGCGTTGATCCTGCTGTGGCCCAGCATCTCCCGTATCGGCGAGTCCCGGGCCGTCAGGCCGCGCCGGCTCGACGTCGGTGGGCTGGGACTGTTCGCGACGGCGATGGTCCTGCTGGTGTGCGCGCTCACCCTCGGGCGTGGCGGTGTTCATCCCGTCCCGGTGATCCTCGGTGCGGTCGGGGTGCTGGCGCTGATCGCCTTCGGCGTCACCGAATCGCGCGTCCGCGATCCGCTGGTCGAGCCGAAGTTACTTCGGCACAACCGCTTCCGGGCGGCGACGATCGGCTCGTTCACGCTCGGTGCTGGCATCATCGCCACGGTGTCGTTCGTCCCCACGCTGGCTCAGGTCGGACTCGGATCCGGCCTGTGGCCCGCGAGCCTGCTGATCGTCGCATGGTCGGGCACCAGCGTGGCGACGTCGTATCTCTCACGCCTCGTCCGGCACCCGATGCAGGGACCGACGCCGATCGCTCTCAGCCTGGTGGTCGTGGCGGCGGGCCAAGCGCTCGGCTACGGGGTGAGTGCCGAGTCGAGCCCATGGCGACTGGTCCCATCGCTGTTGGTGGCCGGGGTGGCCACGGGCCTGCTCAACGCGTTGCTCGGCCGCGAGGCGGTGGCCAGCGTGGAGCCGGACCGGGCGGCCATGGGGAGCGGCGCCAACAACACCGCCCGCTACTTCGGTGCGGCGGTCGGCATCACCTCGTTCGTCGTGATCGCCACGCGCGTCGGCAACGACCTCGCCGACGGATGGAACGTCGCGATCCTGGTGTCGACAGCGATCTCGCTGGTGGGCGCCGGTGGAGTCGCCCTGACCGGGAGGGCGTCGCGAGTCAGGACGACACCGAAGGCATCGGTTTCACCTCCGTGAAACGCATCTGTGGTTTCCTCTCCACAGATCCTCATGAGACCCCCGATCGAGTTGACGAGTGTGCCCGCCTGGGCCGTGGCGCCAAGCCGACCTGACGCAGACCTGTCCGGCCGTTACTGGACGGTGGTCGCGTTCGGGGTCGACGGCGTTGCCATCGCGGCCGACTGGATCGACCAGATCCAGTCGCGCCATCCAGGGGCCACACCTCGGGTGCATCGCGTCGCCGACGACGAAGCCGCACGCGACGCCGTGACCGCGGACCTCGCGACCGCACTGGTGGGCTGGCGGTTGATGATCGCGGGTCCCGCGGACGCCTGCCTGAGGCTCAGGGCGCACGCCGTCAGAAACCGCGTGGGTGACGACGAGATCACCGTCGCCAGCACCGACGTGGCGCATCGCGACGTGCACTGCGCGCACTGCCGCGGCGTGACCCGCGCCAGCGTCGAGCTGGAGGGTAGCGTGACCTGTCGCGGATGTGGCCGCAATCTGGTTGTCCACCAACATGTTTCGCGCCGAATCGGCGCACACCTCGGCATCATGGGCGAGGTGGTGACATGAACGTCCTGGAGTTGGCGGTGGTCGCCGTGGACGATCGGATACCCGGCGTCCGGACACTGACCCTGGCGCGACCCGATGGCGCGCCGTTGCCGTCGTTCACACCGGGCAGCCACCTCGTCGTCGAGTGCGGACCCGTCGCCAACGCCTACTCACTCACTGGCGACGGTGTCGGGCCGACGGTCTACACCATCTCGGTCCTGCTGTGCCCCAACGGCTCTGGTGGATCGCAGTGGATTCACCGCGAAGTCCGCCCAGGTGACACCGTGACGGCCCTCGCTCCCCGCAGCGCCTTCGCGCCCGTCCTGCAGGCCGCGAGGCACCTGCTCATCGCCGCGGGCATCGGGATCACTCCGATGGTGTCCCATTTGCGCGGCGCCCGACGATGGGGGCGACGGGTCGAACTGCTCTACGTTCACCGCCCAGGTCGCGGCGCCCACCTCGACGACATCGGCGCGCTGACCGGCGACGCGACGATCGTCACCGATCGCCGCGCCTTCGCCG
The DNA here is from genome assembly GCA_025963385.1 of Mycobacterium sp. GTDB lineage: Bacteria > Actinomycetota > Actinomycetes > Mycobacteriales > Mycobacteriaceae > Mycobacterium. The sequence continues at coordinate 17,834 of JAOPUT010000042.1, forward strand.
CAGCACTCGACGTCGCCCTGGCCAGTCAGCCGTTCGGCACCCACGCCTACGTGTGCGGCCCCCCGTCCTTCATCGAGGCGGTCACCACGGCGGCCACCGAACTGGGCTGGCCGGCGAGCAGAGTGCACGTCGAGCACTTCGGGATCACCGCCATCGAACCGGGCGAACCGTTCGAGGTGCACCTCGGTGCGACCGGTGAGACGTTCACCGTGGATGCCGGGGTCTCCCTGCTCGCGGCACTGCAGGCGCGCGGCCACGACGTCCCCAACCTGTGCAGGCAGGGCGTCTGCGGCGAATGCCGGATCACGGTGACGGCCGGGGAGGTCCTGCACCGGGACCTCTTCCTCGGCGAGCACGAACGCGAGACCGGGGGGTCGATGATGAGTTGCGTGTCCAGAGCCGCCGGGAATCGATTGGAGCTGGCCCTGTGACCGCGCCGGACCTGTTGGCCGCCTTCCCCTTTCCGTTCTCCGCCGACAGCTATCGGTACAGCACCAACCTCGAGCCGGCAGGCACGGCAGTGGTGACCCCGACCGGTGGGTGGGGCGATCGGATCGTCGACGTCGACAGCGAGTACGAATCCGAGCTCGCCGAGCGCGCCGCGATCCTCGCCGCTGATCCCACCCGCTACGCCGTGCTGCCACACATGCGGCCCGCCTGCTGGGACGCGATGCTCGTCCTGATGCGCGAGCTCGCCACCGCGTATCCGGACACCATGTCACTGCGCGGCGAGGGCACCAGATGGCACTGGACCAACTCACGCCTCGGGGTGACCCAGGACTTCGTGTTCGGCGACGAGAGCACTCTGCCAACCGAGCCGCTGGCGTACATTGCCGGTCAGGTCCAGGAGGACATCGTGCTGCTCGACCAGCGGGACGGCGACCTGTTCGGTGACGCAGGCGTCGTGACGTTCGCGGCCGCGTGGTCCTTCGGCTTCGACTTCGGCATGGAGTTCCTCGAGATCCACGGCCCCGTGCCGCGTTTGCGCGAGAGCGGCGTCATCACCCGGGCCCGCGACTTCCTCCTGCGGCTGCAGACGGGAGAGGCGTTCCGCCGGACCAACTGGTCAATGGCGATCGGCCGACGCCTCGACCTGTCGATGGAGCGCTACCCCGAGTGGGCGCCCGATCGTGGGTTGGCGGCGACCGTCGACGACGAGACCTTCGGGCGACTGATCCACCTGCGCGTGGAGTCTCAGCACCTGATCAGGCTGCCCGAGTCGGGGGCCATCTGCTTCCTGATCCGCACGTACATGCTGCCGCTGTGCGACCTGGCCACGGTCGAGCCGTGGCGCCAGCGCACCGCGTCGGTGCTCGCCGAGCTGCCCGAGGACCTGGCCGAGTACAAGGGCATCGCTCCCTACCGCGACCGGGTCGTGGCGTGGCTGCAATCGCACGGAGCCTGTGCTACGCAAGGGACATGACCCAGAGCCCCTTCGCGGACCTCGACGACTTCCTCGCGCTGCCCAGGGTCTCCGGTCTCGCGGTGTCGCCAGACGGGTCGCGCGCGGTCACGACCGTCAGTGAACTCAACGAGAAGCGCACCGAGTACGTCTCCGCGGTGTGGGAGCTCGACGTCGCAGGTGAGCGTCCGGCGCGTCGCCTCACCCGCGGGGCGAAGGGAGAGTCCTCGCCGGTCTTCACCGCGGGTGGCGACCTGCTCTTCGTGGCGACGCGCGAGGTCCCCGGCTCGGACGGTGGCGACGAACCGACGGCATCGCTGTGGCAGCTCCCCGCGGCGGGCGGGGAAGCCGTGGTCCGGCTCGAACTCCCCGGCGGGGTCGGCGCGGTGCACACCGCGCGCGACGCCGAGGTCACGCTCGTCACCGCGTCGCTCATGCCCTCGGCCCGCACCATCGACGACGACGAGCGGCTGCGGGCCCTGCGCAAGGACAACAAGATCTCGGCCGTGCTGCACACCGGCTACCCGGTGCGGCACTGGGATCACGACCTCGGTCCGACCCAGCCGCACCTCGTCGACGTGAACGGGCTCCGCGACGTGACGCCCGACCCGGGCCAAGGCCTGCTCGAGGCCAGTCTCGACGTCAGTGCGGACGGCCGGTTCGTCATCACGTCGTGGGCGGTGCCCGGGCCCGGCGCCTCGGTGCGCGAGACATTGGTGCGGGTCGACGTCGCGACGGGGGAGCGCACGACCGTCGCCGACGACCCGCACGCCGATTTCGGTGCCCCCGCGATCTCACCCGACGGCTCGGCGGTCGCTTTCGCCAGGGAGACGCACTCGACGCCTGAGCAGGCGCCGCGGATCACGCTGTGTCTCTTGCGGTTCGGCGACGCAGTCGAAGACGTGACCGCCGAATGGGACCGCTGGCCCACGTCCGTCGCGTGGATGACGGATGGCTCGGCGCTGGTCGTGACGGCCGACGAGGCGGGCCGTTGTCCGGTGTTCCTCGTCGATCCCTCGACGTCCGCGGTGAGGCGCCTGACCGAGGACGACTTCAGCTACTCCAACGTGTGCCCGGCACCCGGCGGCGTGATCTTCGCGCTGCGCAGCTCGTACTCCAGCGCGCCACACCCCGTGCGCATCGATCCCGACGGCAGCGTGACACCGCTGCCGTGCCTCGAACAGCCTTCTCTCCCAGGGCAGTTGATGGAGGTGACGGGAGTCGCCGAGGACGGTGTCGAGATCCGCTCCTGGCTGGTGCTGCCCGACGGTGACGAGCAGGCACCCCTGGTGCTGTGGATCCACGGCGGTCCTCTCGCGAGCTGGAACACGTGGCACTGGCGTTGGAACCCGTGGCTGCTCGCCGCCCGCGGCTACGCGGTGCTGCTGCCCGACCCGGCGCTGTCGACGGGGTACGGCCAGGATTTCATCCAACGCGGTTGGGGAGCTTGGGGATTCGCGCCATACACCGACCTGATGGCCGCCACCGACGCCGCGCTCGAGCACCCGCGCGTCGACGCAACGCGCACCGCGGCGATGGGGGGCTCGTTCGGCGGCTACATGGCCAACTGGATCGCCGGGCAGACCGATCGATTCGACGCGATCGTGACCCACGCGAGCCTGTGGGCGCTGGACCAATTCGGGCCGACCACCGACGGCGCCTACTGGTGGGCCAGGGAGATGACATCGCAGATGGCCGAGCGGAACTCGCCCCATCGACACGTCGGCGAGATCGCCACCCCGACGCTCGTCATCCACGGCGATAAGGACTACCGCGTGCCGATCGGCGAGGGGTTACGCCTGTGGTTCGAGCTGTTGACCCGGTCGGGTCTGCCCGCCGCCGACGACGGCAGCAGCCCGCACCAGTTTCTGTACTTCCCCACCGAGGGGCACTGGGTGCTCGCGCCGCAGCACGCCAAGATCTGGTACCAGGTCGTTCTGGCCTTCCTCGGTCGCCACCTCCTCGGTGAAGACGCCGAGCAGCCGGAAACCCTCGGGTGACGCACCGGTAGCTTGTTCTGATGACCGCACCGCAGCGTGAATTCGACATCGTGCTCTACGGAGCGACCGGGTTCGTCGGCAAACTGACGGCCCAGTACCTCGCCACCGCAGGTGGGCAGGCGCGCATCGCCCTCGCCGGACGATCACCGCAGAAGCTGCTCGCCGTGCGCGAGTCACTGGCAGGCCCGGCGCAGGAGTGGCCGCTGATCGAGGCCGACGCGTCGTCGCCGTCGTCGCTCAACGCCATGGCGGCGCGAGCCCAGGTCGTCATCAGTACCGTCGGGCCCTACACGAAGTACGGCGTCCCGTTGGTGGCCGCGTGCGCCGCGGCGGGCACCGACTACGCGGACCTCACCGGCGAGACGATGTTCATCCGCGAGAGCATCGACCTGTTCCACAAGGAGGCGGCCGACAACGGCGCCCGCATCGTCCATTCGTGCGGATTCGACTCCATCCCTTCGGATCTCACCGTGTACGCCCTGTACAAGCGGGCACTCGCCGATGGCGCAGGCGAGCTCGGGGAGACCAACTTCGTCCTCCGCGGCATGGCGGGCGGGCTCTCCGGTGGCACCGTCGCGTCGATGATGGAGGTCATGCACACCGCGTCGACCGATCCCGCCGCGCGCATGCTGATGAACGACCCGTATACCCTGACCACCGATCGCGCTGCCGAGCCGGACCTGGGCCATCAGTCCGACACCCCGTGGCGGCGCGGGCGCGACATCGCCGAGGAACTGAACGGCATCTGGACGGGCGCCTTCATGATGGGGGCGCCGAACGCCCGAATCGTCCGGCGCAGCAACGCCCTAATGGGCTGGGCGTACGGCCCGAAGTTCCGCTACGCCGAGAACATGAGCCTCGGCTCGTCGGTGGTCGCGCCCGTCGCGGCGGCCATGGGCACCGCGGCCAACGCCGCCGTTCTCGAGCTCGGCAGCAGGTACTTCGACAAACTGCCGCGCAAGCTGCTTGAGCGCGTCGCGCCCAAACCGGGCAGCGGCCCGAGCGAGCGGGCCCGCGACAACGGCCACTACCGCGTCGAGACGTACACCACAACGTCCAGCGGCGCCCGCTACCGGGCCACGATGGCCCAGCAGGGCGATCCCGGGTACAAGGCGACGTCGGTGTTGTTGGGGGAGTCCGGGCTGGCGCTGGCATTCGACCGCGACGCGCTCTCCGAGCTCCGGGGCGTGCTCACACCTGCGGCATCGCTCGGCGACGCGCTGCTGGCGCGGTTCCCCGCGGCGGGCGTGACGATGGAGACCGAACGGCTGTAACGCCAGATCGTTGGGGCTAGTGTCGCAATCGCGGTTGTGCACATCCGAACGACGAAGGTGGGCAGGTCATGGCTGGTCTCGACGAACTCCTCAACGAGATTCCGACACAACAGATTGCCAGCAAGCTGGGTGCCGACGAAGGCGAGGTGAACAGCGCGATCCAGACGCTCGTCCCGCTCCTCGTCGGAGGTCTGCAGCAGAACGCGCAGGACCCGAACCATGCCTCCAACATCGAGAGTGCGGCAAGCACGCACGCCGCCAGCGGTTTGCTCGACGGCGGCGTCAGCGTCGACCAGGTCGATGAGGCCGACGGTTCCAAGGCGGTGTCCAAGATCTTCGGCGGCAACGACACCGGACAGGTTGCCGCGGCGCTCTCCGGCGGCGGCGCGGGCAACAGTGCGCTGATCAAGCAGCTGCTGCCGATCCTGGCCCCGATCGTGCTCGCCTACATCGGCAAGCAGCTGACCAAGGGGTCGGCACCGGCCGCTCCCGCTCCGCAGGCCCAGCCTCAGGCAGCGTCGGGTGGCGGGATCGGCGACATCCTCGGCAACATCCTCGGCGGCGCTGGCGGCGGGGCCGGGAACAACAACCCGCTCGGCAGCATCCTCGGAAGCGTGCTCGGCGGCGGTCAGGGCGGCGGCGGGCTCGGCGACATCCTGGGTGGGCTGCTGGGTGGGAAGAAGTAGGGTGGTCTCCTCGGCGGCAAGAAGTAGCCGACGCCGGGCACGTTTAGGACGGCCGTCGAGTAGTTCCTAGACTGTTCGGGTGACCGCCAGCCCGAAATCCGCAGACAGCCCAGGGGTGCAAGCTCTACCCAAGTCGTGGGATCCCGCTGCGGTAGAGACCGAGCTGTACCAGGGCTGGGTCGATGCGGGCTACTTCACGGCCGACGCGTCGAGTGAGAAGCCGCCGTATTCGATCGTGCTGCCGCCCCCCAACGTGACGGGCAGCCTGCACATGGGGCATGCGCTGGACCACACGCTGATGGACGCGCTGACCCGCCGCAAGCGCATGCAGGGTTACGAGGTGCTGTGGCTGCCCGGCATGGACCATGCGGGCATCGCCACCCAGAGCGTGGTCGAGAAGCAGCTCGCCGTGGACGGGAAGACGAAGGAAGACTTCGGCCGCGAGCTGTTCATCGAGAAGGTGTGGGACTGGAAGCGCGAGTCCGGCGGCACCATCGGCGCGCAGATGCGTCGCCTCGGTGACGGCGTCGACTGGAGCCGGGACCGTTTCACCATGGACGACGGCCTGTCGCGCGCCGTGCGGACGATCTTCAAGCGGCTCTACGACGCAGGCCTGATCTATCAGGCCGAGCGACTGGTCAACTGGTCGCCCGTGCTCGAGACGGCGATCTCGGATCTCGAGGTGAAGTACGAGGACGTCGAGGGCGAGCTGGTCTCGTTCCGCTACGGGTCGATGGACGACTCGCAACCACATCTGGTGGTGGCCACCACACGTGTCGAGACGATGCTCGGCGACACCGCGATCGCCGTGCACCCCGACGACGAGCGGTACAGGGCGCTGGTCGGCCAGAGCCTGCCCCACCCGTTCCTCGACACCCAGGTCGTCATCGTGGCCGATGCCCACGTCGACCCCGAATTCGGTACCGGCGCAGTCAAGGTCACGCCTGCGCACGATCCGAACGACTTCGAGATCGGCGTCAGGCACAACCTGCCGATGCCGTCGATCATGGACACCAAGGGCCGCATCGCTGGCACCGGAACTCGGTTCGACGGCATGGACCGTTTCGAGGCCCGTGTTGCGGTGCGGGAAGCCCTCGCGGCCGAGGGGCGGATCGTCGCGGAGAAGCGGCCGTACCTGCACAGCGTCGGGCACTCGGAGCGCAGCGGCGAACCCATCGAGCCGAGGCTGTCCCTGCAGTGGTGGGTCAACGTCGAATCGTTGGCGGCCGCCGCGGGCGACGCAGTGCGCAACGGAGACACCGTGATTCACCCCGCGAGCCTGGAGCCACGCTTCTTCGGCTGGGTTGACGACATGCACGACTGGTGCATCTCGCGGCAGCTGTGGTGGGGGCACCGCATTCCGATCTGGCACGGTCCGAACGGGGAGAAGGTCTGCGTCGGACCCGACGAGACCCCGCCGGAGGGGTGGGAGCAGGACCCCGACGTGCTGGACACCTGGTTCTCGTCCGCGCTGTGGCCGTTCTCCACGATGGGCTGGCCCGACCGCACGCCGGAGCTCGAGAAGTTCTATCCCACCAGCGTTCTCGTCACCGGCTACGACATCCTGTTCTTCTGGGTGGCACGGATGATGATGTTCGGCACCTTCGTCGGTGACGACGACGCCATCACCGCCGGGGGGACGCGTGGACCTCAGGTGCCGTTCAAGAACGTCTTCCTGCACGGCCTGATCCGCGACGAGTTCGGCCGCAAGATGAGCAAGTCCAAGGGCAACGGCATCGATCCGCTCGACTGGGTCGACACGTACGGCGCCGACGCGCTGCGATTCACGCTGGCCCGCGGTGCCAACCCCGGCGGCGACATGTCGATCGGCGAGGACCACGCCCGCGCCTCGCGCAACTTCGCCACCAAGCTGTTCAACGCCACCAGGTTCGCGCTGATGAACGGGGCGGCCCTCGCGCCGCTGCCCGCCGCGGACGCCCTCACCGATGCCGACCGCTGGATCCTCGGCAGGCTGGAAGAGGTTCGCGCGGAGGTGGATTCGGCGTTCGACGGTTACGAATTCAGCCGCGCCTGCGAAGCGCTGTACCACTTCGCCTGGGACGAGTTCTGCGACTGGTACCTCGAGCTCGCCAAGGTCCAGCTGGCCGACCAGCCGGACGGACCCACCAACGCCGTACTGGCTGCCGTCCTCGACAGCCTGCTCAAACTGCTGCACCCGGTGATGCCGTTCGTCACCGAGACGCTGTGGAAGGCGCTCACCGGACGCGAGTCGCTGGTCATCGCGGACTGGCCCGAACCGTCCGGCCTCGCGCTGGACGCGCTCGCGGGAGGCCGCATCGCGGACATGCAGAAGCTCGTCACCGAAGTCCGTCGGTTCCGCAGCGACCAGGGGCTCGGCGACAGGCAGCGGGTGCCTGCGCGACTGATCGGCATCACCGAGGCGGACCTCGACACCCAGGTCTCCGCCGTCACCTCGCTGGCGTGGCTCACCCAACCCGCGGACGGCTTCACGCCGTCGGCGGCCGTCGAGGTCAGACTGTCGCGCGGCACCGTGCTCGTCGAGCTCGACACCTCGGGCACCGTGGACGTCGAGGCCGAGCGGCGCAGGCTCGAGAAGGACCTCGCCGCGGCGAAGAAGGAGCTGGCCCAGACCGCCGCGAAGCTGGGCAACGAGGAGTTCCTGGCCAAGGCGCCCGACGCCGTCGTCGACAAGATCCGGCGCCGTCAGCAGATCGCGGGTGAAGAGGTCGAGCGGATCACTGCCCGCCTGGCCGGTCTCGCATGAGCGACCCCACCCCCGACGAGATCGCGTCGCTCCTGCAGGTGGAGCATCTGCTCGACCAGCGCTGGCCCGAGACGAAACTCGAGCCGAGCACCGCGCGCATCTCCGCGCTGATGGAGCTGCTGGGATCGCCTCAGCGCGCCTACCCGACCATCCACGTGGCAGGCACCAACGGCAAGACGTCGGTGGCCAGGATCATCGATGCCCTTCTGACCGCACTGCACCGGCGGACGGGCCGCACCACCAGCCCTCATCTGCAATCGGCCGTGGAGCGCATCTCCATCGACGGCCAGCCGATCAGCCCGGCGCTCTACGTCGACACCTATCGCGAGTTGGAACCCTTCGTCGAGCTCGTCGACAGGCAGTCCGAGGAGGCGGGCGGCCCGCGGATGAGCAAGTTCGAGGTGGTGACGGCGATGGCGTTCGCAGCGTTCGCCGACGCTCCGGTCGACGTAGCGGTGGTCGAGGTCGGCATGGGCGGCCGGTGGGACGCCACGAACGTCGTCGACGCACCCGTCGCGGTGATCACGCCCATCGGGATCGACCACACCGAGTACCTCGGCGACACCATCGCCGAGATCGCCGCCGAGAAGTCGGGCATCATCATCAAGCGCGAAGACGATCTGATGGGCACCGATACCGTGGCGATCATCGGTCAACAGGTGCCTGAGGCGATGGAAGTCATTCTGGCAGAGGCGATTCGGGCCGATGCCTCAGTCGCCCGCGAGGGTTCGGAGTTCGCGGTGCTGCGCCGTCAGGTCGCCGTCGGCGGGCAGCTGCTCGAGTTGCAGGGCCTCGGCGGCGTCTATCCCGAGGTCTTCCTGCCGCTGCACGGCGAGCATCAGGCCCACAACGCACTGGTCGCGCTCGCCGCGGTCGAGGCGTTCTTCGGAGCCGGTGCCGATCGTCAGCTGGACGTCGATGCGGTGCGCGAGGGTTTCGCGGCGGCCGTCAGCCCGGGTCGGCTGGAGCGCATGCGCAGTGCACCTACGGTCTTCATCGATGCGGCACACAATCCGGCGGGTGCCGCGGCACTGACCCAAGCCCTTGCCGACGAGTTCGACTTCCGCCACCTGGTCGGCGTCGTCTCCGTGATGGGGGACAAGGACGTCGACGGCATCCTGACCGCGCTGGAACCGGCCTTCGATCAGGTGGTGGTGACCCACAACGGTTCTCCGCGCGCCATGGACGTCGAGGGCCTGGCGATGCGCGCCGAGGAGGTCTTCGGCCCCGACCGGGTGATCACTGCGCAGACGCTGCCCGACGCCATCGAGACGGCGACTGCGCTTGCCGAGGACAGTGACAACGATGACGGCGGCTTCTCCGGCAGCGGCATCGTCATCACCGGTTCGGTCGTCACCGCAGGGGCGGCGCGCAGCCTGTTCGGGCGGGATCCCGCGTGAGCGAGCCCGTCGCCCAGCAGCCGGCCGGTCCGGATCCGTGGAGGAGCTTCCGCGGTGTCATGGCGGGCACGCTGATCCTCGAGGCAATCGTGGTTCTCCTTGCGCTGCCGGTGGTTTCGTTCTCCCACGGCGGGCTGACCTGGATCAGCGGCGGCTTCCTGATCGGCATGACGGGCATCCTGATCCTGCTCGCCGGAGTGCAGGGCAGGCCGTGGGCGCTGAAGGCGAACCTGGCGACGCAGGTGCTCTTGATCGGCGGCGTGGTCATCCACGCCGCGGTCGGCTTCATCGGTGTGGTCTTCGCCGCGGTGTGGCTGCTCATCGCCTACCTGCGGGCCGAGGTCAAGCGGCGCCAGGACCGAGGCCTGCTGCCCGGTCAGCAGCCCCCGCCTACCGACGGGTAGGCTTCCTCGCCGTGACTGAGCGGACGCTGGTGTTGGTCAAGCCCGACGGTGTGAAGCGACTCCTGGTGGGTGAGATTCTCGGCCGAATCGAGCGCAAGGGGCTGACGATCGCGGCCCTCGAGCTCAAGAACGTCAGCGAGGACCTGGCGCGGCAGCACTACGCCGAGCACGACGGCAAGCCGTTCTTCCCGTCGCTTCTCGAATTCATCACCTCCGGTCCCGTCGTGGCGGCCATCGTGGAGGGCCCTCGGGCCGTTGCGGCGTTCCGTCAGATCGCCGGCGGCACCGATCCGGTCGAGAAGGCTGCGCCCGGCACCATCCGCGGTGACCTGGCCTTGGTCACCCAGGACAACCTCGTCCACGGCTCGGATTCGCCCGAATCCGCGGCCCGTGAGATCGAGCTCTGGTTCCCCGGCAGTTAGCTGCCAGTAGGGCCGAGATCGACACCTCGTCGGAAACCGCTCCGCGATGTGGGATACTGGCCGTGGGTGACCTGCTTCATAACGGAGCTGGACACCCGGATGAAGACTTAGACGAGCGCGACCACCTAGGACACCTTCCGAGTGCGGCGCGAAGTCCAGTCGTCATTCAGCCAGGCACCGAGGGTTCTTCACGAGCTGCTCGGAGCGAGACCATGACAAGCCCGGGAAGAGTTCCACGGGTCCATAGCGGAAGCCCTCGCGTGGCCGCGTCACCATGACGCGCCCGGGGGCTTGAGGAGAGTACGTGGCTGACCGTGATATTGCCGCCCCATTCGACCTATCTGAAGACACCCAGCGCGGTGAGGACGCACCGGCCCAGCTGAGCCAGGCATCCGTCGACCACGTCGACGTCTTCATCGAGCCCGCCGCCTCGGCCGCGCAGGCGCTCGAGGTGGATCCCGAGCCGCCACCCGTGCCCGAGCCGTTGCCGCCCAGCGCGGCACCGGCGCCCTACATGCCGCTGTTCGTGGCCCCGCAGCCGGTCGCGTTCGTCGCCCCCAAACCCGTCGTGGTCGAAGAGGACGACGACGAGGACGACGACGAGGATGACGACGACGCCGAGGACGCGTCGGGTGACGCCGACGACGATCAGGGTGACCGCCCCGCCAACCGTCGCCGCCGTCGCGGCCGTCGGGGCCGCGGACGTGGTCGCGGGGAGCAGAGCGCGGACGAGGACGGCGATGACGAGGCCGTCGACCAGAGTGACTCGGAGGACGGCGCCGACGACGAGGACGCCGACGAGTCCTCGGGTGACACCGACGACCAGGGTGACCGACCCGCCAACCGGCGCAGGCGGCGCAGGCGGCGCAAGACCGGCGGAGGCGACGGCGACGACGCCAGCTCGCCCGACGACCCGCCTAACACCGTCGTCCACGAGCGTCAGCCACGGGCCGAGAAGGCCTCGGGCAAGGACAACAACGAGATCCAGGGCATCGCGGGTTCGACCCGGCTCGAGGCCAAGCGTCAGCGCCGTCGCGACGGTCGTGACGCAGGCAGGCGCCGCCCGCCGATCCTGAGCGAGGCCGAGTTCCTGGCCAGACGCGAAGCGGTCGACCGGATGATGGTGATCCGCGACAAGGTCCGCACCGAGCCGCCGCACGAGGGGGCCCGCTACACGC
>JAOPUT010000236.1 GCA_025963385.1 Mycobacterium sp.
CCGGCTGTTGGTGTTCCACGGTGGTCCACCCCACCTCCAGTTCTGGCACGCCATGGACACGGTCCTCGACCGCCAGGTCGCGCTGACCTTCATCGACCCCGATGCGGTGCTGCCTGACGACGAGCTCAGCGAGATCCTCTCCCGCACGATGCGGTTGAGCTCGCTCGACGTGCCGGGCATCGCCCGCGTGCTCGACGTCGCGCGCACCGGATCGGGTGGTCTCGTGGTGTCCGAGTGGATCCGTGGCGGGTCGCTGGCCGAGGTCGCCGAGACCTCGCCGTCGGCCATCGGCGGAGCCCGCGCCGTCCAGTCGCTGGCCGCGGCCGCGGAGGCAGCGCACCGATCGGGTGTCGCCCTGTCGATCGACCATCCGGGCCGGGTGCGCGTCAGCATCGAGGGCGACGTGGCGCTCGCCTTCCCGGCCACGCTGCCGTCCGCGACGCCCGAGGAGGACATCCGCGGCATCGGCGCGGCGCTGTACGCGCTGTTGGTGAACCGCTGGCCCCTCCCCGAGTCCGGGGTGCGCAGCGGCATGGAGCCCGCTGACCTCGATCCCGCGGGCGAGCCGGTCGAACCCCGCACGATGGACCGCGCGATCCCCTTCCAGATCTCCGCGGCCGCCGTGCGCGCCGTCCAGGAGCACGGCGGCATCCGGTCGGCGCCGACGTTGCTCAACCTGCTGCAGCAGGCCACCGCCGTCGCGGACCGCACCGACCTGATCTCCCCGATCGACGAGCCGGAGGCGCCGCGCGCGCGGTTCCGTACGGATGACGATCCCGAGGCGAAGGCGCGCCGCAAGAGGGGTGTGCTGATCGGTGCGGCCGTCGCTGGCTCCATCCTCGTCGTTGCCCTGATCGTGCTCGCAACCGTGCTGCGAGGCGTCTTCAGTGACGTCGGGGGCCCGCTGAACAAGGACGAGCTCGGCCTCAACGCCCCGTCGAGCAGCACCAGCAACAATCCGAACGTCAACAGCGTGAAACCCGTTCGGGCCACGGTGTTCTCGCCCGGCGGCGAGGCCGACAACCCCGCCGATGCAGGCAACGCGATCGACGGCAATCCCGCCACCGTATGGAAGACCGACACCTACAGCGACCCGGTTCCGTTCCCCAACTTCAAGAACGGCGTTGGCCTCATCCTGCAGCTGCCGCAGCCCACCGCGATCGGCGCGGTCACGCTGAGCTTGAACAGCACGGGCACGTCGATCCAGATTCGGTCCGCTCAATCCGCGACACCGGCCACGCTGGACGACACCAGCCCGCTGACCCCGCCGACCCCGATGAAGACCGGCTCCAACACCATCACCATCGACAACCCCCAGCCGGTCTCGAACCTCGTGGTGTGGATCACCACTCTTGGCACCGTCGACGGCAAGAGCGAGACGGCGATCTCGGAAATCACGCTCAAGCCCGCTTCCTGACGCCGAAAAGAAGTGTCGGGACGGGCATGCGGGGTTGATTAGTGTTCCTTTGTGGGGAGCTTCGGGGGAATCGCTGATCCAGAGCGGACGGACGCAGAGCTGCTCGTCGCGCACGTCGCAGGCGATCGATACGCGTTCGAGGAGTTGTTCTACCGACATCACCGCCAGCTGTACCGCCTGGCTCAGATCACCAGCCGCAACCCCGACGACGCCGCGGATGCGCTACAGGACGCGATGCTGTCCGCGCACCGCAGCGCGCCTGCCTTCCGCTACGACGCCTCGGTGAGCAGCTGGCTGTACCGCATCGTGGTGAACGCCTGCCTGGATCGGCTGCGCCGCAACAAGTTTCACGCCTCCACCCCACTCGAGGACGACGTCTGCCACCTGGGCGATCCCACGACCCGCGTCGACACCGCACTCGTCGTCGAACGCGCGCTGCTGCGCCTGCCCGTCGAGCAGCGCGCGGTCGTGGTGGCGGTCGACATGCGGGGCTACTCGGTCGCCGAGACCGCGCGACTGCTCGGTGTGCCGGAGGGCACCGTCAAGAGCCGCTGTTCGCGGGCGCGCGCCAAGTTGGCCAAGTCGCTGGCGTACTTCGACGACGCAACGGCTACTGGCTCTGCCGGACCCTGGTATCCGGGCGGGGCACCGCCACGAACTGGGGTCCGTTGACGACCTGGGACAGGCATCCCGGGATGCCACGGCAGGCGATGATGGCGCCCGCCCCCGGCGACTGGCCGGGTGCGGTCGGGATCTGGTTCGGGATGCCGCAGGTCTGGTGGTACGGGTCGTAGGGCACCAGGTTCATGTCGCAGGCCAGCGAATCGGACTGCGGTGTGGTCGCGATGTCGAGCGCCACGAGCCCGGAGGCTGCGGTGGCGCCGAATACTCCGAGGACCAGCAGTCGTCTCAAATCGCGCATGATGTGGCCTCGTTCGTAAGTTCCTCTAATCACCAGTGTGCGCCGCAAAATCCAAGCATCCTCTGCTGACAGCACAACGCAAGGTCATTCACAGGAGTTCCCGATGGCGGCCGGTGCGAGACTGGCCTCGTGGAGAGCGAGTCAGACCCCGTCACGGTCGACGCGCTGGCCGATTTGCAGGCCGGGCGACTCGACGACGAAACGGCGGCCCGCCTGCGTCGGCGGGCCCGCGCGGAACCCGAGACCGCCGCTCGGCTCGCCGCGCTGGACCGCGTCCGCCGCGAGCTTGCCGACCTCGGTGCGGATCGGGCGTCGGCCCCTGACCTCCCCGCCCACGTCACCGCCCGCATCGGCGCCGCGCTGCGCGCAGCGCCCTCACCTGCGCCCGCGCCACGCCGCGGGGCCCGCCGCATCGCGGCGGCGGCTGGGGTCGCGGCGGTAGTAACCGCGGGCGCGGTGGGCACCATCATGCTGGTGCGACCCGGGGCAGGCGAGACGCCCCGCACCGAGCCCGCAGCGGCCCAGCCCCGCGGCGGCCTTCCGCTCGCCGACGACGACGTCGTCGTCCTTCTCGACCGGCCCGCCGACTTCGGCGCGCTCGGCGATCCCCAGCGCCTGGCGTCGTGTCTGAGCGGCCTCGGGTACCCCACCTCCACGCGGGTTCTCGGCGCGCGACCGCTCGACGTCGACGGCAGGCCAGGGTTGCTGCTGCTGCTGCCCGGCGACGTGCCGAGGCAGATCAACGCCGTCGTGGTGGCGCCGGGCTGCAGCGCCGTCGACACGGGACTTCTCGCCACCAGGGTCGTCGCACACTCGTGACGCGTCCGGGAAGCGTTCTTGGAACAGCCGGGCCTACGCTGGTGTTATAGGCGTACGCAGAAAGGCGGAAATGACTTCCTCGAACACCGTCCACGACGTGATCATCATCGGCTCGGGGCCTGCTGGTTACACCGCGGCCATCTATGCCGCTCGGGCGCAGCTCAAACCGTTGGTTTTCGAAGGCGTCCAATTCGGCGGCGCCCTGATGACCACCACCGAGGTGGAGAACTACCCCGGGTTCAAGGAGGGCATCACCGGCCCTGAACTGATGGAGGAGATGCGCGAGCAGGCCCTCCGGTTCGGCGCCGACCTCCGCATGGAGGACGTCGACGCAGTGTCGCTCGACGGTCCGGTCAAGACCGTCACCGTCGGTGACGAGACCTTCCAGGCCCGCTCCGTAGTGCTGGCGATGGGCGCGGCCGCACGCCAGCTCGGTGTACCCGGTGAGATGGAACGCATCGGCACGGGTGTCAGCACCTGCGCGACGTGCGACGGCTTCTTCTTCCGCGACCAGGACATCGCCGTCATCGGCGGCGGTGACTCCGCGATGGAGGAGGCGATCTTCCTCACCAAGTTCGCGCGCAGTGTCACGCTGATCCACCGTCGCGAGGAATTCCGCGCGTCGAAGATCATGCTGGAGCGCGCCAAGGCCAACCCGAAGATCACGTTCCTCACCAACACCGCGGTCACCGAGGTCGAGGGTGACCCAAAGGTGACCGGGATCCGCCTGGTGGACACCGTCACCGGCGAGGAGTCCAAGCTCGCCGTCACCGGCGTGTTCGTCGCCATCGGCCACGATCCGCGCTCGGCGCTGGTGCGCGGCCAGCTCGACCTCGACGACGCGGGCTACGTCCAGGTCAAGGGACGTACCACCAGCACCTCGGTCGACGGTGTGTTCGCCGCGGGAGACCTCGTCGACCACACCTACCGGCAGGCCATCACGGCCGCTGGCAGCGGCTGTGCCGCCGCGATCGACACCGAACGCTGGCTCTCCGACAACGACTGACGCCCCCGACCGCAGGACCCGCCCCACCAATCGAACCGAGGAGCACTACATGAGCGAAACCACGAGCGCCACCGTCGCCGTCACCGACGACTCGTTCTCCAGCGACGTCCTGTCGAGCAGCACGCCCGTCCTGGTCGACTTCTGGGCGACGTGGTGCGGGCCGTGCAAGATGATCGCCCCGGTGCTCGAGGAGATCGCCACCGAGAAGGCCGGCGCGCTGACCGTCGCGAAGATCGACGTCGACGCCAATCCTGGCACCGCCCGCGACTTCCAGGTGGTCTCCATCCCGACGTTGATCCTGTTCAAGGACGGTCAGCCGGTGAAGCGGATCGTGGGTACCAAGGGCAAGGCCGCATTGCTGCGCGAACTGTCCGACGTGGTCTGATCGGCCCTCTAGTCCACTTTCCCGACTGGCCTGGAGGTTTCTGGATTATCGGCTCCGTCTGCGACAATTCAGGGTATGTCTAGTCTGCGCCACGGCGACCGGGGTGCCCCGGTCGTCGAGATTCGGACGGCACTGGCCGCATTGGGCCTGCTCGGGAGCACCGACGACGACCTCACCACCGGCAAACACGTCGCGTTCGATGTCTTCGACGACGATCTCGATCACGCCGTCCGGGCGTTCCAGCAGCATCGTGGTCTGCTCGTCGACGGCATCGTCGGCGAGGCCACGTACCGCGCGTTGAAGGAGGCGTCCTACCGCCTCGGCGCCCGCACCCTCGCCCACCAGTTCGGCGCCCCCATGTATGGCGACGACGTCGCGACTCTGCAGGCCCGCCTCCAGGATCTTGGTTTCTACACCGGGCTGGTCGACGGGCACTTCGGCCTGCAGACGCACAATGGCCTGATGTCCTACCAGCGGGAGTACGGCCTGTACCCCGACGGCATCTGCGGCCCAGAGACGTTGCGCTCCTTGTACTTTCTGGGTTCCCGGGTCACCGGCGGATCGCTGCACGCGATTCGTGAGGAGGAGCTGGTCCGTCGCTCCGGCCCACGTCTGTCCGGCAAGCGCATCATCATCGATCCGGGCCGCGGCGGTGACGACCACGGG
The DNA here is from genome assembly GCA_025963385.1 of Mycobacterium sp. GTDB lineage: Bacteria > Actinomycetota > Actinomycetes > Mycobacteriales > Mycobacteriaceae > Mycobacterium. The sequence continues at coordinate 5,216 of JAOPUT010000236.1, forward strand.
CCCATCATGAACGGGCCGTCCGGACCCATCAGCGAAGCAGACATCTTGTGGGACTTGGGAAGTCGTCTCGAGGGCCGCATGACCGCGATCGGCATGGAGACCTTCCTGTCCCGCCCGGTGGGCCGCAGCCCGTCCGACGCCGAGCGCGCCGCGACTGCCAACACCGTGGGCGCCGACCTGATGATCAGCCTCCGGTGCGCCGCGTTGCCGGACTCCCCCGCCAACGGCGTGGCCTCGTTCCACTTCGGCAACTCGCACGGTTCGGTGTCGACCATCGGTCGCAATCTGGCCGACTTCGTGCAACGGGAATTGGTGGCGCGCACCGGCTTACGCGACTGCCGCACCCACGGTCGCACCTGGGATCTGCTGCGTCTGACTCGCATGCCCACGGTCCAGATCGACGTCGGCTACATCACCAATCCCCACGACCGCGATCTGCTGGTGTCCGCGCAAGCGCGTGACTCCCTGGCCGAGGGTATCCTCGCCGCGGTCAAGCGGCTCTATCTGCTCGGCAAGAACGACCGTCCGACGGGCACGTTCACCTTCGCCGAACTACTCGCCCACGAGCGGTCCGTCGAACAGGCAGCCGGGCGCGCAGCCCAAGCCTGATCGGCTCACGAACACGGGTTGGCGCCCGCACCGACCGGTTGTTGGAGTTGCGCACTCGCCAGTAGTCGCTCCAGCGCCGCCTCGACGTCGGCCTTCCATCCCAGCCCCTGCTCGAGTTCCAGTCGCAAGCGAGGGAAGTAACGGTGCGGGGTCACGATCTCGAATCCGACGTCCCCGAGGAAGTCTGCGTCGATGACGCACTGATCCACCGAGCAGTCGCCGAGCACCTCGATCGCAGATCGCAATTCGGGTGCGATCAGTCTGGGGTCGAGTTCACTCGCCTCCGCGGTCCGACCGAAGGCCTCCAGCGCGCGAACACCACGCCGAACCAAGTCGCCGACGACCGCCGCCATCAATGCGCGGGTGAGCCCGTCGCCGTCGTCACCCGACTCCACACCCACCGTCGTCAACAGCACGGCATCGGCGCTGACGGGTCCGGTCGGAAAGAGGGCGGCGCGAGGAACGGCACGCGGCGGTGCATAGAACGCGAACCCGAGGCACGACTCCTCACCGCTGGCCGGCGATGCGGCGAAGTCCGCGTCCTCCGGCGCGCACGCGACGGCCAGCTGTCCGCAGGAGCCCCACTCCAGCATGACCATGGACAGCCACGCTTCCTTCTCGAATTCGGGGTCGGCGAGATGGTCGTCTCCGTGGAGGGTCGACGGGTCCACTTCCCAGAAGACACACCGCCGCGCATGCTTGGGCAACTGCTCGAAGGCCTCGAGCCGCAGCGGCGTGATTCGTGCTGACACTAGACTCCCCGCGTTTCTGATCTTCCGGGCTTCCCCTCCAGAATAGGAGCGTCCATCACTCGGACTCCAGCCTGGGACGAATCTCGTTGCTGCACAAGGGCTTAACTCCTTTGGCTGGCCACGACACCGGGCCGGGGGCGTCTATGTGTCACAGTGACGTAATTCGGCCTACGGGTAGCTCATGCCTCCGCAGCGTTCATGAGGTCGACTATGCGTTGAAGATCATCGACCGACCCGAACTCGACGACGATCTTGCCCTTGCGTTTGCCGAGGCTCACCGTGACCCGGGTATCGAAGGCCGACGACAGCTTTTCGGCAACGTCCTGGAGCCCCGGCATCTGGATCGGCTTGCGCCGCTGGGCCGGGGTTGGCTCGTGCACGCCATCGCGGTTTGCCAGGGTGACGGCCTCCTCGGTCGCACGCACCGATAGTCCCTCGGCGACGATCCGTGCCGCGAGTTCCTCCTGCTTCTCGGCTCCGCTCTCGAGGGCGAGCAGCGCCCGTGCATGCCCGGCCGACAGCACACCCGCCGCCACACGGCGTTGGACCGCGATCGGAAGTCGCATCAACCGGATCATGTTGGTGATGACCGGACGCGACCGACCGATCCGCACCGCGAGTTCCTCGTGGGTGACACCGAACTCGTCCAGCAGCTGCTGGTAGGCCGCCGCTTCTTCCAAGGGGTTCAACTGCGCGCGGTGGATGTTCTCGAGGAGAGCGTCGCGGAGCATGCTCTCGTCTGCCGTCTCCCGCACGATCGCAGGGATCGCCGCCAGGCCGGCCTCCTGCGCAGCCCGCCAGCGCCGCTCCCCCATGACGAGTTGGTACCGCGCCTTGCCGTCGGCCGGCTCGAGCGCACGGACGACGATGGGCTGCATGAGCCCGAACTCGCGGATCGAGTGCACGAGTTCGGCGAGTGACTCACCGTCGAACACCTGGCGCGGTTGCTTCGGGTTCGGCTCGATGAACGCTGGGTCGATCTCGCGGTACACGGCACCCACGTCGCCGACGACGGGTTCCACGGGGGCGGTCGGCGCACTCCCGTACATCACGTCCGCTGCAGCGTCGCCCATGCCGGGGCTCACCGAGCTGCCGTCGCTCGGACCGGTCGGGATCAACGAGGCAAGGCCGCGGCCGAGGCCGGTGCGCTTGGGTGGCGGTGTCATGCGTGTTCCTTCCCTGCCGTATGGGCGCGCTCGGCGATCTCGCGACTGGCGTCGAGGTAGCTCATCGCTCCGCGCGATCCGGGGTCGTACTCCAGGATCGTCATGCCGTATCCCGGCGCCTCGGACACCTTCACGCTTCGTGGGATGACGGTGCGCAGCACCTTGGCGCCGAAGTGGGCGCGGACGTCGTCGGCGACCTGATCGGCGAGCTTCGTCCGTCCGTCGTACATCGTGAGGATGACCGTCGTGACATCGAGGAGCGGGTTCAGATGCGACTTCACCATCTCGATGTTGCGGAGCAACTGGCCCACGCCCTCGAGTGCGTAGTACTCGCACTGAATCGGGATGAGCACCTCGGGCGCCGCCACGAGCGCATTGATCGTCAGCAGACCGAGCGATGGTGGGCAGTCGATGAACACGTAGTCGAAGTCGTACTCCTGCAGGCTTGCAAGCGCGTTCCGTAGCCGGCCTTCGCGCGCCACCATGCTGACGAGTTCGATCTCCGCGCCGGCCAGGTCGATGGTGGCGGGCACGCAGTAGAGCCGTTCGTTGTACGGGCTCCGCTGGAGCGCCTCCTCCAGGGTGATCTCGCCGATCAACACCTCGTACGACGAGGGGGTGCCCGGACGGTGTTCGATACCCAGCGCGGTGCTCGCGTTGCCCTGCGGATCGAGGTCGATGACGAGGGTCCGTAGACCTTGCAGCGCAAGCGCCGCGGCGACGTTCACGGCAGTCGTCGTCTTGCCGACGCCGCCCTTTTGGTTGGCGATGGTGAACACACGCTGGCGCGGAGGGCGCGGCAGGTGCTGACCCTTGGCGCTGTGCAGCAGGCGGACCGCTCGTTCGGCCTCGGCGCCAATGGGCGTGTCCGCGAATGTTTCACGTGAAACATTGGGCGGCGCAGTCGGTGGCGTGGGATCGGGAGCGGTCCCCTCGCCGATTGGCGGTGGCGTCACTTGCTCCTCCTCGTCGACCCGTTGGGTCGTGGTGATCGTCGATCCTGGTTGCGGGGCACTCTTCGCTGCGGCGCTCCGCTCCCCCGCACCGCCTCGACTACGGTTACGGGAGGAGTCAAATAGTTCACGCCACATTCCATCACCTTCACGTCGACAGCACCCAACGAGCTCATTGCGCGTCGGTGTTCTTCAATCTCCGCGGCTGCCCGCTCGCCCTTCATGGCGAGCATTCGCCCGCCGGGCCGAAGCAGCGGCAGACACCACCGCGTCAACTTATCGAGTGAGGCGACGGCTCGGGACGTAACGACGTCGATCTCCCCCGCGGCGTCTCGCGCCGAGCGTTCTTCGGCGCGACCCCGCACCACGACGATGGGGAGACCGAGCAGTTCGACCGCTTCGGACAGGAACTCGGAGCGACGGAGTAGTGGCTCGACGAGGATGACGTGAACGTCGGTGCGGGCGAGCGCCAGGGGGATGCCGGGTAGGCCGGCGCCGCTGCCGACGTCGGCCACCCGGTCCCCCGCGGTCAGCAATTCTCCAACCGCCGCGCTGTTGAGAATGTGTCGGTCCCAGAGCCGCTCGACTTCACCGGGTCCGATCAGGCCACGCTCGATGCCGGCTCCCGCCAGAATCGCCGCGTACTCCTGGGCGAGCTCCAGGCGATCGCCGAACACGTCGGCTGCTACCGCGGGCGCGGTGGGCGCTTCGCCATGTTTCACGTGAAACATCCTCCGAATCCGCCGCCACTGCGATGCAACCGAACTACATCCTTGTAACTCAGAGGGTCAGGCAGGGAGGACGACGACGCGTCGCGACGGCTCGGCGCCCTCGCTCTCGCTGCGCACACCGTCGACGGCCGACACGGCGTCGTGAACGATCTTCCGCTCGAACGGCGTCATCGGCGCAAGCTCTTCTCGTTCACCGCTCGCCAGCACCCGGCGCGCCACCTTGTCGCCCAACGCGGCCAGCTCGTCACGGCGGCCGCGCCGCCAGTGCGCCACGTCCAACATCAGCCGGCTGCGCTCACCCGTCTTCTGGTGCACGGCCAGCCGGGTCAACTCCTGCAGGGCGTCGAGAACCTCGCCCTTGCGGCCGACGAGCTTGGCGAGGTCGCTTCCGCCGTCGATGCTCACCACTGCGCGGTCGCCCTCGACGTCGAGGTCGATGTCACCATCGAAGTCCAGGAGGTCGAGGAGCTCCTCGAGGTAGTCGCCGGCGATCTCGCCTTCGGCGACCAAGCGGTCTTCGAGGTCCTCCGACTTGGGTGCGTCCCCCGCGATCTCGGTGCGTTCCGTCGTATCGGCGTCAGTCATGTTCCGTCCTTACTTCCGTGCTGTCATCCATCAGCGGCCTCGAGGGCCGACCTGAATCGGGGTACTTGTCAGGGCCTGCGCTTCTTCGGCCGGTTGTTGGTGCGCCGCGGTGCACGGTTGGCTCCGCTGCCTGCCTTCGGCGGCGCGGCCTTCCCGTTGGTCGACGAACCCGTGCCCGACTTCGACGGAGTCTCGGCGTCATCCTCGACCGCGTCCACTTCCTGTCCGCCCGACTCGGTGACTTCGGCGGCGGCCGCAGCCCTCGCGCGCTCGGCGGCCGTGGCGTTGGCAGGCGGACGCTTGCGCTTGGCCTTGGGCTTGGAACCGGGGGCGGGGGCATTCGACGCACGGCGCGCCAAGTCCTCCTCCTTCTTCAGTTCCTCTTCCTTCTCGATCTTGCCGAACACGTAGTGCTGCTGCCCGTAGGTCCAGATGTTGTTCGCCACCCAGTACAGGATGATCGCCAGCGGAAGGAACGGACCGCCGACGACGACGCCGAGCGGGAAGACGTACAGCGCGAGCTTGTTCATCATCGCGGTCTGCGGGTTGGCCGCCGCCTCGGCGCTCTGCCGCGCCACCGACGCGCGACTGTTGAAGTGCGTGGCGATACCCGCCAGGATCATCAGCGGAACCCCGACCGCGATGACCGCGGGTCGGCTGAAGTGATCGAAGGCGCCGAGGCCCACCTTCTGGATCATCGACGCACCCAATGGCGCACCGAACAGGTTCGCGTCCAGGAAGTGCCCGACGTCGGTCGGCGTGAAGATGTAGTTGCCGAGCGAGCGGTTCTCCTCGACCGACAGCCCCAGGCGGCCGAATCCGGTCTGCGTTCGGTTGAACGAGTTGAGTACGTGGTACAGCCCGATGAACACCGGGATCTGCGCCAGCATCGGCAGACAGCCGAGGACCGGGTTGAACCCATGATCCTTCTGGAGCTTCTGCATTTCGAGCGCCATCCGCTGGCGGTCCTTGCCGTACTTCTTCTGCAGCGCCTTGAT
>JAOPUT010000054.1 GCA_025963385.1 Mycobacterium sp.
GGTGAGGTGATCGCCGCCAAGTACGCCGAGCCGACGATCGCGCACCGCAATCTGGAGACGCTGCTCGCCGCGACGCTCGAGTCGACGCTCCTCGACGTCGAGGGGCTCGGCGATGCGGCTGAGCCCGCCTACGAGGTGCTCGACGACCTCGCGGCCCGCGCCCAACGGGCGTACTCCGAATTGGTGCACGAGACACCGGGTTTCGTGGACTACTTCAAGCAGTCGACGCCGGTCAGCGAGATCGGTGCGCTGAACATCGGCAGCAGGCCTGCCTCCCGCAAACCGACCACCGCGATCTCCGACCTTCGTGCCATTCCATGGGTGCTGGCGTGGAGCCAGTCGCGCGTGATGCTGCCCGGTTGGTACGGGACCGGCACCGCGTTCGAGGAGTTCATCTCCGATGGCGACGAGGATGCGCGCCTCGGGGTGCTTCGGGATCTCTACGAGAAGTGGCCGTTCTTCAGGTCGGTGCTGTCCAACATGGCCCAGGTGCTCGCGAAGGCCGACATGGGGCTTGCGGCAAGGTACTCCGAACTGGTCGACGACGAAGCGTTGCGGCACAGGGTGTTCGACAAGATCGTCGCCGAGCACGACCGCACACTCAAGATGTTGCGGCTCATCACCGGCCAGGACGATCTGCTGGCCGACAACCCGGCACTGGCCCGCTCGGTGTTCAACCGCTTTCCATACCTCGAGCCGTTGAACCACCTTCAGGTCGAGCTGCTGCGCCGCTTCCGTTCCGGTGACGAGGACGAACTGGTGCAGCGCGGCATCCTGCTGACCATGAGCGGGCTGGCGACGGCACTGCGCAACAGCGGGTAGTCCAGCCTCCCCGGGGAAGAACGATCCCCCCACGAGCAGACGCAAAGGTGCCGCCGTCGCGGCGTGTCGCGGGACCTTTGCGTCTGCTCGCGGTCGATGTGGTCGGCGCGAAAGTCATTGACAACGGGACATCCCCGGGGCGATAGTCGATGCGGCGTTACTGAAAACGTCGTTTTCACCTAATCGACGCCCAGGCGTCGTTGGAGACGGAGTGCCGGTGAGCGAGGGCTCGAATCCCATGGCGTGGCTGCCGTTCTCGATCGCCGAGGCGGCGCTGGCCGGCGGCGCCGATACCAGCCGGGACGACCTGGCCGAAGGGTGGGCGCATCTGCTGGAACGGCTGACGCGAGCCGGCGAGATGGTGGCGTCGGACCCCGTCACCAGGAACCGCACCGACTACGCGTCGGGGATGCGTCACCTGATGATCCTGCTGGCGGTCGGTGTCGACGAGGCGCTGCGGGTCGAACCGGACCCGATCCTCTCCGTCGGACGCACCAGCACCGACGACATCCTCACGTGGGGGCTCGAGTGCCCGGACTGCATCTACCATCGCGCCACCATGCGGGGTGGTGAGACCTACCGCCTCTTCGGAAACCGCGGCACGGCAAGGTATGTCGGCCTACAGACGATGAACGGAATCGCCTCGACGGCGAACGTCCTGGTCGACGAACTCGAGGTCGACGAGGACGGCAACTTCGAGGTTATCCTCTCCGCCGACGAACACGGTGGCAACTGGCTACGGATCGACGGCGACCATCCCACGCTCGTCGTGCGCCACTTCTTCTACGACTGGGAGCGCGAGGTGCCGTCATCGCTGCAGATCGAGCGCGTCGGCGACGCGGTCGAGCCGATGGACCGCTCGGTGAACCTGGACGTGGCGGTCTCCCGGCAGCTGTATGCGGTGGGGGACTTCGTGCACGACAACCTCAAGTTCTTCCTGGACTTCAACGCCGGACCCCCGAGCAACGGCTTCATGCCACCGGTGGACCGCACCGCCATCGGCGCGGCCGCCGAGAATCGTCCCGTCATCGGGCGCTGGGAACTCGAACCCGACGAGGCCCTCATCCTCGAGGTCGAGCCGCCCAAGGGCGTCTACTGGAGTTACTCACTCGGCAACCAGTGGTGGGAGACCATCCACTACGGGCGCCATCAGTCGAGCCTCAACGGGCATCAGGCCGTCGTGGACTCCGACGGAATCCTGCGGGTGGTCATCAGCTCGCGCGATCCCGGCGTCGCCAACTGGCTCGACGCTGCGGGCCACAGCAACGGCTCGATGCTGCTGCGCTGCGTCCGCACCGAGACCGCACCGGTGCCGAGCGCCCGCGTCGTGAAGTTCGACGACGTGGTCCGCGAACTGCCTGCCGGAACCGCGATGGTCACGCCGGCCGAGCGGGCCGACGTCATCGCCGCACGCCGTCGCGCCGTTCACGAAAGGTTCGCGAAATGAGTTTCTCCGCAGACGAATTGGAGGACGGCGCCCGCGCGGCCACCGGGCTCGAGGACTTCGGCTCGTCCTACTACCGGGAGGGTCTGGAGCGCACCGTCGAGGCACTGAACACCGAGGCTGGCCTCAACGACATGGGAAACGTGATCCAGCACGCGACCATCAGCAACGCCCTCATCCAGCGCCTGCGCATCGAGGACACCTACCGGCGGCATCCCGAGATCGACGACGAGGTCATCGGCGGCCCGGTGTTCGTCATCGGACTGCCGCGCACCGGCACGACGGCACTGAGTCAGCTGGTGGCCGCGGACCCGCAGTTCCGGTCGCTACGGACCTGGGAGTCCCAGGCCTGCTGCCCGCCACCCGAGAAGGCCACCGAGCACACCGATCCCAGGATCGCGCAGTGCGCCGAGGGGATCGCGATGATGGACCAGATGTTTCCCCGCATGCGTTCGATGCACAGCTCGGAGCCGGAGACGGCGACCGAATGCCAGGACCTCATGGGAATGAGCTTCCGCACCTTTCACTTCGACGGCGTCGTCCGCGTCCCCGGCTACCTATCGTGGTTGATGCGGTGCGACATGCGCGAGACGTACACGTATCACCGGCGGGTGCTCAAGCTGTTGCAGTGGCACTGCCCGCCGAACCTGTGGCACCTGAAGACGCCGGTGCACATGTTCGCCCTCGACGCATTGGTCGAGGCGTACCCGAACGCCAAGTTCCTTTGGAGCCACCGGGATCCGACGAAGGTGCTGGCCTCGGTGTGCAGTCTGATCCAGTACGTCAGGAGCTGGAGCAGCGACCGCGACGACGCCGAGGAACTCGGCCTCGAGCAACTCGACTCGTGGTCCGAGGCCGTGCGGCGGGCGATGGACTTCCGCACGCGGGTGGGTGACGGCCGCTTCGTCGACGTGTCGTTCGCCGACCTGCAGACCGACTCCGTCGCCACCGTCGAGAAGGCGTACGAGCAACTGGGCCTCGAGTTCAGCGCGGCGGCGCGAACCCGCGTCGCGGCCTGGGCGGGCGATCATCAGCCAGGCTCCAGGGGCGGGCACGTCTACCAACTCGCGGACTACGGCCTGACCCCGGAGCAGGTGCGGGAGTCGTTCGGTGCGTACCTGGCCACGTACGACGCCACGGCGTGATGGATGACGCAGCCGCCAAGCGGGGGAGGCGGCTGGACCCCGATCCACGGGTGCGGGCCCGGATCATCGCCGCAGCCACCAAGGTCATTCGTGCGGAAGGAGTTCGGGCGCTGAGCGTGGCCCAGGTGCTGACCAGGGCCGAACTGGGCACCCGTGCGTTCTACCGGCACTTCGACTCCAAGGACCAACTGGTGGCAGCGGTCTTCCTCGACATGGCCCGTGACGAGTCGGCCCGCCTGCGACGGCGGATGGCGGCCTGCGCCGACCCCGTGGCCGCGGTCGTCGCGTGGATCGACGGACGCCTCGATCTGGCGTTCGAGGACGGGATCAAGTCCGACCTGCGTCAGATGTCGCTGGAGGCACAGTCCCAGATGTTCGCCTCTCCCGAGGTGATCGGGCCTGCGTACGCCGAGATGATGACACCGCTCGTCGAACAACTCGAGCGTGGCGCCCACACGGGATGCTTCGCAGGCGTGGACCCCGCCTCAGACGCGCTGTCGATACAGGGCGCACTGTGGGCGAGTGTCGAAAGGCAATGGGCGACGGGCGATTGCGACCGCCACGACGTCCGGCGCTCGCTCGTTCGGTTCTGTCTGCGGGGCCTGGGCGTCTCCGCGAAGTCGATCGCCGCGATCACGGCGGGATAGGGGAGTCATGGATCTGGGTCTGGCCGGTTCGGCGGCCGTTGTCACCGGCGGCAGCAAGGGCATGGGGCTGGCGATCGCCGAGACGCTGGCTGCCGAGGGCGCCCGTGTCGCGGTGATGGCCAGGGGTCGTGACGCACTGGACGCGGCGGAGCGATCCGTGCGCGCCGCGGGTGCGCCCGATGCCGTCGGCATCAGCGTCGACATGACCGATGCGGACTCAATCTCGGCGGGGTTCGCGGAGGTTGCCGAGCGCTGGGGTGAGATCAACAGCCTGGTCCACACCATCGGTCCCGGTGACGGGTACTTCGAGGAGATGGACGACGCGCAGTGGGACGCGGCGTTCGCGCTCGGCACCATGTCTGGTGTGCGGTCGATCCGAGCCGCGCTGCCCATGCTGCGGGCTGCGGAGTGGGCGCGCATCGTCACGCTGTCCGCGCACTCGATCCAGCGGCAGAACCCGCGGATCGTCGCGTACACGGCGTCCAAGGCGGCGCTGAGCAGCGTCACGAAGAACCTGTCGAAAAGTCTTGCCAAGGACGGCATCCTGGTCAACTGCGTGTGTCCAGGGACGATCGTCACCGCGAGCTTCACCGAGAACCTGAAGGACGTGCTCGCCGCCGACGGCCTCGACGCCACCAACCCCGAACACGTGATGACGTGGATCGACAGGCACTTTCACCAGCCGTGCGATCTCGGCAGGGCCGGTCTGCCCGAGGAGATCGCCTCGATCACCACCTACCTGGCGTCCCGCCGCAACGGCTACGTCACCGGAGCGACCGTCAACGTGGACGGCGGGTCGGACTTCGTCTGAGCGTCCTCAGCGCCGCACGTAGGCGACCCGGCACGGGTCGGCGGACCGCGCCACACCGCCGATCTGGGCGGGCACCGGGCGCGGATACCCGGCCCCTTCCGGTGTCATGTCGAACCGCCCCAGCAGGCGGGTCATCGCCATCGTCATGGCGGACAACGAGAAGGGCTGCGCCGGACACGAATGCCTGCCGTGCCCGAACGCGGTCACCAGCATCGGTGACGCCAGTGCGCTGGCATCGGCCAGGCGGTGCCGGTGCCAGCGGTCGGGATCCCAGGTCTCGAGGCCAGGCGCCACCGACGCGTTGAGCAGAGGCAGCAGCGTGGCGATCGTCCACCCGGGCGGCACGTCCACGACGCCTGAACCCGTGTCGAAGGCGATGGGCTCCAGTACGGCACGGGCCATGATGGATCGCTGCGCCAACCGCGTGCTTTCCAGCGCGCAGCGCTGCGCCAGCTCCGTGTCACCCGCGGCGACCAGCAGGCACTGCTCGGGGTGCACCAGGAGGTCGACGATCGCCCAGCCGAGCGCCGCCATCAGGTTGGACATCGACGCGATGTGAATGAGTGCGACGTCCATCGCGATTCCGCGAAGGCGGACGTCCGTCGCGTCGTTCGCCCATGCGTCGACGATCCGGCCGAACAGACCGTCTCCGTCAGCGCCCGAGTCATGTTGTCGGACAGCATCTTCGACCACCACGGCGACCTCGTCGAGGGCGGCGCATTCGGCACGTTTCCCCGAGGCCGCGACCGCTGCCATGGCGTCGGGGTGGACGAAGGCGTCCGAGCCATCCAGCACGTCGAAGGCGCGCACCAGACGTTCGAAGGCGTCCCCGTCGGCGCAACCGGGACCCGCCCAGGAGGCGAGGCCCATGCGATGGCCGAGCCGCCGCGTCAACGCGAACAGCTCGACCGAACCGCGTTCGCCCAGTTCGGCTTCCGTGGTGTCGAGGGCATCGGCGAGATTGGTCAGGTACGACGTCACGTCGTCGCGGCGGAACAGGGAACTCGGCAGCAGCCGACGACCCGCGAACACCTCGTCGGGCAGCTTGCGCCGCAACATCAGGTAGTCCGCCACACCCTTGCTTGCCGCACCCTCGAGCAACCCGTAGAAGGACTCGACGCCGGTTGGGGAGAACGTGAACAGGTAGTCCGTGTCACCACTGCGCACCACGAACGAGTCACCGCACGACGCGCGTGCCGACGCCACGGCGGCGACGGCGTCGTCGACGGGTACGTCCCACGGCAGGCCGACACCGTCGGCGAGGGGGAGGACGTCGAGTGGGCTCGGCACTCAGAGGCCGGTAGTCTTGCGCACCGCGTTGACCGCGCCGCGCACGGCGTGCTCCGTGGCGGCCCACGGCGCCATCACCGACTCGCCGATACCCACGATGTGCTCGACGCGCTCGACGATGGCTTCCAGTCGCTCGACGACGCCGATCAGGCGCGGGGCCAACTCGTCGATGCGGGTGATGGTCTCGTTGAACCGCTCGAGGGTGGTATCCAGACCGCTGGTCGACTTATCGAGGTCGGTCAGCGTCTGCCCGAGGTCCGTCAGGAGGGTGTCCACCTGCTCGACCGTGGCGTCGGCGTTCAACGCTGCCTGCGTCAGCGTCTTGATGCGTTGACGCGCCGGTGCCTGCCGACGCCGACCATTCCCCGTGTCTGCCATGGCAATCAGTATGGCGGCAGTTACAGGTCCGCCGCGGCCGCTTCGTCGAGCAGCCACACCGTGGCGTCGCGCCCAACGGCACCGGCGGCGGGGACGTCGTCAGCGCTAGCGCCGCCGATCGCCGCAGCCACCGCCTCGGCCTTCTCCGCTCCTGCCACCACCAGCCACACCTCTCGCGAGCGGGTGACGGCAGGCAGAGTCAGCGTGATGCGCTTTGGTGGCGGCTTCGGGGAATCGGTGACACCGACGACCAGGCGCTCGGTCTCCGTGGTGGCCGCGGTATGCGGAAAGAGTGAGTTGACGTGCCCTTCGCCGCCCATGCCGAGCAGGTGCACGTCGAATTGCGGCGTGGGCCCGCCGTCGGCGGCGTTGGCTGCCAACACCTGTTCATAGGCCAGCGCGGCGGCGTCGATGTCGTCACCGAACTCGCCGTCACTCGCCGGCATCGCATGCACGTTGGCGGCCGGGATGTCGATGTGGTCCAACAGCGCCTCGCGGGCCTGCTTGTCGTTGCGGTCGTCGTCATCGGCGGGGACGTAGCGGTCGTCACCCCAGAAGAGGTGCACCTTGGACCACTCGATCGCCTCGCCGTGGTCGCCGAGGTGTTTGAGCAGCTTGACCCCGGTGCCACCACCGGTCAGGACGACGTAGGCGACGCCCCGCGCCCCGACGGCGCCGGTAATGGCCTTGACCAGCCGCTCACCCGCGGCCGCGACCAGGGCGTCGGCATCGGCGTACTTCTCGATCACCTTGTCACTCATACGTATTCAACCTTGTCGATGCCGTGCAGTGCCGCCAGGTAGATCTCGTCGGCGTCCAATCTGCGAAGGTCCTCAGCCAGGCACTCGCGGGTCTCCCTGCGCGCCAGCGGAAGTCTGGCCTCCGGTTTGGCCGTGCGTGTCAGGGTGGCGGTGACGCCCTCCTGCGGTCGGCTCAGCGTGATGGTCTCGCTCGGTCGAACCAACTCGACCTTCAGGTCACCGACCGCGCGCTGGACCGGGCCGTCGATCCGGCTGGCCAGCCACCCCGCGAGGATGTCGAGCGCAGGCTCCTCCTTGCGGCCGGAGACGATCGCCGACTGGATGTTCTCGTGCGGCCCCTGATCCAAGGCCGACGTCAACATCGCCCGCCAGTACGTGACCCGGCTCCACGCCAGATCGGTGTCACCGGGGGTGTAACCCTCGAGTCTCGACTTGATGCAGGCCAGCGGATCGACACCGAAAGTGGCATCGGTGATGCGGCGAATGGCCAACTGGCCCAACGGATCCTGAGCAGGTACGCGGGGGGCGACGTCAGGCCACCACGCCACGACGGGGGTGTCGGGCAACAGGAACGGCGTGACGACACTGCTGGCGTGGTCGGCGAGCGGCCCCGACAGCTTGAGCACCACGACCTCGCCGGCACCCGCGTCGTGGCCGACCCGGATCTGGGCGTCGAGTTTGGCGTCGGCGGCGTCGCGGTCCACCGCGAGCACCACGATGACGCGACAGGGGTGCTCCCGGCTCGCGGCGTTGGCCGCCTCGATGGAGTCTTCGAGAATGATCTCGCTGTCCGGTGCGATGACGAGGGTCAGCACCCGCGCCATGGTGAAGGCGCCGCCCTCCTCGCGAAGGCCGTCCAATTTCTTGCTGACCGCCGTGGTGGTGGTGGCCTCGAGATCGACGATCACCTGTGTCCTCGGTTCCTCGCGCAAGCGCTCGTCGGCATCATCGGTTCCTCGCGCAAGCGCTCGTCACGGTCGTCTCCATTCCCGGCCCGTTCGCGCCAGCATCTCGTTCGCCGAAGCCGGACCCCAGCCACCCGCCTCGTACGGGTCGGGTCTGCCGCCCTCGGCGTCCACTTTCGCCCAGTAGTCGAGCGCGGGATCGAGTATCTCCCACGACAATTCGACTTCCTTGTTCACCGGGAACAGCGACGGCTCGCCCAGGAGGACGTCGAGGATGAGCCGCTCGTACGCCTCGGGGGAGTCCTCGGCGAACGCCGCCCCGTACGAGAAGTCCATGTTGACGTCACGCACCTCCATGGCGTGGCCGGGAACCTTCGAGCCGAACCGAAGCGTGATGCCCTCGTCCGGCTGCACGCGGATCACCAGTGCGTTCTTGCCGAGTTCGTCGGTCATGGTCGCATCGAACGGGAGGTGAGGTGCGCGCTTGAAGACCAGCGCGATCTCGGTCACCCTGCGGCCGAGACGTTTTCCGGTGCGCAGATAGAACGGCACCCCGGCCCAGCGTCGGGTGTCGACATCGAGGGCGATCGCGGCGTAGGTCTCGGTGGTCGAGGTCTTGGAGAAGCCCTCCTCCTCGAGCAGTCCCACCACCTTCTCGCTGCCCTGCCAGCCTGCCGTGTACTGACCGCGAGAAGTGTTCTCGCTCAGCGGCTCCGCCAGTTGGGTGGCCGAAAGCACCTTGATCTTCTCGGCCTGCAGCTCGTCCGGGCTGAAGCTGACGGGCTCCTCCATCGCCGTCAACGCGAGCAGCTGCATCAGGTGGTTCTGGATGACGTCGCGCGCCGCTCCGACACCGTCGTAGTAGCCGGCCCGTCCACCGAGGCCGATGTCCTCGGCCATCGTGATCTGCACGTGGTCGACGTAGTGCGCGTTCCAGATCGGGTCGAACAGCTGGTTGGCGAAGCGCAGCGCAAGGATGTTCTGCACCGTCTCCTTGCCGAGATAGTGATCGATGCGGAACACCGACGTCTCGGGGAAGACGCTGTTGACCACCTGGTTGAGCGAACGGGCACTGTCCAGGTCGTGCCCGAACGGCTTCTCGATGACCACCCGGCTCCAGCGATCACCCTCGGGACGCGCCAGCCCCGACTTCGAGAGCTGCTCGCACACCGTGGGGAACGCCTTCGGTGGAATCGACAGGTAGAAGGCGTGATTGCCGCCCGTACCGCGTTCGGCGTCGAGCTTGTCCAACGTCTCCTTCAGCGAGGCGAACGCGGCGTCGTCGTCGAACGTGCCCTGCACGAAGCGGATGCCCTCGTTAAGGCGATCCCAGACCTCCTGCCGAAACGGCGTCCGGGCGTGCGCCTTCACCGCGTCGTGGACGATCTTCGCGAAGTCCTCGTCGGCCCAGTCGCGTCGTGCGAACCCGACCAGCGAGAAGGTCGGCGGCAGCAGCCCTCGGTTGGCCAGGTCGTAGATCGCGGGCATCAACTTCTTGGTGGCCAGATCACCGGTCACGCCGAAGATGACCACCGCGCACGGACCCGCGATGCGCGGCAAACGCTTGTCGAGCTTGTCGCGCAGCGGGTTCCGCCACTCGCCGACGGTCCCGGTGCTACTCATTTGGCGGCGTCGAGCTGACCCTGAGTCGCCTCGATCAGTTCGGCCCACGACTTCTCGAACTTGTCGACGCCCTCCTCCTCGAGCACCTTGAACACGTCGGTGAGATCGATGCCGATCCGCGAAAGCGTGTCGAAGACGATTTGTGCGGCGCCCGCGGTGCCGGTGATCGTGTCACCCTTGATCTCACCGTGGTCGGCCACTGCTTCCAACGTCTTCTCCGGCATGGTGTTCACCGTGTTCTTGGCGACCAGTTCGGTGACGTACAGCGTGTCGGAGTAGTCCGGGTTCTTGACGCCGGTGGAGGCCCACAGCGGGCGCTGCGACGTCGCTCCATCCGCGAAGAGCGTGGCGTAGCGTTCGCCTCCGACGAACACCTGCTGGTAGGCGGCGTAGGCGAGCCGGGCGTTGGCAACGCCTGCCTGACCGCGCAGCTCCAGCGCCTCGTCGGTGCCGATGGCCTCGAGTCGCTTGTCGATCTCGGTGTCGACGCGGGAGACGAAGAACGACGCCACCGAGTGGATCTTGCGAAGGTCGTGGCCTGCCTCCTTGGCCTTCTCCAAACCGGCCAGGTAGGCGTCCATCACCTCGCGGTGGCGCTCGACGGAGAAGATCAGCGTGACGTTGACCGAGATGCCCTCGGCGATGACCGCGGTGATCGCCGGCAGACCCGCCTTGGTCGCCGGAATCTTGATCAGGACGTTCGGCCGGTCGACTATCTTCCAGAGCTCGATGGCCTGCAGGATGGTCTTGTCGGTGTCGTGAGCCAAGCGCGGGTCGACCTCGATGGACACCCTGCCATCGACACCTCCGGAGGTCTCGTAGACCTTGGCCAGCACGTCGCACGCGTTGCGGACGTCGTCGGTGGTGATGGTGCGGATGGCCGCATCGACGTCGGCGCCGCGCGCGGCGAGCTCCTTGATCTGATCGTCGTACGCGGTGCCCTTGGACAGCGCAGCCTGGAAGATCGACGGATTGGTGGTGACGCCGACGACGCTGCGCGTGTCGATGAGGTTCTGCAGATTGCCGGTCTGCAGGCGTTCACGCGACAGGTCGTCAAGCCAGACGGATACGCCTGCGGCGCTCAGCGCCGCGAGGTTCGGGTTCTGAGTCATCTGATGCCTTCTTCTTGCGTAGTTGTCTTAGTTGTCCATGGAACGTTCCGCAGCGGCTGCCACGGCTTCCGGCGTGAAGCCGAACTCGCGGAACAACGTCTTGGCGTCCGCCGACTCGCCATAGTGCTCGATCGAGACGATCTCGCCGGTGTCTCCGACCAGCTTGTGCCAGCTCTGCGCGACCGCGGCCTCGACCGCGACCCTGGCGGACACCTCGGGGGGCAGAACGCTGTCGCGGTACTCCTTCGGCTGCGACTCGAACCACTCCACGCACGGCATCGACACGACGTACGCGTTGATGTCCTTGTCCGCCAACAACTTCTTCGCCTCCACGGCCAGCTGCAACTCCGAGCCGGTGCCGATGATGATCACATCGGCGTCGTCAGCGGGATTGCCGCCACCCAGTACGTAACCGCCCTTGGCGACACCCTCGGAGCTGGTGCCCTCCAGGACGGGAATGCCCTGCCGGGTGAGGATGAAACCGACGGGTCCGCTGCCGTTGCCGCGGGCGATGATGCTCTTCCACGCGTAGGCGGTCTCGTTGGGGTCGCCGGGGCGGACCACCGACAGGTTCGGGATCGCCCGCAGCGCGGCGAGGTGTTCGATCGGCTGGTGGGTGGGGCCGTCTTCGCCGAGGCCGATGGAGTCGTGCGTCCAGATGTAGATGGTGTCGATGTCCATCAGCGACGCCAGGCGCACAGCGGGCCGCATGTAGTCGGAGAACTGCAGGAACGTCCCGCCGAACGCGCGGGTCGGGCCGTGCAGCACGATGCCGGAGAGGATCGAACCCATCGCGTGCTCGCGGATGCCGAAGTGCAGCACCCGGCCGTACCAGTCTGCCGTGAAGTCCTCGGTCGAAATCGACGGGGGACCAAAGGATTTCACGCCCTTGATGGTGGTGTTGTTGCTGCCCGCGAGATCGGCCGAGCCGCCCCACAGCTCGGGCAACTTGGGGGCGACGTCGTTGAGCACCTGACCGAACGCGGCACGCGTGGCGATCTCTTTGGAGCCGGGCTCCCAGTAGGTGATGTCGGCGTCCCAGCCCTCGGGCAGCTCCTCGGCGGTGAGGCGGTCGAGCAGCTTCTTACGCTCCGGCTCGCGCTCGGCCCATGCGTCGAACTCCGGCTGCCACTTCTCGTGGGCTTCGCGGCCGCGGTCCACCAGCTTGCGGGTGTGCTCGATGACCTCGTCGCGCACCTCGAACGTCTTGTCGGGATCGAAGCCGAGCACCCTCTTGGTGGCGGCTACTTCCTCCTCACCAAGCGCAGAACCGTGCGCGTCGCCGGTGTTCATCTTGGTGGGCGCTGGATAGCCGATGATCGTGCGCACCGAGATGAACGACGGCTTGTCGGTGACCTTCTTCGCGGCCTCTATCGCTTCTTCTATGCCGACGACGTTCTCGCCGCCCACGACTTCCTGCACGTGCCAGCCGTATGCGCGATAGCGTGCCGGCACGTCCTCGGACAGCGCGATGTTGGTGTCGTGCTCGATGGAGATCTGGTTGTGGTCGTAGAACACGATCAGGTTGCCGAGTTGCTGGGTGCCTGCGAGTGACGACGCCTCGCTCGTCACGCCTTCCTCCATGTCACCGTCGGAGGCGATCACGTAGATGAAGTGATCGAACGGGCTGGTGCCCGGCGCTGCGTCCGGGTCGAAGAGGCCGCGTTCGTAACGCGATGCCAT
>JAOPUT010000118.1 GCA_025963385.1 Mycobacterium sp.
CGAAGTGGTCCACGACCTTCTTCTGATCGACGCGCGACCCGCCTCGACCCGACTGCGGCCGCACCGCGTTGATCACCGCGACCGAGTTGGCCACCAGTTGCTGGTAGCCGTGGGCGTCCAGCCAGTCCAACGTCGCGGAGGCACTCCGGGCACCATCGACCGAACCGGAGCTGACGACGATCAATACGTCGGCGTTGTTCAGCACGGCCGACATCGCCGAGTGCAGCATGCCCGTCCCGCAGTCGGTGAGCACCAGGCTGTAGAAGCGCTCGAGCACCTCGAGCGTCCGCTGGTAGTCGTCGCTGCTGAACGCCTCCGACACGGCCGGATCACTCTCCGAGGCAAGCACTTCCAGCCGGCTAGGGCCCTGCGACGTGTAAGAGCGGACGTCGCCGTAGCTACTGATGCCCTCGGCGTCGCGCAGCAGGTGACGCACCGTCGACGGTGTTTCGAGCGGCACCTTCTGGCTCAGCGTGCCACGGTCGGGGTTGGCGTCGACGGCGATGACGCGGTCGCCGCGCGCAGAGGCGAACGTCGCTCCGAGGGTCGCGGTGATCGTGGTCTTGCCGACGCCACCCTTCAGTGACAGCAACGCGATTCGGTAGCACCCACGAAGGGGCCGACCGGCCTGCGCGGTGAGCTCGTTGCGGCGCATTACCTTGCGTCCCTCACCGAGATTAACCAGGGTGAACGAACCCAGGTACACCCAGCGCCGCCAGCCCGCACTCGGCTTGCGCTTGGGCTGACCCAGCAGCGCGACGGTCGACAGATCCAAGTACGGCGACCGGGCCTCGGGTTCGGGCGGCGGTGCCGGCAGTTTCACGACGGGCATGCCGTGAGGCGGTGTCGGCGCCGTCCACTCCGGAGGTATCGCCTGCGAAGGATCGGAGAAGCGCTGCTGCGAGCGGAACCCCGGTGGTTGCTCAGGTAGGCGGGGAGGCCCCCCTCGAGAATCCAATCTCAGCCCACCCCCGCGTAGGAGTGCAGCCCGGTCACGACCAGGTTGATGAAGAACAGGTTGAACACCATCGCGACGAATCCGACGACGTTGATCCAGGCGGCCTTGCGGTCCCGCCAACCTGCCGTCGAGCGCGCGTGCAGATAGGCGGCGTAGACGACCCAGGCGATGAACGCGACCGTCTCCTTGGGATCCCAGCCCCAGTAGCGGCCCCACGCCTCCTCGGCCCAGATCGCGCCGAAGATGACGCCGAAGCCGAAGATCGGGAAGGCGAAGATCGTGGTCCGGTAGGCGATGCGGTCGAGTGTCTGACCGTCGGGCAGCCGCGCCACGATGGTCGCCAGCCTGCCTTCGCGGCCCGGGTCGCCCAGCGGCGACATCTTGAGCAGGAACAGCATGCTCGCGACGCCGGCGACCAGGAAGACCCCCGAGCCGAGGCTGACCACCGACACGTGGATCGGCAGCCAGTAGGACTGCAGCGCGGGCATCACGGGCGCGGCGTTGGAGTACAGCCACTTCCCCGAGACGGCCAGCAGGATCAGCACGGGCAGCAGCACGAAGGCCCACAGCGCGCGGTACTTGGGCTTGCGCAGCGTGATCGCCGCGGCGACGAGACCGCAGAAACACGTCAGGTTGATGAACTCGTACATGTTGCCCCACGGCACGCGCGAGGTGGCGAGACCGCGCAGCACGATGCAGACCAGCAGCATGGCCGTGCCCACGTACACCAGCGCGAGACCGGCTCGGCCGATCCGTTCGTCGACGAGACGCTTCGGCGCGTCGAGGACGACGCCCGGCTGGGCACTATCCGCAGTGACCGTCCCCGCAGAACCTCGATTGCTCCTCGCGTCCGCAGAAACCAGCTCACGGGCGTCGACCTTGCGGCTGCTGCTGTAGGCGAGTTCGACGGCGAGCAGCAGAAGCGCGACGACGAGCACCACGATCGTCGACGTGAAGGCAAGGTCCGAGTAGCGGGCGAGCCCGATGTCGATGTGTGAGTTCACGAGCGTTCTCTCCCGCCTTCTTCCGCCGAGGGCACCAACCGCGCGGTCAACTTCTCGAACTCGTCGCCCCACCCCGAATTGTCGGTGCGCGCGAGGCCGCCCAGCTCGACGCCAACGGTACCCGGCGACGTCGGAGACAGACGAACCCAGATGCGGCGGCGGCGCACGACCAACGACACCAGTAGCCCGGCCATCATGGACATGGCCGACACCAGCACCCAGACCTGGGCCGGGTCATGGGAGACCTGGACGTTGATGAACGGCACCGCCCCGTCGAACCTGACCACGGTGCCGTCCTTCAGCCGGGTCGACTGGCCCGCCTTGAGGTTGACGCGCGCCTCCCTGTTGAGGCGCTTCTGGCCGATGAGTCCGGGGTCGAGGGTGAACAGCGACTGCGGCTTGCCGGTGTCGAGGCCCGTGTCGCCGCGATAGACGTCGATGGCGACGGCGGGGTCGTTCAGGGCGGGGAAGCTCGAGGACAGCAGCTTGCCGTCCAGTTGCTCGGTCGGCGCGAACAACCCCTGGATCGCAATCTGGTTCTTGCGGCGTTCGCCGGCGTTGGGATAGGTGCCGCCTGGCGGGTCGACGCGGATGACCCCCGACGACAGCAGCGTGATCGGGTCGTCGGGCCGCCACTGCACGGTCTGGGTACGCGACTGCCCGTCGGGGAAGGTGACGGTGAACGTCGGGGCATAGCCGTGGCCCTGCAGGTACAGCCGGTCGCCGCCGAGGCGCAACGGGTGGTTGACCTCCAGCCGGTAGGGCCGCCAGGTGTCGGTGTCGAGATCGTCTCCGGCCTGGTACTCGACGTTCGCCGCGAAGCTCAGCGCCTGGCCGCTCGGCAGGTAGTTCGCGTCGAAGTCGTTGACCCGCAAGCAGATCGGATGCAGTGACGTGCCATCGACGGTGTTGCCCGCCCGGAAGGAGTCGAATGCGGCGGGAGACGCCGAGCAGAAGCCGGGTCCGCCGTTGGCCACCACGATGACGTTGCCCTCGTAGCCGAACAGCTTGCCCGCGGCGACCGCGATCAACAGTCCGAGAAGCGAGAAGTGGAAGACGATGTTGCCGAACTCGCGGAGATAGCCCTTCTCCGCTGAAATCTCGGTGATCTCGCCGTTTTCACCCGAGCGCCGGCTGGTGCGGCGCCAGCCCTTGAGGCGCCGCTCGACGTCGGCGGCGATGGCCTCGACGTCACCCGGGACCTCGAGCGTCTGATGCTTGGGCAGCCGGGCGAGGTTCCGCGGTGCGGCGACGGGCATCGCCCGCATGCTCTTGACGTGCTCCGCCAGGCGCGGCGTCAGGCACCCGACGAGCGAGATGAACAGCAGCGCGTAGATCGCCGTGAACCAGAAGCTGGAGAACACGTCGAACATCTGCAGCCGGTCCAGCCACGGCCCGATCAGCGGGTGCTGGGCGAGGTACACGTCGACCTTGCCTGCGTTGAGGCTGCGCTGCGGCACCAGCGCGCCGGGGATGGCCCCGAGCGCCAGCAGGAACAGCAGCACCAGCGCCGTGCCCATCGAGGTGAGCGTCCGCCATGTGTTCCGCGCCAGCGCGAGCAGTCGCAAATGCATCCCGACACGCCGTGTTTCCGGGGCTTTTGCGTCTGCTCGCGGGGTGGTGTCGGTCATATCGGCAGCCTCATGTCGCTGACGAAGGCGTCCCGCACCCAGGAGATGAAGTCGGCCCACAGGCCCGTGACGAGCGCCACCCCGACGAGGATCAACAGCACGCCACCGAAGATCTGGATGCCGCGCGTGTGGCGGCGCAGCCAGCCCAACCCCGCAACCGCGCGTGCCGAGCCGAAGGCCAACAGCAGGAACGGAATCCCCAGACCCAGGCAGTAGGCGACGACGAGGACGACACCGCGCGTCACACCCGAACCCTCGGTGGCGGACGCGACCGCGATGACCGCCGTCAACGTCGGGCCCAGACACGGCGTCCAACCCAGCGCGAAGACCGCCCCCAGCAGTGGCGCGCCACCGATCGTCGACAACAGCTTCGGGGTGAACCGCGCCTCGCGCTGCAACGCGGGGACGAACCCGACGAACACCAGGCCCATCACGATGGTGACGACACCGCCGATGCGTTGCAGCAGAAGCTCATTGGTCAGCAGCGTGGTGGTCAACCCGAGGACGGCGACGGTGCCGAGCACGAAGACGACGGTGAACCCGGCTACGAACAGCGCGGCGGCGCCCACGACGCGCAGGCGCCCCGTCCTGACCGTCACGGCGGCGGCATCGCGGTCGTCGACGCCGACGACCGCCGCGAGGTAGGACAGATATCCCGGCACCAGCGGCACCACGCACGGCGAGGCGAACGAGACGAACCCGGCCAGCACGCTGACGCAGAACGCGAGAGCCAGCGGCCCGGCCGACATCAAGGTGTCGACCTGGTCGATGCTGATCGCGAGGGACGTCGTCACTTCTCGGCTGCCAGCCTCTGCACGACGGGCGTCAGGTCTTCGGCCAGCAGCTCGCGCAGGAACACCGCGGCGACCCGATGCTGGCGGTCGAGCACGACGGTGGACGGGATGACAGTGGTCGGGTACCTGCCGCCGAACGCGATCATGGTGCGCATGGCGGGGTCGTAGATCGACGGGTACGTAACCTTGCGGTCGGTGACGAAATCGACTGCGGCGTCCCGGTTGTTGTCACGGACGTCGATGCCCAGGAATTCGACACCGACGCCACGCGTCGCGTCGTAGACCTTCTCGAGCTCGGGGATCTCCGAGCGGCACGGCCCGCACCACTGCCCCCACACGTTGATCACGACGACCCGGCCCGCGAAGTCGTTGTCACTCCCCGTCGCTCCGCCCAGCGAGATGGTCTTCGACGGGTCCGTCAGGGACGGACCGCTGATCTTGCCAGGGCGACTCCGGCTGTCGGGCGGGTCATAGAGGATGTCGGTCTTACCGCCTGGCGCGACGAACTCGAAGGTGCCGCCCTGAGCCACGGCGTCATCACCGGTCGCGCATCCGGTCAGCAGCACCGCCGTCGAAGCGAGGCAGGCCGCGAGGGAAGCCAACGGCCATCTCACTGGCCCGCCAGCTCCGCGTAGCTCCAGCCGACCAGGTCCTGGTCGTGAAAGTAGAACGACGTCAACGACGCGTGGTTGCACATGCGGTTGGCTGCGGTCGGCAGGTGGGGCAGCTTCTGCCCGGTCAGCGAGCGCCGCAGGGTGGCCGTCGGCAGCTGGTGACTGACACACACCGCCTCGTGGCCGATGGCCTTGTCCCTGGCCCGGTAGAGCGCCGCCTGCATGCGCGCCGCGATGTGCTCGTAGGGCTCGCCCCACGACGGCATGCGGGGGTTGCGCAGGTGCCACCAGTTGCGGGGGTTGCGCAGTGCGCCGTCGCCCGGCGAGACCCGCTCGCCCTCGAAGACGTTCTCGGACTCGATGAGGTCGTCGTCGGTGTCGATCGACAGTCCGTGCGTCGCGGCGATGGGTCCGGCGGTCTCCTGCGCACGTTCCAGCGGTGAGGCCACGACGTAGACGATGTCGTGGCCCGCCAGCCAGTCGGCCACCCGCGCCGCCTGGGCCCGGCCCTTGTCGGACAGGTGGAAGTCCGGCAGTCGCCCGTAGAGGATCTTGTCCGGGTTGTGCACCTCGCCGTGCCGCATCACGTGCACGACCGTCTTGACGGGTTCGGTCATGCGGGCCTCTGCGCCTCGGCGGCCGCACGGGCCGCGGCGGGCAGCGCGGCGGCGATGCGGTCGAAGGCGTCGTCGTCGAGCGCCGTGGACACGAACCACGCCTCGTAGGCACTGCAGGGCGGGTACACCCCGGCGTCGAGCAGCGCATGGAAGAACGGCGGGAATCGCCACGTGTCGGTCGCGCGCGCCGAGGCGAAGTCGGTGACCGACTGGTCGCCGAAGAATACGCTGAGCATGTTGCCTGCCCGCGAAACCTGGTGCGTCACAGACGCTTCGGTCAGTGCATCGGTGAGGAGACCGGCCAGGCGGTCGGCGTTGGCGTCCAGCGTGGCGTAAACGGTGTCGTCGGCGGCGCGCAGCGTGGCGAGACCGGCGGCCATCGCGACGGGGTTACCCGACAGCGTGCCCGCCTGGTAGACGGGTCCGAGCGGCGCGAGACGTTCCATCACCTCGGCGCGACCGCCGAACGCCGCGGCGGGCAGTCCACCGCTCATCACCTTGCCGAACGCGAAGAGGTCGGCGTCGACGGGATCGAGCCCGTACCAACCCGATCGGCTGACCCGGAAGCCCGTCATCACCTCGTCGAGGATGAGGAGAGCCCCGTGCTCGGCGGTGACCCGTCGCAGTGCGGCGTTGAAGCCGGGCAGCGGCGCGACGGTGCCCATGTTGCCTGCCGCGGCTTCGGTGATCACGCAGGCGATGTCGTCGCCCAACTCGGCGAACACCTCCTCGACCGCACCGATGTCGTTGTAGGGCAACACGATCGTGTCGGCGGTGGCGGCTCCGGTCACGCCGGGCGACGAGGGCAGGCCGAGCGTCGCGACACCCGAGCCCGCGTCG
>JAOPUT010000136.1 GCA_025963385.1 Mycobacterium sp.
AGTCGAGCCGAGATGGCGGTGCGGCTGCTCGGCAGAGCCCGGATCACCACTTTGTCACCTGGCCCCAGTTCGTCGAGCACCTTGCGTGCCACATGGCGGAGCATCCGCGAGACGCGGTGGCGATCCACTGCGTTGCCGACCGACTTGGCGACGACGAGACCGATCTTCGGACCACCGGAACCGTCGTCGGGTGACTTCAACGCGTGCACGACGAGGTCGGGTTGCGCTGCTCGCACACCGCGATTGACGGTGAGCCCGAAGTCAGTCGACCGCGTCATCCGGTACTGAGCCGGAAGCACCTGTCTACACCCTGCTGCGGATCAGAGCAGCATCACGCAGTGAGAGAGCGACGGCCCTTGCTGCGCCGGCCCGACACGATGGCGCGGCCTGCACGCGTGCGCATCCGCAGCCGGAAGCCGTGCACACGAGCACGGCGCCGGTTGTTCGGCTGGAAGGTCCGCTTGCCCTTGGCCACGGCTATATCTCCTCAATGACGGTTGCGCCCACCCCCGTCGCGCACATGAAGGAGTTCATGTCCGTCTGGAAGCAGCCGCGGTACGTACGCTTCGTTCGTCTCGCTTGCTAGCCCCGGCGCGTGAACCCGACGATCCGAGTCGCAGCCGTATCGCCACGTTCGGGCGACTGTTCGAGGGTACTGACGAGATTTCCCTAGGTCAAACCTGCTTACTACGGCGCCGAATCAACCACTTTCTTCACACCCGTCACCATCCAACACGTGAGTCTTCGCCAGGCCCCTTCAATGTTGCAGAACTGTTGGCACCCGGCAATAAACCTGTTAGCTTCTGCCAAGGCCATCTCAGACGAGACGGCGCTGAACCAACAAGCGAGAAGGGCCGCGAACCGCGAGCCCATGGTGCACTCGACCTCGAGGTCGGACACCGTGACGAGCCCCGGGACCACGGCCTTCAGGCAAGTACACAACGACACAAAGACCGGTGTTGGTTATCCACAAACTGTGGATAACCATGTGGACATCCGGTCATTGTCTATTCGGCCAACCCTGTCTGGCCACGAGGGGGAACGTCTCCGTTGACTGCAGACCCCGACCCGCCGTTCGTCGCAATCTGGAACGACGTCGTTGCGGAGCTCAACGGTGATCTCCCACCGGACCCGTCTTCCGGCTTCTCCGCCCCTAATCTCACGCCGCAGCAACGAGCGTGGTTGAAGTTGGTGAAGCCGCTCGTCATCGCCGAGGGGTTTGCCCTGCTGTCGGTTCCGACGCCATTCGTGCAGAACGAGATCGAGCGGCACCTTCGCGAGCCCATCATCTCGAGCCTGAGCCGACGGCTGGGTCAGCGCGTCGAACTCGGTGTCCGCATCGCCACCCCTGATCCGGACTCCGAACGCGATGCCGAACTCCGTGCCGACGCTTTGCCGGATCCCGACGAGGTCGACGATGACGAGGAAGCCTTGGCGAGCGCCGAGGAGAGTTGGCCGAGCTACTTCACCAACCGGCCGCAGAACTCCCCCACCAACGACGTCAGCCTGAATCGCCGGTACACCTTCGACACGTTCGTCATCGGCGCGTCGAACCGGTTCGCCCACGCCGCCACACTCGCAATCGCCGAGGCACCGGCCCGCGCGTACAACCCGCTGTTCATCTGGGGTGAATCCGGTCTCGGCAAGACGCACCTCCTCCACGCGGCGGGCAACTACGCACAGCGGCTGTTCCCCGGCATGCGCGTCAAGTACGTCTCCACCGAAGAGTTCACCAACGACTTCATCAACTCCCTGCGCGACGACCGCAAGGCGTCGTTCAAGCGGAGTTACCGCGACATCGACGTCCTGCTGGTCGACGACATTCAGTTCATCGAAGGCAAGGAAGGTATCCAGGAGGAGTTCTTCCACACCTTCAACACCCTCCACAACGCGAACAAGCAGATCGTCATCTCGTCCGACCGGCCGCCGAAACAGCTCGCCACCCTCGAGGACCGGTTGCGCACGAGGTTCGAGTGGGGTCTGATCACCGACGTCCAGCCGCCGGAGCTCGAGACGCGTATCGCGATCCTCCGCAAGAAGGCGCAGATGGACCGGCTCGACGTCCCCGACGACGTCCTCGAGCTGATCGCCAGCAGCATCGAGCGCAACATCCGCGAACTCGAAGGCGCACTGATCCGCGTGACGGCCTTCGCGTCGCTCAACAAGGCCGCCATCGACAAGTCGCTCGCCGAGATCGTGCTCCGCGATCTGATCTCGGACTCCAGCACGATGCAGATCAGCATCGCGACGATCATGGCCGCCACGGCGGAGTACTTCGAAACCACGATCGACGAGCTCCGCGGCCCTGGCAAGACCCGCGCGCTGGCTCAGTCGCGCCAGATCGCCATGTACCTGTGCCGGGAGCTCACCGACCTGTCACTGCCCAAGATCGGTCATTCGTTCGGCCGTGACCACACCACCGTGATGTATGCCGAGCGCAAGATCCGCGGCGAGATGGCACAGCGGCGTGAGGTCTTCGATCACGTCAAGGAACTGACGACGCGGATCCGTCAGCGCTCCAAGCGCTGACGCGGTTTCTTCCGAAAAACCATGGGGTAAACCCTATCTGGGTTCGTGCTGCGCCCACCAGTTTCTGAAAATCTTCTGACCCATTCGCACCACGAGTCACACGGATGCCTCGTGGACTACTCGTGCACAAGCACGGGACGAACTTCGGGCCAACCAGCTGTTCCTACACACATCCCCCGACCGTCCACAGCCCGCCGAATTACATTCATCGACAGTCCACGAGTAACCCACGAGCGCGCACCGCCCCCGACCTGCCGAACCATCGATCGATCCACGAGTTCCACAGCACCTAATACTGTTACTCATCTCTATCTCTAGAATCTCTCCTAAAAGAAGGGCCTGGGGAACGCACCATGTTGGCCGTCCGTACCGTCGGCCTCACGGGGCGTTTGTCACTCCGATCGATTAGCTTTCAAGTTCAGGCCGAAGGCTCTACGGTGGGTCTTCGACAACCGGACCGGTCGTCGAACCGCAGCGTGGTGACATGTCCGTAAGACACCCGTAGATCCGCTGCTAGTGCTTGTAGCTGGGGTTTCACCGAAGGGGACGCTATGGATGTGGCGACGACGACAATTGGTACCGATCTCAAGTTTCGCTTGGTGCGCGAAGACTTCGCCGACGCCGTGGCGTGGGTCGCCCGAATCCTGCCGACCAGGCCCACGGTGCCCGTGCTGTCCGGCGTGCTCCTGACCGGCTCCGATGAGGGTTTGACCATCTCCGGATACGACTACGAGGTGTCGGCCGAAGTTCGAGTGGCCGCTGAAATCGCTTCTCCCGGAAGTGTTCTCGTCTCCGGCCGCCTGCTGTCTGACATCTGCAAGTCCCTGCCGGCCAAGCCCGTCGACGTCAGCGTCGACGGCACCCGGGTGGCCCTCAGCTGCGGCAGCGCCCGCTTTTCGCTGCCGACGATGGCCGTCGAGGATTACCCGACGCTGCCCTCGCTGCCCGACGAGACCGGCGTCGTGGCGTCCGATCTGTTCGCCCAGGCCATCGGCCAGGTGGCGGTCGCGGCAGGCCGCGATGACACGCTGCCGATGCTGACGGGCATCCGCGTGGAGATCTCCGGCGAGAAGGTCGTGCTCGCCGCGACCGACCGGTTCCGTCTCGCCGTGCGTGAGCTCACCTGGTCGACGGATTCCGCCGACATCGAGGCTGCGGTCCTCGTCCCCGCGAAGACACTCGCGGAGGCGGCCAGGGCGGGCACCGACGGTGCCGATGTTCACCTGTCGCTCGGCGCGGGCGCGTCCGTCGGCAAGGACGGCCTGCTCGGCATCCGCAGCAATGGCAAGCGCACCACCAGCCGGCTGCTGGACGCCGAGTTTCCCAAGTTCCGCCAGCTGCTTCCCGCCGAGCACACCGCGGTGGCGACCGTCGGCGTCGCGGAGCTCACCGAGGCCATCAAGCGCGTGGCCCTCGTCGCGGACCGCGGCGCGCAGGTGCGGATGGAGTTCTCGGAGGATTCGCTGCGGTTGTCGGCCGGTGGCGAGGATGCCGTCGGGCGGGCCGAGGAGGATCTGCCGGTCGAGTTCTCCGGTGACCCCCTGACGATCGCCTTCAACCCGACCTACCTGACCGACGGCCTCGGCTCGTTGCACTCTCCGAAGGTGACGTTCGGCTTCACGACATCCAGCCGACCCGCGGTGTTGCGGCCGGCGGGTGATGATGATGACACGTACGTCGGCGCCAGTGGTCCGTTCCCGGCTGCCCAGACCGATTACGTGTATCTGTTGATGCCGGTGCGGCTTCCGGGCTGACCGGCCTTATCGCCACGAAAGAGGCGCACATGCAAATCGGGCTGGTCGGTCTCGGCAAAATGGGCTTCAACATGCGTGAACGCCTTCGCAAGGGTGGACACGAGGTCATCGGGTACGACCCGCGACCCGAGGTGACCGACGTACCCGATCTGGCGGCGCTGGCCGCCGCACTCCCGGCGCCACGCGTGGTCTGGGTGATGGTCCCCTCCGGTGACATCACCCGCCAGACCATCGTCGGTCTCTCGGAGGCGCTGAGCTCCGGCGATCTGGTGATCGACGGTGGCAACTCGCGCTACACCGAAGACGGTCCCCACGCGGCATTGTTGGCGGAGAAGGGAATCGGCTTCATCGACGCAGGCGTCTCCGGTGGCATCTGGGGTCTCACCGAGGGTTACGGGCTCATGGTCGGCGGAAGCGATGCCGACGTCGCCAAGGTGATGCCGATCTTCGACGCTCTCCGCCCTCCTGGACCACAGGAGGACGGTTTCGTCCACGCCGGTCCCGTCGGTGCAGGCCACTTCGCCAAGATGGTTCACAACGGGGTCGAGTACGCCATGATGACCGCCTACGGCGAGGGTTACGAGATGCTCGCCGCCGAGGATCTGATCAAGAGTCCCCAGGCGGTCTACCAGGCCTGGACCAATGGCACCGTCGTCCGGTCCTGGCTTCAGCAGCTGCTCGCCAAGGCGCTGAAGGAAGATCCACACCTCGCGGAGATCAGGGGCTACACCGACGACTCCGGTGAAGGGCGCTGGACCGTCGAGGAGGCCATTCGTCTTCGCGTACCGGTGCCTGCAATCGCGGCCTCGCTGTTCGCGAGATTCCTGTCGCGGCAAGATGATTCGCCGACGATGAAGGCCGTCGCGGCACTGCGCAACCAGTTCGGTGGTCATGCGGTGCAGAGGATCAGCGAGTCGGGATAGGTGTACGTACGTCGACTTGGTCTGACCGACTTCCGCTCCTGGTCACACGTCGAGCTGGAGCTGGAGCCGGGTCGCACGGTGTTCGTTGGTCCGAACGGCTTCGGTAAGACGAATATCATTGAGGCCCTGTGGTATTCGTCCACGCTCGGATCACACCGGGTGGGGTCGGACGCGCCGTTGATCCGGGCCGGGGCCGAGCGGTCGATCGTGTCGACGATCGTGGTCAACGAAGGCCGCGAGTTGGCGGTCGATCTGGAGATCACCGCCGGCCGGGCCAACAAAGCGAGGCTGAACCGGTCGCCGGTGCGCAGTGCCCGTGAGATTCTCGGCGCGCTCCGCGCGGTGCTCTTCGCTCCCGAGGATCTGGCGCTGGTCAGGGGTGACCCGAGCGAGCGCCGGCGCTATCTCGACGAGCTCGCAACCACTCGGCGACCGTCGGTAGCGGGGTTGCGAGCGGACTACGACAAGGTGCTCAAGCAGCGGTCGGCCCTGCTGAAATCTGGTGCGGGAGCGCGCTTTCGGGGAGATTCGAGTGCGCTGGAAACCCTCGACGTCTGGGACGGACACCTGGCGATCCACGGTGCCAGACTCATCGCTGCCCGTGTCGATCTGATCGATCTGCTGGCCCCCGAGATAGAGAAGGCCTATCAGTTGCTGGCTCCCGCCTCCCGACCGGCTTCGGTGAAGTACCGCAGTTCGGTGGAGGCCGTCGAGGTGGAGGCGGCGACCGGTGCGGCCAACGTCGAGGTGTTCGAGGTCGGCCTTCTCGAGGAGCTGGCCCGCAAGCGTTCGGCCGAATTGGAGCGCGGTGTGTGCCTCGTCGGTCCGCATCGTGACGACTTCGAACTTCGCCTCGGCGACCAACCCGCGAAGGGGTTTGCGAGTCACGGCGAGTCCTGGTCGATGGCGCTGTCGCTGCGACTGGCCGCTTACGAACTGCTTCGGTCGGAGGGATCCGATCCGGTACTGCTCCTCGACGACGTCTTCGCCGAGCTCGACAATGCGCGGCGGCGGGCGCTCGTCGAGGTGGCGGCGTCCGCAGAGCAGGTGTTGGTGACGGCGGCGGTCGCGGAGGACATCCCGCAAGACTGGGATGCGCGCAGAATGGTCATCGGGATGCGCGACGACGATTCGGGGCGACTGTCGGAGGTGATCGAATGACCGATCCGACCGATCCGACGGACGACGATCAACCTCTGGGACCTCCCGAGGGACTGGCCCACCTCAAGGGGATGGACCTAGTCCGGCGCACCCTCGAGGAGGCAAGGGGTGCCGCGCGAAGTCAGGGCAAGGACGTCGGGCATGGCAGGACGTCCTCGACGAAGAGCGCCCCGGTCCGCGGGACGCGCAGGCGGTGGTCCGGGCCGGGCCCCGATTCCCGGGATCCCCAGACGCTCGGATCGCTGACCTCGGAGCTGGCCAAGAGCCGCGGGTGGTCACCCCGGGTGGCGGAGGGGTCGGTGTTCGGGCAGTGGGCGACGGTCGTCGGCGAGCAGATCGCCGAGCACGCGAACCCCGCCGCCCTGCGGGACGGGGTCCTGACCGTGGAGGCCGAGTCGACCGCATGGGCGACGCAGCTGCGCATGGTGCAGGCCCAGATCTTGGCGAAGATCGCCGCCGCCGTGGGTGACGGAGTCGTCACCAGCGTGAAGATCGTCGGGCCTGCGGCCCCGACGTGGCGCAAGGGCAAGTTCAACGTGCCGGGGAGAGGCCCGCGCGACACCTACGGGTGACCCTTTTGGAGCTGGTTCTCAGAGCGCCGACAAACGTTGGAGCGGGCTGATCGGTCGTCGGGACGCGTCGACGATCGAGAAATTCCGCGCACGGGTCTTTTAGGTGTGCAGAAACGCCGCCTCAGAATCAGTGCTGACGGCGTGTGACGGTAGACTGACGGGAGACTCGCCGGGGGCGGCTCGACCCCCTAGCCGGCAACCCCTGCCCAAGACCAAGGAGACGCGTCCAACGTGCCTGCCCCGAAGAAGAGTGCTCCCAAGGAGTACGGCGCCGAATCGATCACCATTCTCGAGGGTCTGGAGGCGGTCCGGAAACGTCCGGGCATGTACATCGGTTCCACGGGTGAGCGCGGTCTGCACCACCTGGTGTGGGAGGTCGTCGACAATGCGATCGACGAGGCGATGGCCGGTCACGCTACCCGGGTCGACGTGAAGATCCTCGGCGACGGCAGCGTCCAGGTCACCGACGACGGCCGCGGCATCCCCGTCGCCATGCACGCCACCGGGGTCCCGACGGTCGACGTCGTCATGACGCAGCTGCACGCCGGCGGCAAGTTCGGCGGCGAGAACAGTGGCTACAACGTCAGCGGCGGCTTGCACGGCGTGGGTGTCTCCGTGGTCAACGCCCTGTCGACCCGGCTCGAGGCCACCATCCTCAGGGACGGCTCCGAGTGGTTCCAGTACTACGACCGGTCGGTGCCTGGAACCCTGAAGCAGGGCGGCCCGACCAAGGAGACGGGCACCACGATCCGCTTCTGGGCCGATCCGGACATCTTCGAGACCACGGTGTACGACTTCGAGACCGTCGCGCGCCGCCTGCAGGAGATGGCCTTCCTCAACAAGGGTCTGACCATCGACCTCATCGATGAGCGCGTGACCGCAGAAGACGTGGTCGACGAGGTCGTGAGTGACACGGCCGAGGCGCCCAAGTCGGCCGACGAGCGGGCCGCCGCGGCCGCCGCCCCCACCAAGACCAAGCACCGCACCTTCCACTACCCGGGTGGTCTGGTCGACTTCGTCAAGCACATCAACCGCACCAAGACCCCGATCCAGCAGAGCATCATCGACTTCGACGGCAAGGGTCCGGGCCACGAGGTCGAGATCGCCATGCAGTGGAACGCCGGATATTCGGAGTCGGTGCACACCTTCGCGAACACCATCAACACGCACGAGGGCGGCACGCATGAAGAGGGCTTCCGCAGCGCGTTGACCACCGTCGTCAACAAGTACGCCAAGGACAAGAAGCT
>JAOPUT010000152.1 GCA_025963385.1 Mycobacterium sp.
CGTGGACGGCACCGACGGCGCATCGTCTCGACCAGCAGACGATGGAGAGTTGGCTGCGGTCGGTGCATGCGGGCAAGAGCACCAGGGATCTGATGGCGATCATGGCAAGGGTGACGTGGGGTGGTGAGCCGCAAGAGGTGTCGATGCTGCACGCGGTGCACTACATCAAGGCCGCAGGCGGTATCGGCCCGCTGCTCGACGTCAAGGGCGGTGCCCAACAGGACCGGTTCCCCGCGGGCACCCAGCAGATCGCGTTGCGCATGGCCGAGGACCTCGGCGACCGGGTTCGCCTCGACAGCGCTGTCGAGCGCATCGAACACGGCGCGGACGGGATGACCGTGCACACCGCGACCGGACCGGTGACGGCGCGCGCCGTCGTCGTCGCCACCGCGCCCGAGCACCGGGGCGCCATCACCTTCGTGCCCGGCCTGCCTGCCGACCACGCCGACCTGGCGCGGCACTGGCCGCAGGGCCGCCTGAGCAAGGCCTACGCCGCGTACGAGACCCCGTTCTGGCGGGCCGAAGGACACTCCGGCGAGGCGCTGTCGGACGACGGACCGGTGTTCATCACGTTCGACGTCAGCCCCGATGACGATGGTCCCGGGGTGCTCCTCGGCTTCACCGACGCGCGGACGTTCGATCCCCTGCAACCAGACACCCGCCGGGCCCGTGTCCTCGAGTGCTTCGCGTCGCTGTTCGGCGACGACGCGCGACATCCGATCGACTACGTCGACCACCGTTGGGGCGCGGAATCGTTCGCGCCGGGCGGTCCGACAGCTGCGGTCCCGCCAGGCTCGTGGACGACGTATGGCCAGTTGCTGCGCGAACCGGTGGGCGGCATCTTCTGGGCGGGGACCGAAACGGCCGACCAGTGGACGGGTTTCCTGGACGGGGCGGTGCGGTCGGGCCACCGCGCAGCCGAGGAAGTCGCCGGATACCTGACCCCTACGAGCTGATCCGTCGCTGCTCCCGAACCGATTCGGCGAGCTCGCGAAGCTGCCGGTTCACCTCCTCGGGCTGTTCGAGGATGGCGCAGTGGCCGCCGGACAGTTCGACGAAGGACGCCAGATTCGGCACCTCCCCTGCGATCCGACGCGATGACGCGATGGGCAGCAGGCGGTCGCCCCTGCTGCCGACGACGAGCGTCGGCACCGTGAGGTTGCGCAACGAGATGTGCTTCGGGCCAAGCGAATCGACGAGCACCCTGGCCCACCCGCCGCGCCCCGCCGGAGGGGTCTCGGCGAACAGCTCGAAGACGAAGTCGGCGATCGCCGGATCGGCGTCGCGCCCCACCGCAAGCGCCGCCACGAACCGCCTGCTCTGCTGCACCGAGCCGGGCACCAGCGGAGCCGAGCCGAAGGTCTTGAGCAGCGACCCGGCGGCCCGCACGCGACCGCCCACCAGCGGACGGGGAACGGGAAGGAACTTGACGTTGCGCAGCAGATCACCGGTCGTCGTGTTGATCAGCGCGACGGCGTCGGCGCACTGCGGCACCCGCTGCGGGTAGCGCTGCGACCACGACGAGATGGCGATACCACCCATCGAGTGACCGGCGATCACAGCACGCTCGCCACGTGCCAGCGTGGCGGCCAGCACGGCGTCGAGGTCGGCGGCCAGGAAGTTCAGGCCGTAGTTCCCCCGACGCGACGGCACGCCACTTCGGCCGTGACCCCGGTGGTCGTAGGCGATGACGCGGTAGTCACCGGCCAGGTCGACGATCTGGTTGGCCCACACCCGGATGGCGCACGTGATGCCGTGTGCCAGCACGATCGGATAGCCGTCCTCCGGGCCGAAGACCTCGGTGTGAATCTTGGTGCCGTCCGCCGAGCGGACGTCGACCGGACGACCCGGCGGCATCGCGTCCAGCACGGCCAGCCGCCTCGATCTCGTCAACATGTGCGCTCCGATCCGCCGTGGCACCTTTGCCAGGGCTGCCGAATTGTATCTATCGCCGGGTTCAGCTCGGCATCACGACCACGGGTTTGACGGCGGCGCCGGTCGTCGCCGCGGTCCATGCCGCACCGAAGTCGTCGAAGGCGAACCGCGTGACGAGCTTCTCGATCGGTAGTTCGGCGCGCCGCGCGAGCTCCGCGAGCCGCGGGATGAACACCTGTGGGTCGCTGTCGCCCTCGACGACGCCGCGGACACGCAGGCCCTTCGCCAAGATCAGCCCGACGGGGAGCTCGGCGTTGAGCGCACCCAACCCGACGAGGGCCAGCGTGCCGCAGGCCCGCAGCGCTGACAGCGCCGTCGCGATGACGGCGGCCGACGCGGTGGTGTCCACGGCGACCGTCGGGCCGCCGCCGGTCAGATCGGGCAGGATAGCGATGACGTCGTCGGCCGTCGGGTCCAACACCGCCGTCGCACCCAAGTCCATTGCCAGTGAACGACGTTCGGGCTTCGGTTCGACGGCGACGATGGTGCGGCAATCCGCGATCCGCGCGCCCATCACGGCCGAGAGACCGACGGCGCCCGCACCGAACACGACCAGCGCGTCGTCCGGCCCGACCGGCGTCGCGCCGAGCACCGTGCCGACGCCGGTCTGCACGCTGCAGCCCAGCGGGGCGGCCAGCGCCGGGTCCAGGGGTTCGGGCAGCGCGACGGTGTTGGCCCGGCGCGCGAGCGCGTGGGTGGCGAAGCTGGACTGGCCGAAGAAGCCGCCTCTCAGCGGCAGGCCGCCCAGATGCAGCGCGCTCGTCTCGTCGGCCCGATCGCCGCGCAGGTTCAGGTCCGTCGAGTGGTCGCAGTACGCGGGCCGGGCTGCCGTGCAGCTGGCACAGCGGCCGCAGCTGGCGAAGGTCAACACCACCTGTCGTCCCACGTCGACCCGCGCCCGCGGTCCCGTTTCGAGCACGGTGCCGACGCCCTCGTGGCCGAACACCATCGGCAGTTTGCGGGCAGGCCACCGCGCGGCGACGCTGACGTCGGTGTGGCAGATGCCGACCGCATCGACGCGGACCAGCACCTCGTCGTCGACCGGTGACCGGACCTCGACGTTGACCAGGTGGGGATCGGCTCCCTCGGAGAGCAGTACCGCGGCACGTGCGTCCATCACCGGGCGATGTTAAATGGTGAGGATGCGCGCCATTCAGATCCCCCGGCTCGACGGTCCGCAGGCTGCGGAGCTCGTCGAGATCGACGAACCCGAGGCCGGCGATGCCGTCCTCATCGACGTCCACGCGGCTGGGGTCGCGTTTCCCGACGCCCTTCAGACGCGCGGGCTCTATCAACACAAGCCGGAGCTGCCGTACGTACCTGGCGCGGAGATCGCAGGCGTCGTGCGCAGCGCACCCGCCGGCTCCCACGTGAAGGCGGGCGACCGGGTGGCGGCGCTGACGATGCTGTCCGGCGCGATGGCGGAAGTCGTTGCGCTACCGGCAGATCGGGTGTTCAAGCTGCCCGACGCGGTGTCCTTCGAGGCGGGCGCCGGGTTGCTGTTCAACGATCTGACGGTGCATTGCGCGCTGCGCACCCGGGGCCGCCTGGCGGCGGGCGAGACGGTGCTGGTGCACGGGGCGGCAGGCGGTATCGGCACCTCCACGCTGCGGCTGGCCTCGGCGTGGGGCGCGGCCCGGACGATCGCCGTCGTCAGCACGGCCGACAAGGGTGACGTCGCTCGCGCGGCGGGTGCCACCGACGTGGTGCTCGCCGACGGTTTCAAGGACGCCGTCAAGGACCTCACCGGAGGTCGGGGCGTCGACGTGGTGGTGGATCCGGTGGGCGGTGACCGGTTCACCGACTCGCTGCGATCTCTCGCTCCCGGCGGCAGGCTGCTGGTGATCGGCTTCACCGGTGGCGACATCCCGACGGTGAAGGTGAACCGACTGCTGCTCAACAACGTCGACGCGGTCGGAGTCGGGTGGGGCGCCTGGGCGGCCACTCACCCCGGGTATCTCGCTGAGCAGTGGGCCGAACTCGAACCGCTGCTGGCCTCGGGCGCGGTGTCGGCGCCGGAACCGGTCGTGTATCCGCTGGAGCAGGCTGCCGAGGCCATCGCGTCCCTTGAGGACCGCACCGCGCGGGGCAAGGTCGTGGTCAGGGTTCGCTAGCTGCCCGGGAGTATCAAAGCCGAACGCGCACAGTCGAGTACGTGGGTCGACCGGACGAATTCGGTACCCGTCGCAAGTGGTTCACCGGTTCCGAGGTTGCGCGCGAACCGGGGGAACGAACCTCCGGCGATCGTCAGCCGGATTCGGTGGCCTGCGCGAAAGCGGTGGGCGATGGGGTCGAAGTCGATCCGTAGCGGCTCAGCGCCGTCAGCGCCGACGCGCAGGTAGCCGTCGGTGACGTTCTGGGAGCGCCCCGTGGGGTCGACGTCGCTGATCCTCACCGACACGTCCGCGGACGCCGTGTCGACCGTGTGGGCGAGCTCGACGTGCGGCACCCCGATCACGTCCAGGTCGGCGGCGAGCCGGGGTCCGGTGAACGCCAGCACGTCGGACCGTTCGGCCAGCGCGCCGTCGTCGCGGTAGCCGGCCGCCGACGCCAGCAACAATCGTCCTCCGATGGTCGGGGTCGGATCGGCGGGGTCGTAGACGAAACCGATTCGGGTGTCCGCGG
Source organism: Mycobacterium sp. (assembly GCA_025963385.1). Classification (GTDB taxonomy): domain Bacteria; phylum Actinomycetota; class Actinomycetes; order Mycobacteriales; family Mycobacteriaceae; genus Mycobacterium. The sequence goes on from JAOPUT010000152.1 coordinate 4,561, forward strand.
CCGCGGGCACATCGGACAGGACCCCGCCAGGACCCGGACGCAGCACGAGGTCCGTCGAGGGGGGCGGCCAGTCGGCGAGGTCGCGCCAGCCGCCATCGCCGGTGACGAAGATCCGCACGGGCTCGGCCCGACGACGTCCCGCCAGCCAATCCATCGACTCGCGGATCGCGACTCCCCCACCTTCGCCGTGCGTCCACGGCCCGATGACGAGCGACACCTGCACACCGGCGTCGCGCAGCCTGAGGTACTGCGCCACGGTCTGATCGAAGAACAGGTCCTGCCAGCCACCGATCAGCAGCACCGGCTGCCGTGCCGCCTCGAACCCGACCGCGCGGCGGCTCCAGTACTCACCGGACGGGTCGGCGTTGCGGAGCCAGGACTCGTAGTACGGCGAGCCACCACCCATGAGGGCGTCGGCAGCGGCACCCAGCGGCAGTCTCCCGAATACCGGTTGCAGTCGGCGCGGTGTCAGAGCCGTCCGGGCGAGCTGCCGCAGCATTCCACCACGCTCGTGCCAGGCCATCTGATAGCCCCAGGTCAGAAAGTCGGAGAGGGCGAAGGAGCCCGTGCCCCAGGCCGCATGACCGATGTCGTGCGGCCCCATCGTCACGACCGCCGTCGCGAATTCGGGTTGCGGGTCAGCCAGCAACGCCAGCTGGGTGAATCCGAGATAGGACCCACCCACGGTGGCGAACGTCCCGGTGAACCACGGTTGCCTGCGCAGCCACGCAACGGTGTCCACGCCGTCCTCGACCTCGCCCTGCCCTGGCTCGAACACCCCGCCGGAGCCGAAACTGCCTCGCGTGCTCTGCAAGACGACGTGGTAGCCGCGCGCCGAATAGAGGGCCAGGACCACGCGGGTCGGAAGGGCGTCGCGGGTGTAGGGCCCGCGCAGCAGCAGGGTGCCGACCGGCGTGGTCGTCACCGGTGCGTAGTGGTCGGCCAGCAACCGCACGCCGTCGCGCATCGGGACGGGCACCCGCCGGGTGATCCGATAGCGCGTGGTCGCGGGCTCGAGCCCGAATCGCTTCCCGGCCAGACGCGCCGCGAGCCGGGTCAGGATGTCGGGCGGACGCCCGTGGGCGCGGCTGTCGGGCACATCGCCACGATAGGGCTCCCGCTCGATTCCCGCCCGATCGCCGCAAACCCGAAGCGGCCCCCGGAGTCGTCTCTGGGAGCCGCATCAGGTGATGTCTCAGGGCTGTCTGGCCCTGATGAGGAAGGCGGCGGCCGAGACGAGGGCGCTGCCACCGATCCCAACTATCAGCAGCGCGCGCTACCGTCGGCCCGATGCGGTACATCATCATCGGCGCGGGCGCGGTTGGCGGCACCATCGGCGGCCGGCTGGCCCAGAGCGGTCACGACGTCGTGCTGGTCGCGCGCGGGGCGCACCTTGCCGCCCTGCAGGACAGAGGGTTACGCCTGATAACCCCCGCCGGTCCCGTTGCCAAAGCGATCCCCGCCGTAGGCGGCCCAGCCGAACTCGGAGAACTCCGCCCCGACGACGTCCTGGTGCTCGCGGTGAAGTCGCAGAACACCGCGCAGGCCCTGGCCGAGTGGTCCCTGGCGCCGGTCTCGGGCGGCGGCACGGCGAGTGAGCGTCTCCCGATCGTCTGCGCCCAGAACGGGGTCGACAACGAGCGAATGGCCCTGCGACTGTTCGGCACGGTGTACGGGATGTGCGTGTGGCTGCCTGCGACACATCTGGAGCCCGGCGTGGTGGTGTCGCATAGCGCGCCGGTGAGCGGGATCCTTGCCGTGGGCCGCTACCCGCACGGCGTCGACCCGGTGGTGAAGCAGATCGGCACGGACCTGTCCCGAAGCGTGTTCGACGCCCCCGTGGTGGGCGACGTGATGCGCTGGAAGTACGGCAAGCTGCTGAAGAACCTCGCCAATGCCATCGACGCGCTGCTCGGCGACACCGCTTCTCGGCACGCACGGGCCGTCGCCGAACTGCGCCACGCCTGTCAGGCCGAGGGCGAGACCGCCTTGGCGGCAGCGGGGATCGCGTACAACATCGACGAGGAGCGGCGGGCGGTGCAGCGCGACCGGATGGAGTTCCAGGACATTCCCGGGATCCGCAGGGGCGGCGGATCGACCTGGCAGAGCCTGACCAGGGGCGTCGGCTCGGTGGAGGGTGACTACCTCAACGGCGAAATCGCGCTGCTCGGGCGACTTCACGGGGTTCGGACGCCGGTCAACGAGCTGCTGCAGCGGATGGTGGCCGAAGCGGCGCGGCAAGGCTGGACCCCGGGCGACGTCCCGCCCGAACGGCTGCGGGTGCTGCTGGACGCGAGCTGAAACGGTCGTGATGACCAGAACGATGGCGCGCGATGGGCAGGTGCGCGATGATGCCGCCCATGCGCAATGTGTCGAGTGTGTTGTCCCTGCTGGCTCTGGTCGGTCTGGCGGGGGCCACTGCCTGCGCCCCCACTGACCAGACGGCGTCCGGCACGTCGTCCTCGGCGGCGGCGGCCGGGCAGTGCACCAAGGACTCGCTGACCACCCTGACCAAGGGATCGCTCACCTTCGGTACCGATCAGCCCGCCTACCCGCCGTGGTTCGTCGACGACGACCCCGCCAACGGCAAGGGCTTCGAATCGGCGGTCGCCTTCGCGGTCGCCGACAAGCTCGGGTACGCCAAGGAGGACGTGAAGTGGGTACGGGTGCCGTTCAACGCGGCGATCGCACCAGGCCCAAAGACGTTCGACGCCAACCTCAACGAGTTCTCCATCACCGACGAGCGCAAGCAGGCCGTCGACTTCTCCTCGCCGTACTTCAACGTGACCCAGGCGGTGGTCGCGGTGAAGTCCTCACCCGCTGCCGCGGTGAAGAACCTCGACGGGCTCAAGGGTCTCAAGATTGTCGCCCAGGTCGGCACCACGAGCTACACCGCCGCACAGGCGATCGACCCGAACGTCGCGGTGTTCAACAACAACGACGACGCCAAGGCCGCGCTGTCGAACGGCCAGATCGACGGCCTGGTGCTGGATCTGCCGACGGCCTTCGAGGTCCAGAGTGAGCTGCCCGACGGCGTCATCGTCGGTCAGCTGCCGTCGGGCAACGAGAAGGCCGAGCAGTTCGGCATCGTGCTAGACAAGGGCAGCCCGCTGACCGCATGCGTGTCCAAGGCGGTCGACGAGCTCGGCAACGAGGGCGAACTGTTCAAGCTGCAGAAGGTATGGCTCACCGGCGCCGGTGCGGCGCCGACGCTTTCGTGACCACGGCGGCCATCGACCGGGTGGCCTACCGGCAGTCCCGCGCCCGACGGTCCATCCTGGTCGCACTCCTGTCCACGGTGGTGTTCGCCGCGGTGCTGCTGTTCGCGGTGACGTCGTCGCCCGGCTGGCCGCGGGTCCGCGACTCGTTCTTCAATCTCCGCGTGGGCTGGGGCAGCCTGCCTGCGCTGCTGGACGGGTTGTGGCTCAACGTCCGGGTGCTGGTGGTCTGCCAGGTCCTGATCCTGATCTTCGGGCTCGGCCTGGCAGCGGTGCGCACGCTTCGCGGGCCGGTGTGGTTTCCGGTGCGCGCGTTGGCAACCGGATACGTCGACCTGTTCCGCGGCCTTCCGCTGCTGATCTGCCTGTACCTCGTCGGCTTCGGCCTGCCAGGCCTGCGACTGTCGGGATTGCCGTCGAACCCGGTGCTGCTGGGTGGTCTCGCGCTGGTGCTGATCTACTCCGCATACGTCGCCGAGGTCTTCAGGGCGGGCATCGAGTCGGTCCACCCGTCGCAGTTGGCCGCCGCCAAATCCCTCGGGCTCAACTATCGGAGGACGATGCGTCTGGTGGTCCTGCCCCAGGCGACGCGCAGGGTCACGCCCGCACTGCTCAACGACTTCGTGGCACTGCAAAAGGATTGCGGCCTGATCTCGGTACTCGGCGCCGTCGACGCCGTCCGTGCCGCCCAGATTCAGGTCGCCACGACCTACAACTTCACCCCGTACGTCGTGGCGGGACTGCTGTTCGTCGCTCTGGCGGTGCCGTCGGCCCGGCTTGCCGACTGGGCGGCCAAACGGGTCGCGACGCGACAGGGCGCGCTGTGACTTCTCCTGGCAGCCCGGTGTTGTCGGTGCGCGGGCTGACGAAGGCGTACCACGACCGACCGGTACTCACGGGCATCGACCTCGACGTCGCCGAGCATCGGGTCGTCGTCCTGATCGGGGCGTCGGGATCGGGAAAGTCGACACTGCTGCGATGCGTCGACCTGCTCGAGGAAATCGACGACGGTCAGATCCTCCTCGACGGCCGCGACATCAGCGATCCGCGCATCGACGCCGACGAGGCCCGTCAGGCGATGGGCATGGTGTTCCAGTCGTTCAATCTGTTCCCGCACATGACCGCACTGGCCAACGTGGCACTGGCTCCTCGCGTGGTGCACGGCTCATCTCGCAAGGATGCCGACGACCGGGGCAGGGAACTCCTGTCCCGGGTGGGACTCTCCTCGCACGCCGACGCCTACCCCGACAAGCTCTCCGGCGGTCAACAACAGCGGGTGGCCATCGCCAGGGCGCTGGCGTACGACCCCCGACTCCTGCTGCTCGACGAGATCACCAGCGCACTGGATCCCGAACTGGTCGGTGAGGTGCTGACCCTCGTCGGTGAGTTGGCGGACGCAGGCCGCACCATCGTCATGGCCACCCACGAGATGGCGTTCGCCCGCGAAGTGGCCGACACCGTCTGCTTCCTGGACGGCGGGCTGATCCTCGAATCGGGCTCGGCCGAACAGGTTTTGACCGATCCGCAAGAGGAGCGAACCCGCCAGTTCCTTCAGCGGTTCACTGGTGGTCGCTGACCTCGTCGGCCTTCAGCGGGCGCACTAGCGCCCAGACGACGAAGCCCGCGGCGACGGCGAGCATGATCAACCCGACCCACCAGTTGGCCTCGGTACCGATGTAGAGGTCTGAGCGGTTGCTCGCCGCGGCGGGGTCGGCATGGTCCCGCAGCACGGCGGGGGCGAACCCGGCCACGGTGAGCACGATGCCGTAGATCGCCAGTAGAGCGCCGATGATGTTGCGGATGTCGAACAGGTGCGAGAGCACCCGATTGGTATGGGGGACGGCCATTTTGGGCTCCGATCCTGATCTCTGGTGGAAGGCTCGCTAGTGGAAGGTTCGCTAGTGGAAGATGATGTTGAAGCCGATGGTGAGCACGAGCATCACCGCACCGAGCGGAACCGCCCGCTGGTACCACGGCCGACCCGCTTCGCCCGGGTCGGACATGATGTCCACCTGCGTCTCCGAGTAGACGAAGCCGACCAGCTCCTCCCTCGGCTTCGGCGTGGTCACCATGCTGACCCCCACGCTGACCAGGATGTCGACGATGAACGCCGCTGCAGCCGCGAGGAACGGCATGCCCTGACCGGGGAGGTCGATGACGCCGACCTTCGACAGGATGAACACGAAGATCGCCGAGAGCGTTCCTGCCACCAGACCGACCCAGCCGGCCGTCGCCGTCATCCGCTTCCAGAACATGCCAAGGATGAAGGTGGCGAACAGCGGGGCGTTGAAGAAGCCGAACAGGGTCTGCAGGTAATCCATGATGTTGGAGTAGCCCGAGGCGATGAGCGCCGTGAAGATGGCCAGGATCGTGGCGGCGACGGTGGCATACCGGCCGACTGCGATGTAGTAGTCGTCCGACCGGTCCTTGACCACGTACTGCTGCCAGATGTCGTAACTGAAGACACTGTTGAAGGCAGAGATGTTCGCCGCCATGCCCGCCATGAACGAGGCGATCAGGCCTGCGATGGCCACCCCGAGCAGGCCGTTGGGAAGGATGTCCCGGATCATCAGCAGCATGGCGTCGTTGTAGGTGACATCGCCTGCGCCCGTGGACTTCAGCTTGATCATGTCGCCGATGGCTGCGGCGGCGATCATGCCGGGCACCACCACCACGAACGGGATCAGCAGCTTGGGGAACGACGCGATGATCGGTGCACGCCGCGCCGCCGACATCGAGTTCGACGCCATGGCGCGCTGCACCTCGACGAAGTTCGTCGTCCAATATCCGAATGACAGCACGAATCCGAGGCCGAACACGATGCCGAGCACCGACCAGAAGGGGCTGTCGAAGCCGCTGAGCGCCTGTCCCGGCCAGGTGTTCAACTGCTCGTGCACGGTGGCGGTGACCTTCTCGCCTGCGCCGACGGTGTCGACGATCTTGTCCTTCAGGCCGCTCCACCCGCCGACCTTGATCAGACCGAACACCGTCAGCGGCACCAGCGCTGCCAGGATGACGAAGAATTGCAGCACCTCGTTGTAGATGGCGGCCGACAGCCCGCCCAGCGCGGTGTAGGTCAAGACGATCGCGGCGGCGACGAGCAGCGAAACCCAAGTGGCCCAACCGAGTAGCACGTTGATGACGGTGGACAGCAAGAACAGGTTGACGCCTGCGATGAGCACCTGGGCCACGGCGAAGCTGATGGCGTTGACGAGGTGCGCGCCGGTACCGAACCGGCGCCGCATGAACTCCGGCACGCTGCGCACCTTGGAGCCGTAGTAGAACGGCATCATCACGATGCCGAGGAAGATCATCGCGGGGACGGCGCCGATCCAGTAGTAGTGCATGGTCGCCAACCCGATCTGGGCGCCGTTGGCGGCCATGCCCATGATCTCCACTGCGCCGAGATTCGCTGACACGAAGGCGATTCCGGTTACCCAGGCGGGCAACCGTCGACCCGAAAGGAAGAAGTCCAGGCTCGTCGCGACCTGGCTCCGCGCCAGGTATCCGATGCCGAGCACGAAGACGAAATACACCGCTATCAGTGCGTAGTCGACCGCACCGACGTTCAGTCGCAGCACATCGTCTGCCATGAGCGTGGTCATGGAGGTCATCAACTCCTTCATTGAGTGATCTGGACCACTGTCCTAAACATGTTCTAACAGAAACGCGCAAGATTAAACAAGCTTTCGCTCAGAATCACCCGCAACAGTCTGTAGATGTTTGTTAGTGTTCGATCTTGGGTCGGTGAGGGCTGGAGGGAGTGTCGACGACGATGCTTGCCGCTGAACGGCGAAGCGCGATCCTGCGTGCGCTGCAGTCCGGAGGCGCGGTCCGGGTGGCCGATCTGGCCGCCGAACTCGACGTGTCCGAGATGACGGTGCGACGCGACCTCGACGCCCTCGACGCGCAGGATCTCCTGCGCAAGGTGCACGGCGGTGCCGTCACGCGTCACAACCGGGGCGAGGAGCCGCGCTCGGCCGAGAAGGCGGCCCAGCAGCAAGCGGAGAAGGAAGCCATCGCCGCGGCCGCGGCGATGAGCGTCGAGGACGGCATGACCATCGCCATCGGCGCGGGCACCACCACCACGGCACTCGCCAAGCACCTGCGCGCCCGGCCCTCGATCACGGTTGTCACCAACTCCATCAACATCTTTCAGGAGTTGACCGATCCCGCCGTCGACGGCGCAGACGCTCCCCTCGTCTACCTCAGCGGCGGCGTGCGCACGCCGTCGGACGCACTCGTCGGCCCGGTGGCCGACGCCGCGATCGCGTCGTTCCGGGTGGACGCGACGTACCTCGGCGTGCACGGCTTCGACCTGTCGGCGGGCCTGACGTCGCCGAACATCGCCGAGGCACAGACAAACCGGACGTTGATCGAGATCGGTGGCCGGTTGGTCGTGCTGGCCGATCACACGAAGTTCGGCGAGGTCGGCGCATGTGTGTTCGCCCGCCTCGCTCAGGTCCAGACGCTCATCAGCGACGACGGCCTGACCGCGGCCGACCGGGCCCACGTCGACGGCTACGTCGGCGAACTCGTCATCGCACCCGTGGCGGGACGGTGACCGACATGGCGACCGAACCTCTGCGGCGGACTCTGGCCGACGGACGCGACATCCTGTTCTTCTCACTGCCCGGCCACGATCCGGCACCGGTCCCCGATCGCAGGCCACTTCCCGACCGGGGAGAGCACCAGTCGCAGTTGCGGTTCGACAGTCAGACCGGACAGTGGGTCGCCATCGCCGCGCTGCGCCAGGACCGCACCTACAAGCCGAGCGCCGATCGGTGTCCACTGTGCCCGAGCGCCTCCGGCGACAGCAGTGAGGTGCCCGCGACCGACTACGACGTCGTCGTCTTCGAAAATCGCTTTCCCAGCTTCTCGGGTGCCGACGGACGTGCGTTCACACTGCCCACCCCCGACGGCTCGGTCGACGGCAACGACTTCGTCAGCGCACCGGGACACGGCCGCTGCGAGGTGATCTCGTTCTCGAGCAGCCACACCGCGTCGTTCGCGGATCTGGAACTCCCCCATGCCCGGCTGGTCGTCGACGCCTGGCGCCACCGCACGACGGACCTGATGGCCCGGCCGGGAATCGAGCAGGTGTTCTGCTTCGAGAACCGCGGCGAGGAGATCGGGGTGACGCTGACTCACCCGCACGGTCAGATCTACGGATATCCCTACCTGGCGCCGCGCACCGCGCACATGCTCACCGAGGCGCGAGCCCACGCGGAACGCCACGGCAGTAACCTCTTCGCCGACATCCTCGCGCGCGAGGTGGCCGCTGGAATCCGGGTGATCGCCCGGACCGAGCTCTTCACCGCGTTCGTGCCGTTCGCCGCGCGGTGGCCGGTAGAGGTGCACATCTACCCGAACCGCTTCGTGCGCAATCTCACCGAGCTCGACGATGCCGAAATGGACGGCTTTGCCTCGATCTACCGCGAGGTGCTACGACGCTTCGACAGGATGTATCCCACTCCGCTGCCGTATATCTCGGCACTGCATCAGTACCGGGACAGCGAGGCGCAACGGGAAGGATACTTCCACGTCGAGCTGATGTCGGTGCGACGCAGTGCCACCAAGCTCAAGTTCCTGGCCGGGTCGGAGTCGGCGATGGACGCATTCATCAGTGACGTGATGCCCGAGAGCGTGGCCGAGCGACTACGGGAGCTGACATGACCGAGATCCGCTACGCGGCACCGGGACGGATCAACCTGATCGGTGAACACACCGACTACAACCAGGGTTTCGCGCTTCCCATCGCCTTGCCGGACCGTACCGAGGTGCGCTTTCAGCCCGATGATCGCGACGCCATCGTGGTTCGCAGCGACCGCGAGGACGGCGAGGTCGTGGTGCCGCTGGGCACCCTGCCCGGAGAGGTGACCGGATGGGCCGCTTACGTGGCCGGTGTGGTGTGGGCACTGCGCGACGCGGGTCACCGGGTGGGCGGCGGCACCATGGCGATCTCCAGCGGTGTCGAGATGGGGTCGGGGCTGGCGTCGTCGGCGGCTCTGGAGTGCGCGGCGCTCGGTGCGCTGGCCGCCGCTGCCGGTCTCCACGTCGACCGGATCGAGCAGGCGAGGATTGCGCAGCGGGCGGAGAACGACTACGTCGGCGCCCCAACGGGTTTGATGGATCAGCTGGCCTCCCTGTGTGGCGAGCCGCTGAGCGCGCTGATGATCGACTTCCTGGACGCCAGCGTGCGCACGGTGCCGTTCGATCCCGGTGCGTCCGGCGTCGCGCTGCTGGTGATCAACTCCAACGCACCGCACCACCACGCCGGCGGCGAGTACGCCGCGCGTCGCGCGTCCTGCGAGCGTGCGGCGGCGGACCTGGGCGCCACGTCGCTGCGTGACGTCCAGGACCGCGGCGAGGCGGTCCTGCGGGGGATCACGGATCCCGTCGACGCCCGACGGGCCAGGCACATCCTGACGGAGAACCGACGCGTCGCCGACGTCGTTGCGGCACTGGAGCAATCCGACTTCGCCACGGCCGGTCAGATCTTCACCGCCTCGCACGCATCCATGCGCGACGACTTCGAGATCACCACGGACCACATCGACCTGATCGCGGACACCGCGGTGGCCGCGGGCGCACTCGGGGCGAGAATGACCGGCGGCGGGTTCGGCGGCTGCGTGATCGCCCTCGTGCCCGCGGACCGGTGGCACGCCGTGGGAGACACCGTGCGGCAGGCGGTCGACCGTGCCGGCTACAACCCGCCGACGATCGCCATCACCGAAGCGGGTGCCGGCGCATCGCTCACCGGCTCCGCGCCGACGCACTGATTGGCCTGTCCCCGATCGGGGTCCGCGGAGGCCGGACGGTATGGCCCTGCTCGCTGATTCCGAAGCGTTCGTGGATTCGCACCAGCGGTTTCGGCGCCCACCAGTTCCACTCCCCCATCACCCGCATGAACGCAGGCAACAGCACCATGCGGACGAGGGTGGCATCGACGAGGACGGCCAAGGTCAGGCCCACGCCGAACATCCGCATGAAGGACACATGCGACGCGATCAACGCAGCGAACGAGATCGACATGACCAGGGCCGCCGCCGTGACCACCCGGCCCGTGCGCGCGATGCCGAGCGCAACGGCCTTCCTGCTGTCGGCGCGGGTCCGGTCCGACGCAAGCCAGAACTCGCGGATCCGAGACACGACGAACACCTCGTAGTCCATGGCCAAGCCGAAGGCGATGCAGAACAACAGCACCGGCATGTTGGCGACCAGCGTTCCGGTGGACGTCGTGCCGAGGCCACCGAGATGGTGGTCCTGGAAGATCCACACCATCGCACCGAACGCTGCCGTGAGCGAAAGTACGTTGAGCGCCAACGCCTTCAGCGGCATCACGACGCTGCCGGTCAACAGGAACAGCAAGCCGAACGTGATCACGGCGATCACACCGAGCACCAGGGGTAGTCGCGACGTGATGGCATCGACGCTGTCTCGGTTGGTCTGCGCCGTCCCGGTGAGCTCGACCGTCCTGCCGTCAGGTGCGGCCACCGCGTGCAGCGCGCGCAGCTGGACCTCCGAGCCGTCCGAGAAGAGTGGAGCCGTGCTGCTGACGGTCAATAGCGCACTGCCATCCGCCATCCCCGTGGGTGCCGTCGGCGGCCCGACCGGTGCACCCGCCACGAAGGTGCCGACAGGTGCCGAGACCGCGGAGACGTCGGACACCTCGGACAGCCGGGCGGCGTAGGCGGCCATGGCGTCACGGCTCACACCCACGGCATCGGGGATGACGACACTGACTGCGGTCGCCGAGTCGTTGGCGAAGTCGCTGCGCAACTCGTCGCCGACCTGGTGGGCCGACGCCGAGCCCGGAAGCACCCGGTCGTCGGGGAAGCCCCACCGCACCCCGAGGAACGGCATGCCGAGCAGGACGAGAAGCGTGATCACCGCCAGTCCGATCGGAATGGCGCGGCGCATCACGAACTGTGTCGAGCGGTACCAGAACTCGCGCTCGACGGGCTTGCGAACCGGCTCCGGTCTGTCGAACGTTCGCCGCACGAGGCGGCGGACGTCGAACGCGTCCAACCGATCGCCGAGCAGGACGATCGCCGCGGGCGTGATCACCACCGCCGCGATCGCGGTGAACGCCACGGTCGCGATTCCCGCGTACCCGAACGACTTCAGGAAGTGCATCGGGAACAGGATCATGGCGGCCATCGACAGGGCGACCGTCGTGGCCGAGAACAGCACCGTGCGGCCCGCGGTCGCCATGGTGTGGATCAGGGCGTCGTCGGGTGGGGCGCCACTGGCGATCTCGTCGCGGTAGCGGCTGATGATGAGCAAGGTGTAGTCGATCGCCAGCGCCAGCCCCAGCGCGGTACTGAGATTGAGCGCGAAGATCGACACGTCGGTGGTGAACGTGATCACCCGGAGCACGGCGAGTGCGCCGAGGATCGACATACCGCCGATGGCGACGGGAAGGGCCGCCGCGAGCAGGCCGCCGAACACCCACACCAACACGACGAAGCTGAGCGGAATGGTGATGGACTCCATGACGAGCATGTCGTGCTGCGCCTGCGCGGTGATCTGTGCGTTGACCATCGCCAGCCCGCCTGCCCGTACGGTCACACCGTCGCGGTCCTTGGCGAACCGGTTCGACAGTTCATCGGCGTAGGCCTGCGACTCGCTCTCGCCCCCACCGATGCCTGCGACGATCAGACCCGAGCTGCCGTCCTTGCTGACCAGTGCGGAGACGGCGGCCGGCGCCGCGGTCCACGCCGAGGTCACGCCGGTCACGTGTGTCGACCTGGCGAGCTGGTCGGCGATCTCGGTGCCGACCGCGCGGGCGCCGGCGTCCCGAACACCGCCCGGCGCCGAGACGACGAACATCAGCTGCACGTCGCCCTGACCGAACTTGTCCGTCAAAATCTGTGTGGCCCTTGCCGATTCGGAGGTGGGATCCTGAAAGCCCCCGGCCGACAGGCTCTTCGCGACGGGAACGCCGACGATGCCTGCGGCCAGCATCAGCAGGCCCGCGACGGCGATGGTCCGCCGCGGCGCGGCGATCGCGAGACGCGCGACGTGTGGCAGCAGGCCTCTCGGCGGCGGGGTGCGCGGGCCGTCGGCCACCTTTCGGGGCGTCGGCGTGGCCACCCGGCTCGTCCACTCGATGACAGCCACGGGACCACCTGCCCTTCGACGCCAAATCAACGGTCGATGACTTTTGTCAGCTATTGATGACTTGGGACGCTACGCCCGACGTTACACCCAAGTCAACAGGGGCCGACATAGAGTTTCGGGATGACTACGTCCAGGCCTCGCAACGCCGCGCAGACACGAGCCGACATCCTTGCCGCAGCACGCCGCCGCTTCGCCACCGAGGGCTTCGAGCGCACCACCCTGCGCGCGATCGCGGCGGACGTCGGCGTGGATCAGGCCCTGGTCAGTCGCTACTTCGGGAGCAAGCAGGACCTGTTCGCGACGGCCACCGAGTTCAAGATCGACCTACCGGACCTGTCCGGGGTGGAACCGGAGGACATCCCGGGCATGCTGATGCCCAGGTACTTCGCGGTGTGGGAGGACGACCATTCGTTCCTGGCACTCCTGAGGGCAGCGGGCACCAGCCAGGTCGCCGCCGACACCTTGAACGAAACGCTGGCCACCAACGTCGCACCGACCCTGTTGGCCGCCACCCCGGACCATCATCGCCAGCGCATCGCGTTGACGGACGCCTTCATCATCGGGATGGCCATGACACGGTCCATTCTCGCCAACCAACCGATGACGGAATTCAGCCGCGAAGAACTCAGTCGCTGGGCTGCACCGATCCTCCGACAACTGCTCACCGGGCCCGCGCCGTCCTGACGCACGGGCGCGAGAACGGGGGGCATCCACGGCGAGCACCCCTCCAAGCCCACCGTGAACGCCCCCCGAGACCGTGTCCCCAGAGTCGTCAACAGCTGAGATCGACGTAGACCGTCTTGTCCATCACCGTGGTGACGAGATCGTCACCGGCGCCGGGCGCGCCGGAATCGGTGCGCGAGTACGTGTGGCCGGGTCGCACCGCGGCGATCGTGCACTGCTCGCGCTGCAGATCGCCGAAGCGGTTCACGATGACGCCGTAACCGCCCTGCTGCAACTGGGTGATCGTGTCGTCGATGGACGCCGGGCCCGCCGGAGCCGCGTTCACGGACGGGGTTACTGCGACCATCGCCACGGCAACCGTGGCGAGCGAAACGCGAAGAAACTTCTTCATGATCCTGCCCTTCTGGTGCGGGTGACGGAATCGGTTGTGTTGCAATGCTTCCGCCACTTGAATCGTCGGTCGTCAGCAACGATTCACGTCCAGTAGAGCGCCACTGCACTCGAAGGCGGGCCTGGCGAATCCCTACTTAGGGTGACGACGAACGACTACTGCTACCGCCGAGACGTCACTGCTCGCGACGGCGCACCAGGTTGGCGAGTTCCTCACGACTGGTGGTTCCGGTCTTGGCCATGGCACGAAAGACGTGGCTCTCCACCGTGCGCACCGAAAGCGTCAAACGTTCGGCGATGGCACGGTTGGACAAGCCATCCGCGATCAACATGGCGATCTCACGTTCACGGTCGGACAGCGGCAACTCCTCGCTGGCCGCCAGGAACGCAGGCGTTCTGGCACCGCCGCATTGCCGAGACAGCGCGTCCGCCCGCGTCGAGCAACCCAATGCCGACCCGCGCTGGCCATGGCGGCGGTAGGCGACTGCTGCGTGGGAGGAAGCGTCCACGGCGGCGACGAGGTCTCCGATGCTCTCGAAGTCGCCCGACAACTCCGCCAACCCCGCGGCGTCCGCACTGGCGAGCCCCTCGGCGAACCGGGCGGCAAGACCGACGCGAGGCCCTTCGACGATCTCCTCGAGCTGACGCAACCGGGTTGTGCAGGAATGGTCGCCGAACTGGGCGGCGGTCTGCAGGCACATCACCTCGGCTGCGAACTGCCCATGGTGTGCGGCTCTGCGGGCGGCTGCCAGCACGATCGAGACGGCCTCACTCACCGCGCCCTGGCCGGCCACCACCCAGGCCCTGGTGAGGCTGCGCTCGTAGTCCAGCGAGCGGAACGGCCTGCGGATCTCGTCGAGCGCGGCGAAGGCGGCCGCCGCCTCGTCGGTCATGCCCCGGATGGCGAGGACCGTCGTGCGGGGGAAGTGGTAGCGGTATCCCCAGCCGATGCCGTGGCCGGAGGCGGACAGCCCGGGGGCCGCCAGCTCGAGCAACGACCAGGCCGTGTCGAGCCGGCCTGCGGCGAGTGCCGCACGGCCCGCCACCGCGTCGCCCAACAGATGCGCCGCGCCGGGGAGGTCGGCCGCCTGCTGGCGCGCCTGCTCGGCGACGTCGACGGCATCCCGCACGTGGCCGGCCAGCAGCAGGGCGCTGACATGGGCATCGGCGATGTTGAAACGCATCTGCGGCGCGTCGAAGGAGCGGATCGCCACGGCGTATCCCGCGTCTGCGACGGCCACTGCCTCCGTGGTGCGGCCCGCATCGGCGGCCATCGCCGCGAGCGCCCACGCGATCTCGGCGTCGACGACGGCGGGGAGCTCGTCCAAGGACAGGTCGCGCGACGCCTGTATCGCCATGGCAGGCTGGTCGAGCGCGAACCAGTACACCGTGCGGAAGGCATCGACGTAATTGCGCGCCCGCGGTGAGTCCGAGTGCGCCGCCTCCTCGATCAAATCCTTGGCACGCGGCGGGTCAGCCAGTACCCACAGCATGTTGCTGGCCCGCAGGAACGCGAACTCGGCGCGGTCGTCCTCGGACAACTGGCTGGTCTGGATCTCGCCGAACACCGCGTCGGCCTCGTCGCCGCGACTGAGCCACGACAGCGCATGCGCGCGGATGAAACTCGCCTTGGCTCCCGCCCCTGCGAGGATCGCGGCCTCCGCGAGACGATCCGCCAGCGGCAGATCCGCCAACCACACCGCACCGTTGGCTGCCCGAACCAGCAGATCGGCGTCCGGGGTGAGGTCGGAGTCGAGCATCAGCGTGGCGCGACGCACCACCACCCGGACGTCGTCTCGGTCGTCCGACGCGGCCAGTTCCGTTGCGACCAGCCCGCGCAGTCGCCGTAGCCGAGTGGGAGCCGCACGCCTCCTGCGCACCTCGCCGTAGAGCGGATGTGCGACCCGCACCTCGAGACCCACGCCGCCGACCACGGGCTCGAGCCTCACCAGGCCACGCGTATCCGCCTCCTCGACCGCCACCGCATCGGTGATCCTCACCAGCGCCGACAGTGAGATGGGCTCTCCGACGGCGAGCGCGTCGATCACGTCCGCGACCGGGGTGGGCAGATCCCCGATGCGCGACTCGATCAGCTCGATCAGACCGGGGGCGACGACCGGGTCGCCCATCCACCGCCAGTACCCGTCCTGCAGCACCAGACGCCCGTCGGCGACCTCCTGTTCGACGATGTTGCGCAGATACAACGCATTGCCGCCGCTGAGCATCCACAGCCGCTGGACGGCGTCCGGATCGATGGGGCCGCCAAGGGTGGCGGCGAGCAATTCTGCGGATTCGTCAAGCGCCAACGGCTGCAGATCCAACCGTTCGCAGTGGTCGCCGCGCCAAATTTCCTGTACCGCAGCGGGAATCGGATCGTCGTCACGAACGGTGAGCACCACGGTCACGACACCGCGGTGCACTATCTGCTGGACGACGAAGATCGAGAGTTCGTCGAGCAGGTGGACGTCGTCGACGACCACCACGACCTGGCGACCCGCGGGCGCGGCCGTCAACGAGTCGATCACCCCGCGCACCAGCTGCACGGTGTCGGCGGCGTCGGACTGGGCCCACGCGGCGAACGCCCCCAGCGGAAGCGCTCTGGCCGAGGACGTACCGACCACCCACCGGCCCTCGCACCCCCGCGAGACGGCGGCCGCCAGGGCCTCACGTGCGATGCGACTCTTTCCCACTCCCGCGGCCCCGCAGACCACGATGCCCGAGACGTCCGATGACCCTATGACGGCCTCGACGGCGCGCATCTCCTCCGAACGGCCGGTCAGCGGCCATGACATCCCCACTCTGGGAGCCTAGGAGTGCCGCGCGCACCGCGTCGGCATTACAGGGGTCATTCGTGGAACTCGACCCCCCATAGCTGAATTGACGATGTGGACCATCGCGGAAGTCGACAGGTGGGCCGCCGTAGCGAGCAAACTTTGGCGGCGCCGGGGATGAGGGTGAACCGCTTGATTCCCAATGTGTTTGATCCTGCCGACCGCCTCGAGCCCAAGTCGGAACCGACTCTCATCGCCGACTTGGAGGTCGAGAGGCTGTCCTCGAAACTGACCGCCCCGCGGCGCCGCGTATCCCATCGCCGTCTCCCGAGCTGGCCAAGGGACTCGAATCGACCTCGAGATCCTCGTCGAGCCAGACCAGATCGGCGCTGGTGTCGAGGGGGCGGTCGACCGTCACGTCGCGACGACTCGAGCGACCCAGCAACTCGTCACTCTCGTGTCTGTCGAAATTAGCGAAGACCGCGCCGCCCTCCGCGACTTCCAGGTAATGAGACAAAAGATCATGACACGTCGTTTGCCTTCGCATTTGGGTCGCGTGAGTTTGCGCATCCAAATTCCGAATCGTCAGCAGCACAGCCACAATCAGGCTTCATGACCATTTCAACAGTGGCATCGCATACAGCGGGGACGGCAGCTATCGTCTACGGCTCAGGGGGAAGAAATAGCTCACTGAGTGTCGCAGCCGCGGTGATGGCGCCAGCGAGTTGCGGCACTCCGTAGCCGTTCCTCACATTTCACGAAGGAGGCATGGCGTTGCTGGAATTGCGAGATTCCTCGGGCAGGCATCGGGCCGCTAAACGACGGCTCGGCACGTATCGGCACTGGGTCGCGGCCGTGGCACTCGCCGCCGCCGTGCTGCTCGCGGCACCCGGCGCGCTGGCCGCCGCGCAGACCCGAATCGGGTTGAACGGCGGCCGCCCCACCGAGTGGCCGATCCTGTCGTCCGTGTTGGCCTCGCAGGGGCTGACGCAGGAAGGCTGGCTGGCATTCGCGTCGCGGGTCGGGGAGAACTGGTTGCCGAATTCGGATCCCGTCGCACTGGACTACCCGGGTCAGCTCGGGATCGTCTCGGGCCCCAACGCGCTGACCGCGGACCAGTCGACGGCGGCTGGACAGAAGCTCCTGCACGCACTGATCTTGAACGAGCTTCAGAAGGGACAGACCGAGCCGATCGCCGTCGCAGGCCTCAGCGAAGGCACCCTGGTGATCGACGCCGAGCTCGCCTATCTGGCAACCAATCCCGCAGACGCCCCCAACCGCGACGCCCTGACCTTCTACGTGTTCGGTGACATGTTGCGGGGGCTGGGCCAGATGTACCTGAGGGGCCTCACCATCCCGTTCATCGGCCAGACGTTCGGCCCGGTGCCCGAGACCAAGTACGACACGGTCGTCGTCAACGAGCAGTGGGACGGCTGGGCCAATCCGCCGGACCGCCCGTGGAACCTCCTCGCCGACCTCAATGCAGTGATGGGCGCGGTGTACACCGTCAACGGATCGAATGACCACTCCCAGACGTCACTCGACAGCTTGGCCGACGCGATCAAGGTGTCGGAGACGGTCAACTCGCTCGGCGGAAAGACGACCACGTACCTGGTTCCCCGCCAGCAGCTTCCGCTCACTCGACCGCTGCGGCAGCTCGGGATCCCGGACTGGGCCGTCGACGAACTCGACAAGCTGCTGATGCCGCTCATCAACTACGGCTATTCGAACATCACTCCGTACCTGGGACCGCGTATCGAGAACGGCCAGCTGGTGTTCACTCCGCCGACACCGCCGGTGACCACGCCCGTCGTGACGACCGAGGAGAACGTCGTGACGCCCGAGGAAACCGACACCGCCATCACGGGAACCGTTTCGGTGAATGCCCGCAAGTCCGCCGCGGTCGCTGCCGCAGCACCTGTCGCCGCCGACCAGGTCACCGCGGCCAAGGCTGATCGACCAC
The DNA here is from genome assembly GCA_025963385.1 of Mycobacterium sp. Lineage (GTDB taxonomy): Bacteria > Actinomycetota > Actinomycetes > Mycobacteriales > Mycobacteriaceae > Mycobacterium. The sequence goes on from JAOPUT010000152.1 coordinate 22,713, forward strand.
GTCTTCAGGACCCCGAGGTCGTCGATGCCGGTGCGCCTGCCAAGGTCGATCCCGAACCCGCGGCGGTCGATCCCGACGGCTCAGGCGCCACGAACCAGCAGGATCAACCCGCCGCCGACACCGGGACGTCGGTCGGTGCGCCCAAGGACGATCCCCAGCCCGCGGCCGTTCACCGACCGCGGCCGGGCCACGTTCGCGGCGCCACCGACGCCGACGGCACCACCGACTCCGACGGCACCACCGACGCAGGCAAGCCGAGACACCACCGCCCCGATTCCGACGCCGATGCGAGCCCGCGCAGGCCGAAGCCAGATGTCGCGGGAACCGATGCGTCGGGCACCGATTCGGCAGGGACCACCGGCCCCGACTCGTCATCGGGGGCAGCCAACGCGGCGTGAACCGACGGGCACCCAACCTGCGCGAGGCAATGAAAGCCGTTCCTGCCAAACAGGTCCCGGTAGCAAGCGCACGAGTCGGATGTGAAGCCCGTCACCGCCTGTTTCAACAACGGCCAGTGCGGCTACCTGACGGTGATTCAGGGTTCGACGTGGCGGGCGCCGGTGAGGACATGCAATGAATAGCACGTCGTCGCAGGTGTTGGCGGTGACCTTCGCGCTGTTGGCCGCGGTGTGCGCGGCGGCGGGAATGGTGGTGCGGCAGCGGGCGATCCAGGATCGGCCACGCACGGCGTCGTCGGACGACGCGGTGGTGACCTCGTGGGTGCGGCAGCCGCTGTGGTGGGCAGGAACGGTGTCGGCGTTCGCCGGCTACGCGTTTCAAGCGGTGGCGTTGTCCTTCGGCTCCCTACTGCTGGTGCAGCCGCTGGTGGTGTCCTCGCTACTGTTCGTCCTACCCCTGGGTGCCAGGTTCTCGCGTCAGCAGGTTCACCGATCGGACTGGTGGTGGGCCGTCGTGCTGACCGCGAGTCTGACCGTGTTCGTTCTGGTCGGGCGACCGAGCGAGGGCGGGTACCGACCGTCGACGTGGGCGTGGGCGATCGTGACGATCGCAGCTGGACTCGTCGTGGCCGCCTGCGTCGTGGCGGCCACCCGCGTCAAGGGTCGGATGCGGGCGATGCTGCTCGCCGGTTCGGTGGCCGTGCTGCTGGGCCTGATCGCCGTGCTGACCAAGGTGTGTGCGCAGCGGTACGCTGCGGGCGGGTGGACATCGGTGTTCACCGTCCCGGCTCCGTACCTCCTCGTCGCGCTCGCGGTCGCGGTCACCGTTCTGCAGCAGTCGGCCTTCAATGCCGGTGCGCTGAAGGCATCGGTGCCGCTCATGCTGATCGGCGAGCCGCTCGTAGCGGTGGCCATCGGATTCCTCGTGATGGACGAGCGGTTGACGGCACACGGCATCGCCGCGCCGATTCTGGTGACCATGGTCGGTGCGATGGCGGCGTCCACCATCGCGCTCGGCAGGGGATCCGGTGCGCATCACGACTCGTTGGGCAGCGGGGGCACGGCAGAGCGCCGCGGGGTCGCCGCCGGCGTCTCGGCCACCGACTGACTCGACGAGCGACTGCTACCCGCCGGAACCCGACGGGTCGAAATCGTCGTCTTCCCTTGCCTCCTCGACGACCGCCGCCCGGTAGTCATCGGCTGCCTCGTCGATGGCGGCCAAGGCCTCGGCAGTCAGCTCCTCGCTGATGCCACCGCGGGCATGCGCGAACGGTACGTAGGCGCGCAGTAGTTCAGGGGCGTCGAGTTGCGTCTCCATCGGCACGATCTCGTCGTCGGCGAACGGGCCGTCCAGCAGGAGCGTCAGACGCGCAGCGCTCCACCGCAGGGGATCGCCCGTCCCCTCCTCGATGCAGGCGTCGAGGAGGGCGCGGTGGTCGACGTCGTCGAAGGGCGCACCCACCACTGAGGCGAAGAACGAGTCGACGGTTTCCGAATCCCGCACCGCATTGCCTTGCGGGACATCGACATACGAGCCGTCTTCCGGCAGCAGGCGCGCGAGCCACCGCACCAGTGCGCGACTGCTCGGCCAGGTTTCCGACTCCTCGGTCAGAATGACGGATGGCTGCTCCAACGCAGTCAGCAACCGGTACCGGGCCTCGGCGACATCGAGGTCGACGAAGGTGGTGTCGGGATCCGTGTTGCTCGCCGTGGCGATGGCAAGCACCCCGTCGATCGCGTCCGGCACGAAGAAGGCATCCTTGACCTCCGACATCGAGAGGTGGTCGACGAAGACCGCGCCGGTGATCTCTTGACCATTGGCGAACCGCACGCCGAGCAGCAGCTCGTCACCGTCACCGAGCACGTGCGTCATCCGGACGGTGCGCGTGACGGTGGTGTCCGCGAGAGAGGCGAGCCACGCCGGAAGGTCGTCACCACGGGACTCGACTTCGCGTCGGCAGCGGTCACGCAGCACGTCGTCACCCACGACGAGTTCGCCGAGCACCGCCAGAAGCGCAGTGGTCTCGGGCAACCGTACGTCGATGAAGGCGGCGACGAGGTCACCGAGGCTCAGAGCTTCTTCGTCCTCTGGTCGCTGGAACAGAACCGCTTGCGGCGCGGTCGCCTCGATCACCATGCTGACGAGTCCCAGCAGGTCCAGCGGTTGCCCGCCGTCCAGGGCCTCGCGCACTTCGTCGATCAGCGGCGCTTCTTCCCTCGCCTCGGTCTCGGCGGTCTCCCGCCGCTGCGCCTTCCTGCGCCTCGCATCGCGGCGTGCCTGTTTGGCTGCGCTCCGCTTCCGTCCATCGGCCATGGCCGGGACCATACCCAACTCGCCGGGTCACACTGGTTGCGCGATCGGCAAATCAACCTGAAAGTGTTCGCTGGGTCATCTAGGGTTTCGTGCATCACCAGCCAGGAGAGGCCCGACATGACGGCAGTGAACGTAGCGGACCCAGCTGTCGGCGCGATCGACGAGCCGGCGAGCGCGTCGTGAACTGGACGACCGTGCTTGGCAACGCTCTGGTGCCGATCGCCTCCGTCATTTCTACTGCGACCGTGGCCATTTGGACGAAGCGCCTCGACTCCAGAAACCGGCGGGACGACAGATTGCACGAGAGAGTCCTCGACTACGAGAAGCGAGCCGCCGACGACAAGAAGGCGGTCCTCAAAGCACTCATCACGGCGACCATGTACGTCAAACGGGGCGCGCAGCCCGTCGACGATCGAAGCGGACGGCAGACGGCCGACCAGCGGCGTGCCGAGACCCTCAGGGAGCTGTACGAGTTCCGCATGCGCCTGGGTCTGGACGACGGAGTCGCCGAGCTTCTGGTCTACGCCGCGCCACCGGTGCGCGACCTCGCCAACCAGCTGCTCGACGAGTGGGATCGCCAGTTCCGTGAGAACGGCTACTCACTGGCAGAGCTGGATTCCTGTAAGCGGCAGCTGGCTCAAGCGTCCGCCGACGACCGTCCAACCGACGATACCGTCGTGTACTTCAACGGCGAGCTGAAGTCGTCCGAACTGAGGGAGCGAGAAACGGTCTGGCTGGAAAGGCTTGCCGGAGAATCGGATCTCGACGTCGACGCGCTGGTCGAGCTGTGCGATCGCACCTTGGAAGCCGCCCACAAGGACCTGCGCGGAGGATACGGGCTGGAGTTCTAATTCGCGCCGAAGCCCACTGCGGCCTTGACTCCGTGGTGCAGTTCGGCGACGTCGGGGTGCGCGCGGATACGCGACTTCCAGGCGTTGTCTCCATAGGTGTCGAAGATTGGGTTGTCTGGATCGGCCTCGACTCCGCGTGACAACCTCGCCAGCTCCGGCGGGAGGGCGATGATCGGGATGGTGGCATCTAGCGCCGGGTTCAGGAAGAAGGGGATCGACACCCGGTCGATCCCCGGGGGCGCCACGACCCGGTGCCGCGTCGCGCGTAGGTAGCCGCCGGTCGCCACCTCCAGCAGCTCGCCGATGTTGACGATGAATGCGCCGGGGACCGGCGGCACGTCGACCCACTCCCCCGGCGTCGGTTCCACCTGTAGGCCCTTCGAATCAGGTTCCACCAGAAGCAATGTCAGCACACCGGAGTCCTTGTGGGCACCGACTCCCTGCTGATTGTCGGTGTCGCCGGGGTAACGGACCACCTTGATGAGCGTGGCGGGCAGATGCGCGAACGCATCGTCGAAGGTGGCTTCCTCGGCGCCCAGAGACACCGCCCAGTGGCGCAGCAGTCGCATGCCCACCCCGGACAGCGCCTCGTCCCACCGTTCGAACGCGTGCCTGAAACCGGCAGGTGTCGACGGCCATAGGTTGGGGCCCTGCAGACGCCAGTAGCCCTTCGCGTCCGGGCGAACCGAGCGCTCGGGTCCGATGTCGATCTGTTCGCGCCAATCCACCTTGCCGTTGGTGAGTTCCCCGCCGAGGCGCGAGTATCCACGGAACTGCGGACTCTTCAGCTGGCTGATCTCCGCCTTCGCCGCCGGATCGAGCGCGAAGAACGCCCGAGCAAGACCGAGCACCTCGGCCGTTTGCGATTCGCTGACACCGTGACCTACCAGGTAGAAGAACCCGGCGTCGTGGGCAGCCTCGCGCAAGCGCGCACGAAACGCGGCCGGGTCCGTGTCGGCGTCGGACAGGTCGAGCACGGGAAGCATGTCACCGATTGTGCGCGCTCGTTCAGGTGTCCCCCGACGCGGCTGGTTCCCCGACCCGATACCCGCGTCGGGCGCGTTTGGCCGCCGACAGACCGGGAACTGCCACGACATGTCTCTGCGCGTCGCGGTCACCGGCCCCACGGGCGAAATTGGTATCTCGACCATCCAAGCCCTCGAGGATGATCCCAACGTCACGGCGATCATCGGGATGGCCCGGCGTCCATTCGATCCCGACGAGCTGGGCTGGACGAAGACGGAGTACCGCCGCGGCGACATCCTGGACCGGGCGGCCGTCGATTCTCTCGTCGCCGACGTGGACGTCGTCGTGCACCTCGCCTTCATCATCATGGGCTCGCGGGAGGAAAGCGGGCGAGTGAATCTGGCCGGCACCCGCAACGTCTTCGAGGCGACCGTGGCCGCCGATCGGCCGCAGCGGCTCGTCTACACGTCCTCGGTCGCCGCGTACGGCTACCACTCCGAGAACCGAACCCCGATCACCGAGGACGTGCCGCCCCGCGGCTCACCCGAGCATTACTACTCCGAGCAGAAGGCGGCGTGCGAAGCGGCCTTGGCCGACGTCACCGCGGGCTCTTCACTCGAGGTATACGTGCTGCGGCCGTGCATCGTGGCCGGGCCGAAGGCGACCATGCTGGCCGATGCCATGCCATGGAACCAGCTTCCCGACGCGATCGGTCGGCTCACGCGTGCCGTGCCGCTGCTCAAACCGCCGTTTCCAGATCCCGGCACGCCGATGCAGTTGGTGCATCACGACGACGTGGCCGCCGCGATCGCGTTGGCCGTCACCACCACGTCCGCCCCGCCGGGTGCCTACAACATCGCCGGCGACGGCGTGTTGTCGTTGTCGGACGTCGGCAGGGCACTGGGCGCCAGACCGGTGAAGGTGCCGCGCGCGGCGGCGGTGGCCACGTCGGAGATCATCTCGCGGGTGCCGTTCGTCCCGTCGGCGTTGGAATGGTTGCACGCCGGCCGAACCTCGGTGGTGATGGACATCGGCAAGGCCAAGCATCAACTGGGCTGGGCACCGAAGTTCACTGCAGCGGAGACACTTTCGGCGATGGCGAAAGCCGTTCGGTAGTCCGCCACGGGGCGGGCGCCGCCGAGGGTCAGTCGGGCTTGCGGAAGGTGTACACGCGGTACTGGATGAGGCCCATGTTGGACAGCCACTTGATCCACCGCGTACCGACCACCAAGGTCTTCTCGGCGTCCGCCGACCCCTGCTCGCGGAAGAACCTGATCAGGAAGGGGTAGGTCGGCAGCGTGTTCTTCCGGATGTTGCGGTTCGCATCGAGTTCGAGTCCCGCGCGTTTGCCCATGGCCCGATAGGACCGCAGGGGCACATTCCCCAGCGTTCCGTACGACTTGGCGATTCGGGACCTCACCGCCATCCAGATCGGGGTCTTCGCGAAAAGCGCCACGGTGGGCACGAAGTCGGACACCGCCACATAGCCGCCCGGCTTGAGCACCCTGGCGGCCTCCACGAGGAAGGCCTCACGCGACGGAAAGTGGAAGATGCATTCGACGGCCAGGACGCGGTCGAATGAGTTGTCGTCGAACGGCAACTGGAGTGCGTCGCCCTCCACCCAGGCGATCTCATTGCCATTGGCGCTCTGGGTCTGGGCCTCGGCAGCAGCGAGTTGACGCGGATCGATGTTCAGCCCGGTGAGGTCCATGGCGGAATGTCCGGCGTTGATCTGCTGGATGGTCCCGCCGAATCCGCAGCCGACGTCCAACAGCCGCTGGCCATCGGCGACTCGGCCGGCATCCATCAACACGCCGTTCATGTGCTCCATGGCCGCGATGTAGTCATCTCGGGTTCCCGAGGCCGCCTTGGGATCATCCCAATAGCCCCAATGCACCTGGCGTTCCCACAGTTGACCGGTCTCGCCACCTTCCTGCCGTTCATCGATGAGCAGGTCGAAATATGGCAGGTCAGGCATCGGCGGAATTTATCACGGTTCGGGGTCTGTTTCGGGGATGCTGGGCCGGTCGCGGACGCGTCATATCGTGGGCATGAATTCGGCCAGCGCGAGGATCATGCACACCAACATGGCGAGCCCGATCAGCCCACCGACGGGAATCATGGTCACGCACAACGCCACCCAGATGAGAAACCTCGGCCACTCGAACGGTTGGTTGCCCACCACGACACCGAAACGCGCTTGGAGCGCGTGGTAAACCGCCCACACGCACGCCCCTGCGGCGGCGACGGCGATGATCCGCAATCCGACCGGCGTCGCCGCAAGGGCGACGGTCGCCATGATCACGACCGCCGCGATGCGGCCCCACGTCACCGTGCGAAACCCCGCCACCCTCGTGACGGCCGGGCTCCGATCCGGCTCACCGCGATACCGCGGCAGCCGCCCATCGATTCCCAACAATCGCCACATCCAACGGGTCCATGCCGTTCGCAGACCAAGGTCCTCGGCGACTCGTCGAACGTCGGCGGCCGATTCCGCCATCATCCGCCGCGACTGATCCCCCCTCCAGTAGGCGGTCTTGAAGACCTGTCGGGGAATCCCGAACTGCCTGGCGAAGGTCCGGGGCGGTCCCACCGATTCGCCGATCAACCATCGAAGGAACAGCGGGAAGATGATCGCGTAGAACGCCCGCCTGAAACGTCCGGCACTCCTCAAACGCTCAGCCAGATGGAGGTCGGCGAACGTGATGTGGCGGGCTTCCTCCGCCAGGTGAATGTAGGTGATCTTGTTCAGCAGCGGTGGAACGTGGGCTGCGCCGCGGTGCTGCAGCGTCTGCTGATAGTGCAACGGCTGTTCACCACAAAGCACCCCGATGAAATGAAAGTTGCTGGCGTAACCGCCGTAGTATCCGGCGAACGGTCCGATGATCCGGGAACCCCGTCGCATTCCGGGAACCAGCTCGCCAGTGCGATTCACGAATTCCTGGAACATCTGGATGTGGTTGGATTCCTCGATCATTTCCTGAACGAGATAGCGAAATACCGGGGAGCCATTCGGCAATTTACCGACGTAGTGCACGACTCCGCGGATCAACATCATCTCGAACTGGGTGGTGGCCTTCAAAGTGTTCGCGGTGACCCAGCGACCCATGTCGATTCGTCGCTGCAACGGCTGCTCGGCGTACCACTCCGTGGCGGCCAGCGGATTGGTTTCCGGATCCAGCTGCCAACGCGGATCGTTCGCGTCCAGCGCGTTCTCGGGTGCGTCCCAATCGATGTCGACGAACGGATCGAAGTGCAGTCGAGCCGTCGCGCGTGTGAGGCTTTCGACGCTTTCGAGGTAGGCGCCTTCCAGCGTGCCGTCTGCGTCATTGACCGCTGTCATTTGCCCATCCGTTGGCGTGAGTGTGTGCGTACGGTGTCAATCTGTCTGCCCGTATAGGGGTATCACGCGTCCAGCAAATTGTGGGCAACGCTTCGCGCCAACATCGGTTCCGATTCGATAACGCCCATCGGCGGCGCACACGAGGGGCCATCGCCTATGAACCCGGTGAGTAATGAAAAGCTCTGCTCCCATGGACTTCCGGCTGCGTCCCGGACAGCGGCGAACCCGGGACCGTCGCCGTCAGCAGGACCGCGCCATGCGGACCTCGGCGAAATCTCACGGGCGATCGTGGGCAAATCCGACGTTTTCGAGGTGCCTTCACCGAGGAGGATGGGCGCAGGAAGATCGATCCGAGCCGCAATGGGACTCATACCCTCGGGCGGTGGCCACAACGGTCGAGAGCGTGGAACGCGAGGCACTCGCGGGACTTACGATCGAGGGCGCAGCAGTTGAGGAGTTGACGTGACGATCGCACTGCCAGGCGGATGGGAAGACACCCTGGGTGCCGGCCTGGCCGACTTCTATCGAGACCTCCATGCCCACCCCGAGCTGTCGTTCCAAGAGCACCGCACCGCGCAGAAGGTGCTGGACGCGCTCGCACCACTGGGATTCGAGGTGACCGCCGGTGTCGGCCGCACCGGGGTCGTGGCCGTCTGCCGAAACGGGTCCGGCCCGACCGTCCTTCTGCGCGCGGACTTCGACGCCCTCCCCGTGGCGGAGAAGACCGGCCTGGCCTATGCGAGTACGGCTCGCGGCCTGGACGCCAACGGCAAGGATGTTCCGGTGATGCACGCCTGCGGCCACGACATGCATGCTGCCGCGCTGGTCGGCTCGTTGCGACTGCTCGACGCGCTGAAGGATTCCTGGTCGGGCACGGTGGTGGCCGTCTTCCAGCCTGCCGAGGAACTGGGTGCCGGGGCCAGGGCGATGATCGCCGACGGACTGTTCGACCGTTTTCCCAAACCCGATGTGGTGCTGGGACAGCACGTGGTGCCATTGCCCGCCGGGACGATCGCCTACAAGACCGGTCCGGCGTTGGCAGCGGCAGATTCGCTGAAGGTACAGCTATTCGGTCGTGGCGGCCACGGCTCGCAACCGGAGTCCACGATAGATCCGGTGGTGATGGCGTCCAACGTCGTGCAGCGTCTGCAAACCATTGTCTCGCGCGAACTTTCACCCTTCGACCCGGCCGTGGTCACGGTCGGGTACCTACATGCCGGGTCGAAGGAGAACATCATCGCCGACGACGCCGAACTCGGCATCAACGTCCGGAGCTTCAGCACCGATGTCCGCGAGAAGGCGCTCGCATCCATCGAACGCATCGCCAGGGCAGAGGCACTGGCCTCGGGCGCCGAGCAGGAGCCCTCGGTCGAGACCACGTACAGCTTTCCCGTCACCACCGTCGATGACGCGGTCATGCAAGGGATAGCTGTCGAATTCCGCAGCCACTTCGGCGATCAACGGGTGGTCGAATGGCATCAACCCGTGGCAGGAAGTGAAGACGTCGGCCTGTTCGGCAGCGAGATCGGCGTACCCACCGCGTTCTGGTTCTGGGGCGGCTTCGATCAAGCACGGGTGGCGCAAGCTGCCGAGCAACGAAAGTCGCTCCCCACCAACCACTCCCCCGAATTCGCACCCGCGATCGAGCCCACTCTGTCGACAGGTGCCGAAGCGCTTACCGTCGCCGCCATGTCCCGCCTCTTCAGCTGACGACCGCAGCGTTTCCGGGGGGCGGAAGACTCGGACGCGCAGCCATCGAAAACACCATCAGAGACGTTGCGGCAGCAGCTTGCTCATGACCACCGCCACGACGACGAACAGGAGCCCGAACCCTGCTCCTGTCAGTCCAAGAACGCGGAAGTCGGGCAGCGCCGCGCATGACCCCTGCGTGTTGACGATGCACTGCGGATCGAGAACGTCCGTGACGTGCACGAAGGCCACTCCCAGCGAGGCCATCAGCAGACAGATGCCGACGACTCCGAGGACATTCCTGAAGTGCTCCAAAAACGCGCCGCTCGTCACCGTCCTTGCGAATCGTTGGACCCCACTCGGTCGGGATCGGCGATCCAGCCCGCCTTCGCGTCCACTGTCCTCGTCGCTACCGCCGTGGGTCTCGCAAGCCCCAACGTCGGTCACCGCGCCGCCGTCACCACGCACCAAGGGCAGTCCTGCCCGTACCAGCAAATCATACCAATAGTTTTATATGAAGTCTTCGCAGACGTCAATAATGTGTGGCGGCGTGTCCACCGGGTGGCCGCCGCTCGGTGTCGACGTGCGTTCGGCGAGCGACTATGGCGACGTCACTCCTCTCGGATGCGGCGACGAAACCTCTGGTACGCCGCTCCGCGCCGAAGCCCCAAGGCATCACCGACCATCTGCCACGAGATGCCCGAGTCGACCGCTGCCAGTACGGCGACACGCAGATCGCTCTCGGCGAAGTCCACCCCGGGCACATCCTGGCGCCTCTTTGCCATCTCAACGTCATTGGCCGCATCAAGGATTCGGTTGATGACGACTCTCTCGCCCCAGGGGCGGTTCACAGTGTCCATGATTTAGACCCACCTAGCACCGACTGTTGATCAATAACCAACGGAGGCGGGGTCCGAGCCTGCATCTCGAGAGAAAGTGTACTGTTCCGCCACTGTCGTGCCTACCTCTTCGCATTCCTACCTGGCTTGAGTGGCCGACGTCGCAGATGGTGTTCACACCCGCGACCCCACCGCCCCGAAGCGCTGAACGGTCCCGAATCGGTTCGGTGCCAACAGAATTCAGGATGGAGAGATTCAACCGACCATGACGGGTGGCGGATACACGGTGTAGCAGTTCCAGCCACCGATTCCGAGAACATACACCGATGTACATCGCTGAAAGCTGCCGTCGGGTGACGGCGGTCCGTCGCACTGAGATCCACCATTGCCGAAGACCACCGCTCCCCCGCACGGATCCGCGGGAACATCTGGTGGCACCTGAACCCGGATGAGCGCCGGACCGGCAGTCGCGATCGTCAACGGTCCGCACGCGGTCGCCATTGCACCGATGAACGTCGCAACGGTGAGAAGGATGTGGCTCTTGGTTGCTCCGTCGCATCCGCCCAACTGCGCCCTCGAGCGTCGAGACATCGCGTTGGTGGCCGTGACGGCCCTTTCGGCAACCGAACGGCGCAACGATGATCGGCAGACTTGCTCGATGTGTTCTTGCCGATCCACGATGCCCCCGAGAGGTACTTCCTATGAGTCCGATCTGACCACTGCGGACGCCGGTCTTCAAGGGACTAAAGTCCCAGTCCTGGCTCATTCAGCCCTCATCAGGGACGCCCGGCCGGGCGAGAGCGACTCGAGTGCGCGGGCGATGCACCGACCCATTCGACCGCGTCAGCCCGTTGATTTCCCATCGGCCCGCGCTGGATGCTCTGCCGCCGACGTCGAGCCGGCGCCCGGCGCGGGGCACGCCCGCTTGTGCGTGTCCGGATCCAGTGGCAAGGCAAGGACTTTCGACTACTGGCCCGGCGACATTGGCGACATACGAAGCGCAAGGGGGCACTACTTCCAGAACGTCGGCGACGCGAACAGAGTCGCAACATCAAGGCGGAACCATCCGTCGGCCGCGGCGCGGTAACCGTCTCCTGACACAGACCGCGGGGTCTACCTTGGAACGATGCCGACAGACCGCCGCGGTTCGATGGGCGAAGGTGGCGCGGCGTTCACCGACGTCGAATTCCACTTCCTCGCATCGATCGGGCACGGCCGATTGGTCACCATCGGACCCGATGGAGCGCCGCAAGTCCACCCGACTGCCTTCGCCGTTGATGCCGACTCTGGTTCGCTCGAGATCAGCGGAAGCCAGTTACGCGACTCTCAGAAATACCGAAACGTACGACGCGATCCCCGGGTCTCCCTCACCGTCGAGGATCCTTCTCATCCACTACGGGGATTCGATGACCGAGACGGCCGCGGCGTGGAGATACATGGCTTCGCCGAGCTCTCCGAGCGATCCGGCGTCGACATCATCCTGATCCACCCCGTGAGGCTCGAGCTCTGGAATGTGCAGGACATCGGGCATCGCAGCCGATTCACCTAACCGAAGACGGAATCACGTGGACGGTCCGATCTGCGCCGAGTCGAACGGACACGTGACCAGACATCGTCTGATTGATTGTGCACTTGTCTACAATTTGCAATCTTGTTACAGTCGTGCCGGGCGGATGAACTCCCAACACACTCGGCGGGCGGTACCGGTACCGCACAAGACGAAGGAACAACCATGACCACGAAGCTCAGCGGCATCCTTGCTGCCGTCTCGACCCCGTTCGATGCGAGCGGCGCCGTCGACGAAGGCGCGCTGCGCAACCACGTCGACTTTCTCATCGGCAACGGCCTGCACGGTCTGGTCCCCGGCGGTAGTACCGGTGAGTTCGCGGCGCTGACATCCTCAGAGCGCAAGAGGGTCAATGAGGTCGTCATCGAGCAAGCCGACGGCCGGGTCCCCGTTGCCCCGCAGACCGGGTCGACCAGCACCGCCGAGGCCATCGAACTGTCGAAGCACGCCGCCGCGGCGGGTGCTGACGCGGTGTTGCTAGTACAGCCCTACTACGAGGCGCCGACTCGTCACGAGGTCATCGAATACTTCGCGACCGTGGGCGAGGCCGCAGGCGTTCCCGTGATCGCCTACAACCTGCCAGGGGTGACCGGCATGAATCTGGACCGCGCGTTCTACCGCGAACTCTTCGAGCGCACCGACGTCGTCAAATACGTCAAGGACACGTCGGGTTCGATCGAGCAGGCCTTCGACTTGATCTTCAATCTGGGCGACGCCATCGACACCTTCGTCGGGTGGGACACCATCGTCCTGCCAGCGTTCCTGGCGGGCGCTTCCGGATCCATCTGGGGTGCACCGAACTTCGCTCCCAAGGAGTGCGTCGCCATCTATGACTTGGCCAAGCAGGGCAAGACCGCCGAGGCGTTCGACATCTTCAAGCGGCTGTGGAACGTGTTCGACTTCCTCGGCAAGGAGGGTTACGCCGTTTCCACCAAGGCAGCCGCGGCCGCCGTCGGTGTGAACCTCGGGGCCCCGCGCGCCCCCTACGGCGAGTTGTCCGCCGAGAAGACCGACGAACTACGCAAGCTCATCGCCGACACCGGTCTCAACTACTCCTGAGCCGCCCGGACCAGCGGGACTCGTAGACCCGACACACGTCGCCATCGGCGCGAGGCAGGATGACAGGTAAGCGAATACCGCTGCGGTGCCCGCCACCGGAGCCGAACACGGTGGGAGGGTCCCGGTGCGGTGGAGTCGAATGGTCAACGTCGTGAAATGTCACGTCGGCGGCGAGGTGAACAACGTGGTGACCGGTGGGATCGGCGACGTACCGGGGTCCACCGTGTTCGAGAAGATGAAGTACTTCCGTGATCACGACGACGATCTACGCAAACTGCTGCTGCACGAACCGCGCGGAGCGGTGACCCACTGCGTCAACTACATCGTTCCGGCGAGTGATCCGGAAGCCCAATTCGGCTACGTCATCGCCGAATCGACCGAGTACCCGGCGATGTCTGGTTCCAACACCATGTGTGTGACGACGGCACTGCTGGAGACCGGGATGATCCGCATGGTGGAACCCTTCACCGACATCGTGTTGGAAGCTCCTGCCGGACGCATCCGGATCCGCTGCGCTTGCAAGGACGGCAAGGTCACCAGCGTCGACTTCGAGAACCAACCGGCATTCGCCTACGAGATCAGCGTTCCGCTGGAACTCGACGGGTATCCGACGCTCACGGTCGATGTCGCTTGGGGTGGCATGACCTATGTTCTGGCCGAGGCCGCCGAATTGGGATTTGGCTTGACACCCGATGAGGCCGGCGATCTGTGCGATCTGGGCCAACGTTTGAAGACCGCTGCGGCCGAACAGATCCCGGTCCATCACCCGACCAATCCGGAGTTCGCGGGCATCACCCAGACCGAGATCGTCGGGCCGCTCACGCACAACGACGGTGTTCTCACTTCGCGCAATGCCGTGATCGTGTCGCCGGGACGGTTGGACCGCTCTCCCTGCGGAACCGGCACCTCAGCGCGCCTAGCGGTGTTGAAGGCCAAGGGGTTGATCAGTGCGGGTGAGCCATTCGTTCACGAATCCGTACTGGGGTCACAGTTCGTCGGCGTCATCGACCGACTCACGACGGTGGGGCCCTACGACGCCATCGTCCCGCGGATCAGCGGGCAGGCCTACATCACCGAGATCAGTCAGGTCGGTCTCGACCCCGCCGATCCCTTCCCGACGGGCTACACCCTGTCGGACACGTGGCCGACCGGATAGCGCAGCGCCGGTGCCCGAGGTCCCTCATGCTGGTCGGTGTGGACGTCGCCTCGCCGCATTGGGACGCGCGGGAAGCCTTCGTCGCCCTTCATCAACCCTGGCGACACGCGGATCTGGTGGTGGCGAGCGACTCCACACCCGATAGTCGGTAATACCCACACAACGAGAGCGCTTCGCATGCCCCGAACTCGAGCTGAATTGGCCCAGGCCCTCGCGCGGCAACCGCGCGTCACCCTGGCCACATTGCCCACCCCCCTGATTCATGCCCCGCGGTTCTCCTCGGCTGTCGGCGGCGAGGTCTGGATCAAGCGCGACGACTTGACGGGACTAGCGCTGGGCGGCAACAAGGCACGCAAGATCGAATATCTCTTCGGCCGCGCCGCTGCCGACGGCGCCGTCGACACGGTGGTGACAGTTGGTGCGCCCCAATCGAATCACGCCCGTACCGTGGCCGCTGCCGCTCGTCTGATGGGGTGGGAGTGTCACCTGATGCTCGGTGGCGATCGTCCCGCTCGTCCGACCGGCAACCTGGTCCTGGACGTCGCATTACACGCGACCCTGCACTTCGCCGGAACCCAGGACTGGAACGAACTCGATGCCAAGGCCCGCCACCTCTCCACGGAACTCGACAGACGAGGCCGGCGGACGGTCATGATCCCGATGGGGGGATCGACGCCGACCGGCGCCCTGGGCTTCGTCGCGGCCTACCTCGAGTTGCTCGACCAGCTCGACGGTCTCGGGGTCACACCCTCCTCGATCATCCACGCGACCTCGACCGGGGGGACGCAGGCGGGACTGGATTACGCCCACCGCGTGTTGGGTCACGGTCCCGAGGTCATCGGTGTCGGCGTCGCCAAGACGCAGACTGATCTGACCCGAGAGGTCACCTCCCTGGAGGGGGGCCTGACACAGATTCTCGGTTTGGAACCCGGCGTGATCGCGCCGACCGTCTTGACCGGCTATCTCGGCGAGGCCTACGCGTCTCCAACCACCGGCGGGCAGAACGCGTTCGACCTCCTCGCGAAGTCCGAAGCGGTGCTTACGGATTCGGTGTACAGCGCAAAGGGGTTGCACGCGGTCGTCGATCGAGCAGCCGGTGCGCGCGAGCCCATCGTCTTCTGGCACACCGGCGGCATACCCGCGCTGTTCTCCGACACGGCAGGCATCTACGAGTGGGGCCAGTACGGCGCCGCCACGCCCTGAAATCGACACCACCGGATCGGAAGACCATCGAGAGGGTCCACACGCCTGCAGCCAGCGCAGCGATGCCCGGTAGTTCCTCGCCACGGGCGGCGCTCGTGGGCTTGCCTGCGTCGAGCGTCTCGAGTCGCGCCTGTTCGTCGATGATGTCCTCTATGAGGTCGACGAGCCGGTGCAGGATCGCCGATTCGCTCTCCCGGGGTGCGAGCGGACCAGGCAGGAAAAAGCCGCCCGGAGGTACCTTGGTCGATCGCCAGGACCGCCACGATCAAAGTCCGTCCGGCGTCGGTGAATTGGGATGGAACTGGTAGTGAGCGTCGGCGTCGTCGATCCGCCAGACATCGACGTCGCCGTCGATGAAGGACACCAGCCAGCACTGGCCAGCCGGTGAGGGCACCATCATGGTGATCTGGGCCCAGGTGGTGTAACGCCCAGTGCGGTTGTCGATCCGGCGGACGTGCTGGCCGACGACCGCGGACTCCACCGCAACGCTGCGGTCCCTCTCCCGTCGAGCGCGCACGTCGTCCATCAGGGTGACCGCGGCTCGCCCCGCGTCGGACGGTGATGGCGTCGTCGACGACGAGCGAGGTGGGGAGACGGCGAGTCCCTGCTCGTCGGGTGTGATCGTCACGGTTGACCTCCGATTCTCCCCTAGCCCAGCCGCATTCGCCGACGCTGCCAATCGAACGTCGACCAGTAGGCGGCCCGTGCGCGCCGCGTGATCCGCCGGGGTGGCGTCGATGCTGAGGAGTCGACCAACGGCGCCACCGGGGGGACCACGGCTGGTGCTAGGCCGTGCTCAAGGTGACCAATTTCGTCCGGGTGAATTCCTCGAGTCCGGCGAGGCCACCTTCCTTGCCGAGCCCCGATGCGCGGAAGCCGCCCAGGGGAACTTCGGGGCCGACCACCATGTGCGTGTTCACCCAGACGATGCCGGTGTCGAGCGCGCCGACACAGCGCAGTCCGCGGGCCAAGTCACGGGTCCACACCGACGAGGCCAGGCCCTGGGCCACCGAATTGGCCTTGGCCAGTGCGTCGCCTTCGTCGGTGAAGGTTTGCACGGTGGCCACGGGCCCGAAGATCTCCTCGGTGACCAGTTCGTCGTCGTCGCCGACTCCGGTGATCAGGGTGGGCTGGAAGAAGAATCCCGGCCGATCGACCGCCGATCCACCCGTCACAACGGTCGCCGACGGTGACCTGTTGGCGACCAGCTTGGCCACCCGGTCGCGTTGCACTTCCGAGATCAAGGGCCCCAAAGTCGTGGCCGGGTCGGACGTGTCGCCGAGGACTGCCTGCTCGAGACTGGCGGCGAGCCGATCGACGAATTCGTCGTGCAGCGATTCGGCGACCAGGATCCGGGTTGCCGACATGCATTCCTGTCCGGCGTTGAACAGGATTCCGTTGGTGAGCGAGGGCAACGCTTGAGCGAGGTCGACGTCGTCGAACACGATGACCGGTGAGTTGCCGCCGAGTTCGAGGACCACGCGTTTGGCTTGCGCTCCGGCAACCGATCCGATGTTCTCCCCGGCGCGGGTCGAACCGGTGAACGACACCAAGTTGACGTCGGGATGTTTGACCAGGGCCTCGCCGGTGACCGCGCCGCGGCCGTTGACGACGTTCACCACGCCCGGGGGGAGCACTTGTTGCGCCATTTCGATGAAACGACTCGTGCCAAGGGGAGTGTTCTCTGCGGGTTTGATTACGACGGTGTTGCCCGCGATCAGGGCGGGCGCGATCTTCCACACTGCCTGCCACAGTGGGAAGTTCCACGGTGTGATGCCGGCAACGACGCCGATGGGTTCGCGGCGTACGTAACTGGTGGTGCCGGCGGCGAACTCGCCGGCGGCTTGAGCGGCCAGGACGCGACCCGCTCCGGCGAAGTGCCGCAACGCTCCCAGAATTCCTGGCAACTCTTCGTCGGTGGCCACGGTGATCGGCTTGCCGGCGTCGACGGATTCGATCCGGGCGAATTCCGCGAGGTTGCGCGCCAACAGGTCGGCCAGGGCGTGCAGCGCCTCGGATCGTTGGCCGGGAGGCTTGGCCGCCCAGGCGGGAAAGGCCGCCTTGGCCGCCGCGACCGCGTCGTCGACGTCGCCGGGAGTCGACTCGGTGAAGCGGGCGACGACCTCGCCGGTGCTGGGATCGAGAACCTCCAGGGTGTTAGTGGAGGAGCCGACGACGGACTTGCCGTCGATTACGTTGGGCACCGTCATCAGTGTCATGGGTTTACCTTTCGGGTTGTCAGCTTGCTTGATCGAAGACGGGTCGCTACTCGGCGATGGTCAGGACGAAACTCGGGTCCCCAAAGAGCGCTTCGTCCACGGAGACACCCAGGCCGGGCGCGTCGTCGACGACGACCTTCCCCGCGGTCATCGCGGGTCCCGTGGCCCCCGGGTGGTGTTGGTAGGAAATGGTCATGTGGGAGCCCATGAAGTAGGACACGCCGAGAAACCGTCGGGGGTCGATGCTGGCGGCGAGCTGTGCCATCGCGCCGGTGGCCAGGTCGGCGCCCTGGGGTTCGTCGACCATGATCATGATCCCGGTCGCTTCCGCCAGGTCGCGAATGCGGGCGGCCTTGGTCAGTCCTCCCACGCGGCTGATCTTCAAGTTCAGTGCGTCGACGACGCCGAGGCGGTGACCGGTCAGGACGTCCTCGTAGGTTTGGCCGCTTTCGTCCATCATCAGGGGCAGCGTGCTGTGCCGGGCGACGAGGGCGAGCTCGGTCATGCTGGCACACGGCTGTTCGACGTAGGTGTCGACGTCGCGGATGCCCTGCAGGTACCGCTTGGCTTGACCGACGGTCCACCCGCGGTTGGCGTCGCTGGTCATGAACTCCGACACGTCGGCGACTGCGCTGGCGACGGCGCGCGTGCGTGCCGCGTCCTCGACTGGGTCGTCACCCAACTTCAACTGAAAGCGCCGCAAGCCCCCGTCGGCGAGGGATAGAGCTTCCTCGGCCATTCGTTGAGGCGAGGCGAGACTGATTGCCTGGAAGGCGCCGAGTTCACGCTGTTTCATCCCGCCGAGCAAAGTGGCGACCGGCAATCCGAGGAGCTTGCCACGAAGGTCCCACATTGCGGTGTCGATGGCGGCCTTGCCGGGGAGGTGACCGATCAGCAGGGAGTCCATCCCGTCGACGAGCACGCCCGCCTCCATCGGATCGCAACTCAGCACGAAAGGCGCAAGTTCCCTGACGGTTTCGCGTGCACTGCCAGGAAAGCCGTTGAGATAGTTGCCGCCCAATGTTCCAGCCTCGCCCCAACCGGTCGTGCCGTCGTCGGCGGTGAGTTTGACGACGATGGCGGGGAAGGCGCTGAGGTCGCGTCCGTGCGACATGACGTAGGAACCTCCCGCTGCGGGGATGTCGACGGTAAAACACGAAATACTAAGCAGTTTCATGACCTCGGTCTCTCGTTGAGGGTGCTAGGCGAAGAGGGTTGATAGGTAGGGCGACAGGAAGGTGCCGCGCGGGTCGAGCTCCTTGCGCACGGCCTCGAAGTCGCCAAGTCGGGGAAACAGCTGCGCGATGCGCTCACGCGACATGAAGTTGAGCTTCCCCCAGTGCGGGCGGGCGTCGAAGTCGTCGAGGGTCGCGGCGACGTCGGCGAGAAAGCCCATGTAGTCCTTGTCTTCGTGCCCGCAGATGGAGATCGAGATGGACGGGCGAAGATGAAACGGGGACAGATGGGCATGGTCGGCGGCGATCGATCGCACCTCGATGGGGTAGAGCTGGTCAGGGTACTTCGTCAGGATCAGCTGCCGCACCGCTTGGAACGCGGCCAAGCCGTCCTCGTAGGGCACGAAGTATTCGAGTTCCCGATTGACGATCACGCCCTCGAAGTCCGGGTCGGGATAGATCCGGTACGGCCGGTCGACCCGCCGATACGCAGGGTCGGGCACGGTACT
This sequence comes from Mycobacterium sp., assembly GCA_025963385.1. Classification (GTDB taxonomy): domain Bacteria; phylum Actinomycetota; class Actinomycetes; order Mycobacteriales; family Mycobacteriaceae; genus Mycobacterium. The sequence continues at coordinate 42,001 of JAOPUT010000152.1, forward strand.
GAGCGATACCCGCGGCACCTCGTCGTAGAGCTTGACCAAGGCGCAGTCACCCGGGCCGACCGGCGACGGCCAGTCCATGAACAGCGATCCTGGAGAGCCCGCGTAGGGCATCCAGAAGAAGGAGAAGTGGCGGCGGTTCGCCATTTCGTCATAGAACCGTTCGAGAAGCTTTGCAAATGGCCAGTATTCGATGTTCTCCGCCAGACCGAATGCGTCGCGCACTTCCAGCTCGACCTCGGTGATGACGCCGAGCATTCCCATCGCCACCCGTGCTGCGGCCAGCATCTGCGGTTCGTCCGTGCCGATCTCGCGAACCTCGCCGGTGGCGATGACGACCCGAAACTTGGTCGCCATCGCCGAGAAGCATTGCTGGGCGGCTCCCGAGCCGTGCGTCGCCGTGCTGATCGCACCCGCGATCTGTTGGGTGTCGATGTCCCCTTGATTCTTCAGGCACAGCCGAGCAGCCCAGAGCGGGTCCCCCATTTGTCGAATCGTCGTTCCGCCGGCGACGGTGACGCGGTGGCGGCCGGCATCGATCGCGGTGATCCCGGACATCTGGTCCAGACAGAGAATCACTCCGTCAGTCACCGATAGCGGGGAAAAGGAGTGCCCCGCCCCGACGACCCGTACCTTGAGTCCTTCGTTCGTCGCTGCCGTGACGGCGTCCTGAACGTCGGCTTCGGTCTGCGGATGCAGGATCCGTCGGGGCGAGCACTGCTGGTTACCGGCCCAGTTGGACCAGTGTGCATGCGCAATGCTGGTCATGGCTTCTTGACTCCATTCGTGGTGTGGCGGCGGCCAATTGCTTTGGGGCCCTGCCGACTGGTGGGCTCAGAGATGTCCGGGTGCCACGTCTCGAGAGGCACCCCGACGGCTCTTCGGAATGCAGAGATAGATCACGCAGCCAGCGACGATGACGCCGACGAGGCCCAGTCCGACGTGAATCGGGTCGGAAACCACCAGCACGATGCACAGCACAATCGACCAGAGGATCGACACCACGAAGATCAGCGGACTCAACTTGCCGTAGTGCCAGGGGTGCTCGGGCAACTTCTTCTTCATCACGGCCCAGAAACCGACGATGACGACGACCGTGTAGGCGAACCCCCACGCGAGTGCGGTCATGGCCGCCAGCACGGACAGCAGGGACGACCACAGCCCGAACAGCAGGGCCATCGCCAGGATCGTCAGGGTGGCGTTGATGGGGATGCGCTGCTTGCTGACCTTGCGCATCCAGCCGGCTGCGGGCATCTGTCCGTCGCGGGCCTGTGACCACAGCACCCGTATGCCGGTGAGCTGCAGCATCGCGATGGTCGCCAGCAGAGCCACGATGGCCACCGCTTCGATCACCGTGGCGAAGGTTTGTCCGATCGCGCTGTCGAGGATGTCCTTCACGGGTACCGAGCTACCCATGATGCCGGGGAGATCCTGAATGGCCAGCAGCAACAACGCGATGATGATCCCGCCGGTCACGTAGGCGGACGTATTGGCCACCACGGAGGCCATCGGCGCCATCTTGCTGGCATTCTTCGTTTCCTCCGAGGCGTTGCCGGTGGCGTCGAAGCTGGAGATCAGATACGCGGGCAGGATCATCGCGAACAAGGCGGGCATCAACCAGTGCCCGCCGGCCGTCGTGCCAGCGGTGTCGTTCAGGATGCTCAAGGGCTGCGTGGGGTGCTTCACCAGGATTAGGCCACCGATCAGCAGGATGACGACCACGATCTCGGCGATCACGCCGACGTTGTTGAGCAACGCGGCGACCTTCACCCCGGCGATGTTGAACAGGGTCACGAAGATCATGATCCCGGCAGCCCACGCGAACGTCTCCAAGCTGGAGTCGACAGTTACGCCGAACCAGCCCGCCAGGAACGGCACGATGCTGGTGGACACGGCCGTCACCGACACCGTGTGTGCGATGACCAGAAGCCAACCCGTTTGCCAAGCAAGCCAAGGCTTTCCAGTGATTCGGCCGGTGATCTGGTACACCCCGCCGGCCAGTGGATACGCCGAAACCAGCTGTGCCACCGCCAGTCCCACGGTGAAGACCTGGAACGCGCCGCCGATTACGTACGACCAGAAGGATGCCGGGCCGAAGAAGCTGAGGCCGACGATCAGCGTCGTGAAGGTCGAGGAGGCGATCGCGATGGACGAGAACTGAATGCCGAAGCTGGAGAAGAAACCCAACGACCGGCTCAATTCCTGCTTGTAACCCATTTTCTCCAGCAGCGCCTCGTCGGCGGCCGGTTGGTCGGCACCGGTCTCGCGGACGGCTTCTGGATCGGACGATATGGCCATGACTACCTCGCTTGGGGGATCGGATCAGTACGGCGACACGAATGATCAAAACAATATTGCCTTATTGTTGACAATACTACATTGCAGTGTGATGTCAACCACTCGAGTCAGCGAGGCTCAGCGGGACCAGGGCCACCAGGCGAGGTGGATCACGTTGGAGGTTCGACGGACTCGCCTACGGCTGCTGCTCGTCGTGCGTCCGTGGGTAGCGACGGTGGTGGGCGGCGGATGTTGAGCTGGCGCCGGCGGCGGTCGCATCACGTCACGTGGGGAGGTTCGCCACGGCCCAATCGAGGCGAGATCGACCACCCGCAGGAAAGCGGTAGCACAGGGTGTCCTCGAAGGCGCGCACGCTCAGCGCGGGAGCCAGGCCGGGCAGCACCGAGGACCGCCCGAACGTCTCCCCGGGACCGAGGACGTCGACGTATTCACGCACGCTGCGCGGCTGCCGCCTCCGCCTCGATGTCCTCCGGTGCCGGGCCGTGGACGTGAATCCCGATCTCGCGGGTGATCTCGGCGAGATCGCCGCGGTCGATGATCGCCAACAAGCGGACGTGGTCGGCGACCATGTCATGCAAGTCGGCGAAGGCCTGATGATCGGTCGAGAAGAACATCTGCAGTTGAGCTTCCCAGCTCTTCCAGATCTCGAGCAGCTGTTTGTGACCGGAGAGTTCGTAGAAGGCTCGGTGGAAGGCCATGTGAGCGTCGATGGTGGCGGTCGCGTCGTTGTTCTCCGCGCCGATCGCCATGTCTTCCAACGCGCGGGTCACCTTGATCCGGTTCGTGCCGGTCAGCTTCGGTATCGCCAGTTCGATGGCGAAGGGCTCCAAGCGCTTGCGCAGGCTGGCGATCTCCGCCATCCCCTCGGCATTCACCTCCGCGACGAAGGCCCCTCGGTAGGCGATCTTGACGACCAGTCCCTCGTCGACGAGCATCGCCAGCGCTTCGCGAAGCGGTCCGCGGCTGACGCCGAGGTCCTCGGACAGGTGGATTTCGCGCAGTTGGCTGCCTTGGGCGAGCGTGCCGTCCAAGATGGCGCTGCGGAGCACCTCGGCCACCGAACCCGGCGTGGTGCGCTGCTCGACGCGCCCCAGTGACACCTGCTTGCGCGTGCCGCGGGCGATATTTGCCTGCAAGCCTGCTGCTAGATCGGTCACCGTTCGTCCTTTCGCCGCACCGGGGCCGTCGGTGTCGCACCGTGGCGACGGGCTGCCGTCGGACCTGACTTATTGTCTACAATAGTCGGCTTCGCGTCGCGCGTTGCATACCCACGCTGCACCGACGGGATGGAGCGCCGTGACGGCTCACTCGCCGGCCGCGGACACGTAGATGTGGCCACGTTCCAGCACCGGCTCCAAGATGCCCGTTTCCAACTCATTTGCGGCATCTTCGAGGCCCGCGGGGTCGCGGTGCTGGCCCGGGTATCCGATCAACTCCTTGACCTGTGGGGTCATGAAGTAAGCCCCGGCGATGATCGAGGACAGTGGATCGAAGGTGAACTTGTCCTGCGCCCACATCGTCTTCAACTCTGCGTACATGGCGTCGTCGGGCACGGCGGCGAGTTGGGTGACGGCCTTGACTACCGCGTCGAACACGTCGGCGCGGGCAGCCAACGCCAGATGAAGATAGGGCACGAACTGGTCGGCGTCACTGGCCTTGGGATTGGGGCCGGCGGCGGGAATCAAGGTGTCGGCGATGCGCAGCAGTGTCACCTGCTCGTCCTCGGTCAGCGGGCGAGGCGGCTGAGTCTTGCGCGGCGGAACCGACAACCGTTGCGGTGATGCGCTGCTCATGCGTTGACTTCTTCCTTGGTGGTGAGTCTTTCGACGACCTTCCTGCCCACCCGCAGCGCAAGGGCGCTGATGGTGCAGGTCGGATTGGCCGATCCGGAGGTGACGAAGATGCTGCCGTCGGCGATGAAGAGGTTCTCCACGTCGTGGGTCTGGCCGTGGGAATCGACCACCGACGTCGCGGGGTCGTCACCCATCCTGGCGGTGCCCAACAGATGTCCAGGCTGGTCGATCCACAACTCCTGCGTGATCACGTGCTGGGCGCCTGCCGCCTCGTGGGCTTCGACCATCCGCGCCACCGTGTGCTTGAGCAGCTTTCGGGTGTTGTCGCTGATGCGGTATTCGATCTTGGGGGCCGCCAAGCCATCCGAGTCGAACAGCTTGTCCGACAGGGTGACTCGGTTGTGTTCCTCCGGCAGGTCCTCGGTGTTGGCTGCCCACAGGATTCCGTTGCGCGCCCGTCGGGCCACGTCGTGGATCGCCGGGCCCCACAGATCTTCGAAGGCGCCCTCGCGATGGGCCTCGACGACGTTGAGTGGGCCTGGTGTGGGAAGCGCGTGCAACTTCGCGCCGCGCACGAAGCCGCGGGACTTGTCGGTTTCGTAGAACTCCATCGAATGGATGAGTTGTCCCGCCGGCCCGCGCCAGCTCTCCAGGTCCTCCTCGTAGTAGCCCAGCGCCGTGCAGTTCGGATGCAGCATCAAGTTGCGGCCCACCAGGCCGGAGGAGTTGGCCAGACCGTCGGGATGCCGATCGTCGGCGGACAGCAACAACAGTCGAGGAGTGCCAACACCGTTGGCGCACAACACGACCGCGCGGGCAGGCTGGAAGATCACCTCGCCGTCTCGGTTGACGAATTCCGCGCCGGTGGCCAATCCGTCCGTGTCCGTAACGATCCTGCGGACCCGCGCCCCGGTAAGAACCTGCGCGCCGGCCTTCATCGCCTGCGGCATGTAGATCAAGTCGAACGACGCCTTGGCACCCTGGGGACAGCCCCATTCGCAGACACCCCAGCGACCACACTGTTCGAGCGTCTTGTGCTTCTGACTCGCGATGGCGTTGGTGCCTGGCCACCAGTGCCAGCCGAGCTTGTTGGCGGCTTCGGCCGCCTTCATACCTGGCTTGCCAAGCGGATGCGGCGGCAGCGGATAGTCGAGGCCCTCGGGGTAGGCGGTGTCCCCGCCGAGGCCCGCGACTCCGATGAACTCGTCGACTTCGTCGTGATAGGGCTTGAGGTCGTGGTAGCTGATGGGCCAGTCGTCGGCGACGCCGTCGAGGGTCTTGACGCGAAAGTCCGACGGCAGCAGCCGTGGCCACTCGGCGCCGTAATAGATCGAGCTGCCGCCGACGGCGTTGAACATCACCGGCCACATGTCGGAATCCTCGACGTCGACGGGATAGTCCGACGGCAAGGCACGAACGTTCGGGTCATGCGCCCAGTCGTGCTGGATCAGCAGTTCCCACTCGGGAAAGTTGGCAGGAAAGTCACTGGGGTTGACCCAGTCGCCCTGTTCCAAGCAGATCACGCTCAGTCCTGCCACTGCAGCGGTATGGGTTACCACGGCACCGGAGGGTCCGGCTCCGATCACCAGCACGTCGACGATGTCGGGCGCGGCGTTTTCGTTGTCACTCGATGCCACTGGTCGACCTCTTTCATCTAGGACCACCGCGATAAGTGGGCTGTACCGCGAGGTAGGTCAATACTTCTGTTCCCGTTGACGTTTCGAGCGAACCACCGCCGCGCCCCGAAAGGTCGCTCAGGCTCCGGCGAGCACGCCGCCATCGACGACGAAGGCGGTACCGGTAATGGCGGTGGAGTGATCGGAGAGCAGGAACGCTACCGAGTGCGCGATCTCCAGGGGCTCGATCGCGCGTCCAATGGGCTGGAAGTCGGCCAAGCCGGCCTCGAGCGCCTCGCGTCCGCCAAGCGCCTCGTAGTGCGGGACGTTGAGCGGTGTGTCGACGAATCCCGGGCAGACGGTGTTCGCGCGGATGCCCTGCGCACCAAAGTCGAGTGCGATGGCCTTCGTCATGGTCAGCACGGCTCCCTTGCTGGCGGTGTAGGTCGTCAACAACTTCTCCGCGCCGATGGAGTTGATGGACCCGAAGTTCACGATCGATCCGCCGCCCGCCTTGAGCAACTCGGGGATGGCGTACTTGGAGCCGAGGAACACGCCCTTGACGTTGGCATCGAAGGTCTTCTGGAAGTCCTCAACGGACGCGTCGAGAATGGTGCCGGGAATCAGGATCCCGGCGTTGTTCACGATTCCGTCGAGCTTGCCGAACGTGTCGACGGTGAACTTGATGAGGTCCTTGACCTGTTGCTCGTCGGTGACGTCGACGACCCGGCCGATCAGCCGATCGTCGTCGACCTTGAGTTGGGGCAGATTGGCCTCGCTGCGCACCGTTGCCACGACCTGGGCGCCTTCGTCGTGAAGGTGCAGCGCTGTCGCCAGCCCGATACCCCGTCCCGCGCCGGTAACGATGACGGTCTTTCCTGCCAGCAGGTCGCCCATGTGCGTCTCTCCCTTCGTCGGACGGCAGTTCGAAGCCGACCACGATTGTTTGATTGTAGACATTTAGTCAATTGATTGTGACGCGGCGATGGTTCGCCGTCAAGCGCACGGCGTGAGGCGTATCGGGCTGAGCCGTGTACTGAGCCGAACCCCGCCCCGGACTGCGGGGAGGCGGCGGTAGGTCCGCCCGGCCCGATTTACGAGCGCGCCGCACGATATCTTTGGGTCCGCGGCGCGGTGCCGCGTTGTTTGGAGGGATCACCCATGCGCTCTTCCGGCGTGGCCATACTCGCCACGGTTGCTGCCATCTTCGGTTCTTCTGGTGTTGCGGCGGCGGCGCCGAAGGATTACTGCGCCGACCTCAAGGGCGGCAACACCGGTACCACGTGCGAGATCCAGCTCTCCGACCCCGCGTACAGCGTCGACATCAGCATCCCGCTGGACTACCCCGACCAGAAGTCGGTCGCCGACTACATCTCGCAGACGCGCGACGGGTTCGTCAACGCGGCCAAGTCTGGCGCGCCCCGCACGACACCGTCTGAGTTGACCATCACGCCGACGGAATACACCTCGTCGATTCCCCCGCGCGGCACGCAGGCCGTGGTGTTCAAGGTCGTCCAAGACATCGGCGGCGCGCAGCCGCAGACGACGTACAAGGCGTTCAACTGGGACCAGAGCTATCGCAAGGCAATCATCTACACCGCCGCACCGGACGACAAGGAAAATACGCCGTTGTGGCGGGTTGACGATCCGCTGAA
>JAOPUT010000155.1 GCA_025963385.1 Mycobacterium sp.
CCAAGGCCGATGTTCTGGTTGTTGGTGTTGTAGACGAAGACGTCCAGCGCGCCGGCTTCCTTGCGCAACCCCGTCGCGTTGCGGACGAAGACCGTTGGCGTTGAGCCTGACGAAACGGGAGAGTCCACCATCGCTTGAACCACACTTTCGGTCAATATCGGTCGGTTCCGGGCTTAATTGGACCGTAACGGTCAGCTGCGGTCGACGCAATAGACGGCTCAGCTTGTAACTCAGACGAAACGTGGCCCTGGTGCCGAGTTCTGTGTGCGGGTCACGCAACAGCCGGAAGGCACAGCCCTCAAGCGGAATTCGGCAACGCCGATCACCCCCGGGACGCGCCATCGTGAACTGCGCGCGGTTACGCGCCGTGCACGTCCAGTCCATGCGCGGCGGCGTACGCGAGCGCCTGGTTGACGTCGATCTTCGCGCCGCGGACCGACGCCGTCGTCCAGAATGTCGGGTCGACCAGGGCACCGCGCAGATCCGCTTCGTCGAGTCGAGTCTCCTGCGTCCGTGCGCCACGCAGGTCCGCGCCGCGGAGCACGGCCTTGCGCAGGTCGGTGCGCATCAGACTCGCCTCTCGAAGTCGGCTATCGGAGAGGTCGATGCTCCGCAGGTCGCACCCGCCGAGCACCGCCAGCGTCAAATCGACCTCGACCATCGTGACGGGCCGTAGTCGGCACTCGGTGAACACCGACCCCAGCAGGGTGCAGTGTCGAAACGCGCTGTGCATCAAAGACGTCCGCCGGAACGTGCAATTGCGGAAGGCCGAGCCCTGGTGCTCGGACTCGGAGAGATCGACACCACTGAAGTCGCAGTCGGTGAAGACGACGCGTTCGGTGCGCAGCCGGCTCAGGTCGTCATCGCGGAAGTCGTGACCGGTGAACTCACGGTCGACCCACTCCTGGTCGAAATCGGTCACCGTCAGCCGGGCAGCGTGCTGAGGTTCATCAGCGCGTACTCGGTGATGGCGATGAGCGCGGCCCGCGCCGAATGCCGGTCGCGCGCATCGACGTTCACCACCGGGATGTGCTCCCGCAGCGCCAGCGCCTTGCGCACGGCGTCGGCCGGATACCTGGGGCCGCCGTCGAACACGTTCACCGCGATGAGGAACGGCAGCTGACGGGCCTCGAAGAAGTCGACGGCGGCGAAGCTGTCCTGCAGCCTGCGGACGTCGACGAGGATGATCGCGCCGATCGCGCCCCGCACCAGGTCGTCCCACATGAACCAGAAGCGGCGCTGCCCGGGCGTGCCGAACAGGTAGAGCACCAGGTCGTCGGCCAGGGTGATGCGGCCGAAGTCCATCGCCACCGTCGTGGTGTTCTTGTTGGGCGTCGCGTCGAGACCGTCCACCCCCTGCGAGGCGTTGGTCACGATGGCCTCGGTACGCAACGGCATGATCTCCGACACAGCGCCCACGAACGTCGTCTTACCGGCGCCGAATCCACCCGAGATGACGATCTTGGTAGAGGCGGAGCGTCCACGCGAAGACCCCGATCCGGCGGATGCCCGCCTCTCAGAGTGCCCGTAGGCCACGCAGTGTCCTTCCTATGAGTTCACGCCGTTCCTCGGTCGTCACCGACTCACCCAAAGTGGCGTCCACTCGAAGATAACCCTGCGTCACCAGATCGCCGATCAACACACGCGCAACACCGAGCGGCAACGATAGGCGAGCCGCGATCTCCGCGACGGAGGGACTCTCCGTACCGAGACTGAGAATCTTGGCACGTACGTCGCTCCCCGGCCATGTGGGCGCGGGAGCGAACCTCAACGTCCGGATCGGCGCCTCCAGCGGGAGGTTGACGCGTGACTCGGTGCGCCCCGCGGTCAGCATGTAGGGCCGAACCAGGCTCACCTCATCCAGTGGTTCGCTGGGCTCCCAGGCGTCGTGCGGCGGATGATCCATGGCGTCTCACGAGCGCTGTGCCGTGCGGCGCGACGACTGGATGACGGTGCCGACGCGTTCCACCAGAATGGCCATCTCGTAGCCGATCTGCCCGATGTCACACGATCTGGTCGCCAACGTGGCGAGGTTCGACCCGTCACCGACGCGCATCAGCAGCAGGTAGCCGTTCTCCATCTCGACGATCGACTGCATTACGAAGCCTCCGTCGAAGAGTTGGGCGGCGCCGGTGGACAAGCTGGCCAGTCCGGATGCCACCGCCGCCAGCTGGTCCGCCCGCTCGACGGGCATGTGCTCGCTGGAGGCCATCAGCAGACCGTCGGCCGACACCAGGATCGCGTGCGAGACGCCGGACACCTCGTGCGCGAACTTGGACACCAGCCAGTCGAGCGAATCACGCTGGGAGGGACGGGTCATCCTCGGATCAGTCCTCGTCTGTCGATCGCGTCTCGCGCGCGTGCGACCGGCCGGCGTGCACGCCGCTGAAATGGCTGCCGATGCTGGTCCGAACCGCCTCGGGATCACGCGGGACGGCGATCGGCCCGGTGTCGAAGGTGTCGTCGTCCTCGGCGGCCTCCGCGCCACGGTGGGCACCGCCGTTGCGGCCGTTGTGCCCGTTCTCGCCGTTGGCCGCTCCTGGCACCAGGCGGGCGCCCGGCTGACGCATCGGCAGGCCGTCCGACGTGTGTTCCTCCACGGGGGCTTCCTCGGCCGCGGCGGCGGCCGACCAGCCCTGATCCCACACCGTCTGCCAATCCAGGTCGGTGCTGTTGGCCAGCTTGAAGGGGTCATCGATCAGCCACTCCGACACCATCGTGTCGAAGATGGAGCTACCGGTCGCCGGAGCGGGCTCGGGTTCGGGTTCTGGCGGGGTCGGCGCAGGCGTGGCCTGCGCCTTGGCCGCGAAGAAGGACGACGTGTCCGTCGGGACAGGACGTTCGGAGGACTCAGTGGGCAGGTGCCAGCGAGGCTGCGGTTCGGCCACGGGAGCTTGGGCGGGCGTCGAGTCGGCGGGCCACTGCTCCTCGGCCCACGGGTCCGCGGGCTGGTGGACCCTCTCGACGGGCTCGATCGGTGCCGACGGGATGTCGGAGATACCGCTGGCGCCGGGATTGCGTTGCGGCAGAAGCGAAATGGGCACGTCAGCGCGTCCGCTATGGTACTCCGGTTCGGGCTCGACCTCGCCGGCGTAGTCGTCGTAGCCGTCACTGTCCTGCACCAGCGACAGGGCGGGCGGGGCACCTGCGTACGCGTCGGCGGGCGTGCCGTAGTCGGCGGGCAGGCCGTAGTCCTGCGCGATCGGCTCGGGACCACCGGGACCGTACAGCAGAAGCTCGGCCGGAATGAACACGCCGGCCGTCGTACCCGAGTTCGGTTCGGCGGCAACCGTATTGCGCAGACGGACGACCAGGCCGTGCTGGGCGGCGAGCCTGCCGACGACGAACAGACCCATGTGGCGGGCGGTATACGGGTTGACCTCGCCACCGGACTGCAGACGCGTGTTGGAGACGCGAAGATCGGCGTCGGTCATGCCGAGGCCACTGTCGGTGACCTCGATGACCAGCCCGCCGTTGCCGGTGTGCACGGCAGACACCCGTACCTCGGCGGTCGGCGGCGAGTAACGCAGCGCGTTGTCGAGCAGTTCGGCCAGCAGGTGGACGAGGTCGCCTGCGACGACGCCGAGGACCTCACTCTCGGGGACCGTCGCGGTGACGACCCTCGTGTAGTCCTCCACCTCGGATGCCGCCGCGTTGATCAACGAGGCGACCGGCACCGGATCGGCGTGTTCACGCGGCACCCGATTGCCTGCGAGCACCAGCAGGTTGGCGCCGTTGCGGCGCATGCGGGCGGCCAGGTGGTCGAGTTTGAAGAGGCTGTCGAGACGCTCGGGATCCTCCTCGTTGCGTTCGAGTTGGTCGATGAGGCCCAACTGCTGGTCGACGAGGGACCGGCTGCGCCGCGAGAGGGTTTCGAACATGTCGCCGATCTGCAGCTGCAGGCGAGCCTGCTCACCTGCCAGGAAGACTGCCTGCTCGTGCAGTTCGTCGACGGCGTGGGCAACCTGGCCGACCTCCTCGGTGGTGTTCACCGGGAGTGGCTGGACGGGACCGGGTGCGCCGCCCGTGCGCACCCGCTCGAGTTCGCGCGCAAGATCCTCGTGAGCCACCTTGAGGGCGCCGTCACGCAGTGTGCGCAGCGGCCGCACCAGTGAGCGCGCGACGAACAGCACGATGGCGACGGCGAGCAGGATCGCGACGCCGACGATCACCGAGTCTCGAATCGCCTCCTGGCGCTTGGCACTGGCCAGGTCCTCGACCGCCGAGGTGACGGCGGGCGTGGTGGAATCGATGACCTTCTGCGCGATCTCCTTGGTGGTCTGCAACGATTGACTCAGATCCGCGTTGCCCACCAGCGGAACCGCCGGATCCGACATCATGGCCATCCGCTTGACCATTTCCTCTTGCAACTTCTGGGCGTCCGGGGAGCCGACACCGAGCACCTGCGCCATGCCGAACAGCGTCGACGGCTCGGTACCGGCCAACGTGATCATCGACGTGCGCAACTCCGGCTCCGGAAGGTCACCGCCGAGGTTCACCAGCAGCTGCTGCATCGTCATCTGGCCGCGGGCGCCGATCGCCCGGCTCAGACCTTGCGTCTCGGCACGGATCTTCTCGTCGTCGATGCGGACCGAGCCGTTGATGGCGTCCTCGGCGCTCAACAGGATCGGCGCGTAGGCCGTGATACGGCCCCGCAGGTCGATGCCGTTCGCCGTGACCTGATCGAGCAGCGACTGCCCATCCTTGAGCAGACCGGTGATGCCCGTCCGGACGTCGGGCACCACGTCGGTACCGGAGAGCTTCCGCTGCAGGTTTTGCTTGCTGGTGTCGAACGCGCTCAACGACGCCTGGGCGTCGCCGCCGGTGGAGTTCGCCAGCAGCGCGCCGTCCAGGGCTGCCATGTACTTCTCGATGGCGGGCACCATCTCGGCGCGGTCGGCCGCGAGTCGGAGGTTGCCTGCGTCGGTCCAGCCCGAGTAGATCCGCAAACCGCCGAACACACCGGCCAACAACAAGGGCACCAAGACGATGGCGAAGACTTTCCAGCGAACGGGCCAATTGCCGAGCGCCAGACGCGGCGGCCGCTTCGGTTGCGGTGACGGAGTGACTGAGAATTCGGGGGGCGCAACGTCTTGCGGCGGCTCGATGAACGCCGTCATCGCGCCCCGGACGTACAACGGGTCGCTCGTTGGCATTTCACTGATCGCGCGTGGTTCATAAGGCTTCCTGCAGCAGTACGCCCGTATCGGCAGGCACCGGAAGACCCAGTCCGCCCGGCAATTTGTCGAGTATGACAGCGATGCGCGAGCGTTTCTACAATTCTTACTGAACAGACAGAGTTCGTGACCGTGCCGTTGTGTACTCGTGTGCTATACGAGCAAATGTCGTTGCACTACTGAGATCATCATCGAATGTTTCGGGTCATGTTCAACTCACCGCGCATCGCGCCGAACACCGGCAATGCGATCAGGATGGTCGCAGCTACCGGCTGCGAATTGCACCTCGTCGAACCGCTCGGATTCGACCTGTCCGAGCCGAAGCTGCGACGTGCCGGCCTGGACTACCACGACCTGGCCTCGGTGACGGTGCACGCCGACCTGCAGGCGGCGTGGGAGGTCGTGATGCCCGCGCGTGTATTCGCCTTCACCGCGCACGCCGAATCGTCCTTCGCCGACGTCGACTTCTCCCCCGGTGACGTGATGCTGTTCGGGCCGGAGCCGACCGGCCTGGACGCTCAGACGCTGGCCGACCCGCACGTCACCAAGCGGTTGCGGATCCCGATGCTCGCCGACCGTCGCTCCCTGAATCTGTCGAACGCGGCCGCGGTGGTGGTCTACGAGGCGTGGCGCCAGCAGGGGTTCGCCGGCGCCATCTGAGCACCCAGCCACCCTCCCCCGCGAGCGTGCGTGTCTGAGGGCAACACACCGGGCAGAAATCGCACTCTGCGCACGCTCGCGGGTCGAGTACCTACCAGGTGTTCCAGTGACTGAGCTTCTCGGCGGGCAGTCGCTTGGCGGGCTTGAAGTCGGTGCCCTTGGTGTAGGCGATCGGGAACAGGCCGGCCTGGGTGACGGTGTCGTAGGGGATGCCGAGCAGCTCGGCGACCTCCCGCTCGCGGCCGAGGTGCAGGGTGGTCCAGGCCGAGCCGAGGCCCTTCGAGCGCAAGGCGAGCATGAAGCTCCACACGGCCGGGAGCAGGGAGCCCCAGTAGCCGGCGTGCGACTCGCTCGGCGCGTCGGAGGGCACCCGGCCGTACTGGCACGGGATGAGCATGGCCGGGACCTCGTGGAAGTGGTCGCGCAGGTACTTGGCCGAAGACGACACCGCCGCCGCCCGATCGGCCCGGGGGTCGCCCTCCTGCCAAGAGGCGCCCTTGCCGGCGAAGTACGGGTCGAAGCCGGCGGCGTAGTGCTCGGCGATCTGGGCCTTGAGGTCGGCGTCGGTCACGATCACCCACTGCCACATCTGGCTGTTCGACCCGGTGGGTGCCTGCAGGGCCAGCTCGAGGCACTCCTCGATGACCTCGCGCTCCACCGGACGCTCCAGGTCGAGGCGCTTGCGCACCGATCGGGTGGTCGACAGCAGCTCGGCGGCGGACAGCTCGAGGTCCATGGGGTGCTCCGGGGATCGTGGGGGGCGGGGGTGCCCGGCGAGCATGCCACCGCCCGGCCGTCCGAACCTGCAGGGGCGGTCGATCGCCGA
>JAOPUT010000189.1 GCA_025963385.1 Mycobacterium sp.
AGCGCGGCGACCTTGGCGGCTTGCTGCGAGCGCGCCTCCTCGATGATTTCGTCGATCGGGGTGGACAGGTCCTGATGCAGTTCCTTGGCGGCGCGCGAGACGGCGGCGGCCGCGACGGCGAGGTTGCGGGCCAGGTAGGTGGAGCCCTGCTTGAGCTCGGCGCGCCACTCGCCATCGGCGGTACCGGTGACGGTGAGGGTCAGTTCGAGCGTCTTGGTCCTCTTGCCTGCCGACTTCTTGGCGGGGGACCTCTTCGGCTTCTCCTCGGCGGGAATCTCCGCGGCAGGCGACTCGGGCACCGGCGAGGTGTTCTCGACGGGAGTCGGCACTACGTCGGGGGTGTCGGAGTCAGTGGTCAACGCTTCTGCTGTCAGAGTGTCTACAGTCATCGTCACGCGAATTCCTTCCGAAGGTCTCCCGCGGTGCGCGGGCTTGCGGTCGCACCCATTAGAACACACGTTCGACGCGGCGCGTCAACCGTCGGGTCCCTCCCTATTGGCGCGAGAGGCGAATTCGTTTGCGCCTCAAGCGATCTTGCGGTGTTAATCAAACCGGCGGTGCCGGATCGCATTGGATGCCGCGCCGCACCCAACCTCGACCACGTCGCCACGAGAACAGGACGACTTGCGGTGGCGGTGATGACAGCAGCTGTCATCGCGCGTAGGTTTGATGACATTCACTGACATCGCGAACGGGCTGAGGAGGACCTTCATGAACACCACGGTCGACGCCGCACGTCGAACTCTCGGCCCGGTGGGTGCATTGCTTCCGGTCACGTTCACCGAGATGCCGACGGTCGATGAGCAGCGGGACGCGGTCCGCCGATTGGAGCTTGCCGGCTATCGCGCGGCCTGGACCAACGAGGTCATCGGCAAGGACGCCCTCGTGCAGTTGGCGATGCTGCTCGGTGTGACCGAGCGAATGGCGTTCGGCACCAGCATCGCCAACATCTGGACCCGGGAACCGCAGACCCTGCACGCCGCGGCGGCCCAGCTGGCCGAGGGATTTCCCGGTCGTGTGGTGCTCGGCTTGGGCGTCGGCTATCCGCAGCAGGCCGTCAGCGTCGGTAGGGACTTCGGCAGGCCATTGGCCACCCTTCGTGACTACCTCGACCGGATGAATGGCGAGACCTGGCCGCCGGCGCCGAAGGTCCGCTACCCCCGGATCATCGCCGCCAACGGCCCGAAGATGCTCGGGCTCGCCGGCGAGGTCTGTGACGGTGCGCTGCCCGCCGGCTTGCCCCCGGAGTTCACCGCACACGCGCGGCGGATACTGGGACCGGACGCGCTTCTGGTCGTCGGCGTGTCGGTCATCGTCGACTCCGATCGCGACCGCGCGCGGACGCAGGCCAGGGACACGGTGTCCACCTCGCTGGGCCAGCCGTCGTATGCCGCCACCATCGGCCGACTGGGTTACGGCGCCGACGAGATCGCCGACGTCAGTGGCCGTCTGGTCGACGACGTGGTCGCCCACGGCGACCCGCGTGCCATTTCCGCCACACTCCAGAGGCACCTGACCGCTGGGGCGGATCACGCCATGGTCATGCTTCCGAGTGGGGACTTCGCCGCCGGAGTCGACCAATTCGAACGACTCGCTCCGGCGCTGACCGCGCTCGGCTGAGCATTCGATCGTCGCCGAGGACGTCGAACAGGTCGCGCAGACCGGTCATCGAGTGGGCGGGCATGAACACGTCGCAATACGGCAGCGCGGACTCCATCGAACCCACCAGCGGTTCGTAGCCGGAGGCGGCGGCACGGGGGTTCAGCCACACGATCAACTCTGCCCGTCGACGCAGCCTGGCCATCGCGCGCTCGAGCACCTCGGGCGGCTCGCTGTCCCAGCCGTCGGAGGCGATGACCACCACCGCGCCACGCAGTGCATTGCCATGCGGGGTCGCCAGCAGGGTAGCGAGGCTTCGACCGAGATGCGTTCCGCCGTAACGGTCGGTGACCTTGGCGTTGGCTCGCGCCAGCGCCACGTCCGCGGAGCGGTGCGACAGCACCGGGGTCAGCCGCGTCAACGACGTCGAGAACGCGAACACCTCCGGTGCGACGGTCGTCCGGCGCAACGCCGCGGCGCGCATCAGATGCAGGTACATCGTGGCGTAGGGCTGCATCGACCTGCTGACGTCGCACAGCAGAACGATGCGCCGAGGACGGCAGCGACGGCGTGATCGAAACAGCCGCAACGCCTCCCATCCCGTGCTTCGTGAGGCTCGTATGGTGTCGCGCAGGTTGATTCGACTGCCGTGCTTGTTCGCCTCGCGCCGCAGCGTGCGCCTGCGGGGCCATCGCGCAGAGGCGTGCTCCAGCCACGTGCCGAGAAGGTGTAGGTCGCCGTCGTCGAAGGTCTCGAACGCTTCGTCGGCCCTCGCGATCAGTCGGCTCGGCAATGCGTCTGGAACGCTGACGGCGTCGTCGGTCGCCTCGGCGCGGGCGGCCGTGATGGACCGCGGTGGCGTCGTCCACGGCAGCCCACCGCCGTCCACGGTCGAGCCCTGGGCGCGAGTGGAGCCCGGCACGGATGCCGGTGTCCCGCCGAGGCCGGACTTCGTCATGTCGTGCGGATCCACGCCGAGCATCGCCTCGTCGAACAACGCCGAGACGACCGTGTCGAAGATGGGGACGTCTTCGGCGCGGTTGACCAGCGTCAGCCGCGCCGCCCAGTAGAGGTCACGGCGCGAGCCCGACGACAGCTGGCCGAGAGCCGCCACGAAACCGGCTGGGCCACTTGCGGAGACTGCGACGCCCGCCGAGCGCAACTTACTCGACAACGCGGCCGCGAGCGCGGCCCGATCGACGCCACGCAGCAGAAGTGGACCGCTCACCCGCGGTCGCGGTCCAGTCGCCTGCCCAGGACGAGCCTGCCGAGTGTGAAGAGCAGCGCCGCGGCGGCGAACGCACCGATCGCCATGGGGACGTACTTCTTGAGCGTCGTGCCACCGGCGAGTTGCAACAGATCGATCGGGGCGGGTTCGGGGGCGCTTGCGACGCGGGGGGCCTCGGCGAGTGCGACCGCAGGGGTGGGTTCGGGAGGGGCCTGCGCATGCGCGGACGCCAGCTTGGCCTCTAGGGATTCGACGAACTGGCCGAGTAGTTTCTCCGAAACCTGTTGCAGCATACCGCTTCCAAACTGTGCGAGCTTGCCGACGATCTTCAAGTCGGTGTCGACGGTGACACGGGTCCGATCACCTGCATCGTGCAAGACCGCGGTAACGGTCGCCGCCGCATTGCCGGATCCTCTCGATTCCTTGCCCTTGGCGTCGATGACGGCGCGACGCTGATCGCGGTCGCGTTCGACGAAGTGCACCTTGCCGTTGAACTCACTGGTCACGGGCCCGACCTTGACCTTGACCTTGCCCAGCACGTTTTCTCCGTCGTGTCCGGTCATCTGGGCGCCGGGCATCAGGGGGATCACCTGTTCCAGATCGATGAGCACGTCCCAGGCCTTCTCGATCGGGGCGCTGACGGTGAACTCGTTGGCGATCTTCACTGATTCTTCCTCTCATCCCGTGCTGTACTCGGCGAACGCATCGCCGATCAGGTCACTGTCGTCCGGTGTCTTCGCCAGCGCGCCGAGGCTGGCCAAACTCTGTTGGGTTTGGACCGCCGCGAGTTCGGTCACGCCGAGGGCGAACAGTGCGGCGACCCAGTCGATGGTCTCGGCCACGCCGGGCGGCTTGTCCAGGTCGAGATTCCTTGCGCTGAGCACGAACTGGGTCGCATGTTCGATGAGTGCGGTGGTGGCGCCGGGGACCGTGCGGCGGACGATCTCGGCCGCCCTGGTCGGCTCCGGGTAGTCGATCCAGTGGTAGAGACAACGCCTCCGCAGGGCGTCGTGCAGATCGCGGCTGCGGTTGGACGTCAGCACCGTGATCGGGGGGCGCTCGGCCACGAAGGTACCGAGCTCGGGGATGGTGACCGAGGCCTCGCCGAGGAATTCGAGCAGCAGGGCTTCGAATTCATCGTCGGCGCGGTCGATCTCGTCGATCAACAGCACGGGTGCGGTGGGTCCCCGGTGGCGGACACACTGCAGGATGGGTCGGTCCACGAGATAGGACTCGGTGTAGAGGTCGGATTCCCCGATTTGCGTTCCAGTGGCCTCAGCGAGGCGGATGCTGAGCAGCTGGCGCTGATAGTTCCAGTCGTAGAGCGCCTCTGTCGCCGTGAGTCCCTCGTAGCACTGCAGTCTGACCAACGGTGAGTTCAGCACCACGGAAAGCGTCTTCGCTGCGGTGGTCTTTCCGACGCCGGGCTCGCCCTCCAGCAGCAGGGGGCGCCCAAGGGCGGTAGCCAGGTAGATGGCCGCGGCGGTGCCGTCGTCGAGGAGGTGGTCCTCGGCGTCGAAACGCGACACCACGTCGTCGACGTCGGCGAAGGGGGTCGTCACGTCGGGACCGCGGCTCTGCCCAGACGTCTGGAGTGACCGGCCGCCAGCACGACTCCGGTGATGAGATCAGCGGTCATGTTCCCTCGTCGCGGGTGAACGCCGTCTCGCACGCCGGGCCGCAGAACCAGTGATCCCGGCCGTCGATCGCCAGGTGCCGGGTCGACGGTCCG
This sequence comes from Mycobacterium sp., assembly GCA_025963385.1. Taxonomy (GTDB): domain Bacteria; phylum Actinomycetota; class Actinomycetes; order Mycobacteriales; family Mycobacteriaceae; genus Mycobacterium. Next base: position 4,560 of record JAOPUT010000189.1, read on the forward strand.
ACGACGACCGTCATCCCGCACACCGGGTCGGTGGTCTGCACGGGCACGGGAGGGACGTGGACCCTCGGCGAGAGGCCGTCCAGCCGGATCGCGGCGATCACCTCGGCCACGATCGAGACGGCGATCTCGGCTGGTGTCTTCGCGCCGATCGGCAGGCCCACGGGAGTGTGCACGCGCGCAAGCTGTTCCGCGGTGAGCTCGATCCCGGCGAGCACCGATGCGCCCCGAATTCGGCTGGCCACCAAGCCGATGTATCCCACGTCGGCATCCAGGGCGGCCTGGATCATCTCGGCCTCGGGTCCGCCGTGGCTGGCGATCACCACGGCGGTCGTGCCCGTCAGGTCGTCGCCAGAGTCGTCGGTCGCGACCGCGTATCCCAGTCCGGAGCACAGCTCGGCCAGCGCCTCGGCGATGGGGGTGGCGCCGTTGATCCGGACGAGTGGTGGTGGCACCTGCGGCACGAGGAAGATCTCCAGCGCGCCGCCGGACAGGCACGGGTTCACCACGACACACGCGCCGGGGGCCTCGGGGAAGTGCACGTCGCCGTCGGGCAGGACCCGCAGTAGCACGCTCTCGCCTGCCTGCAGCACCCCGAGTGCTGCCTTGCGGACCGAGTTCTGGGCACACTGCCCACCGACGAAGCCCTCGATGGTGCCGTCGGACAGCAGGATCGCCTCGTCGCCGGCGCGCGCCGACGTCGGCTGCTGGGCTCGGACGACGGTGGCGTGCACGAACGGCGTCCGTGCGAGGACCAGTTGCGCCGCGCGTTCGGACATCGTCATCGCCGAGCTCATCAGATCGGGGGAGTCGCGTTGCCCTGCATGGCTTCCCACACCCGTGACGGTGTCAGGGGCATGTCGGCGTGCCGCACCCCGAAGGGCGCGAGCGCATCCACGACCGCGTTGACCACCGCGGGCGGTGAACCGACGGTGGCGGATTCACCGACGCCCTTGGCACCGATCGGGTGGTGTGGTGACGGGGTCACGGTGTGCCCGGTCTCGAAGTGGGGAACGTCGACGGCGGTCGGGATGAGATAGTCCATCAGCGAGCCGCCGAGGCAGTTGCCTTCCTCGTCGAACGCGATCATCTCCATGAGGGCCATCCCGATGCCGTCGGTGAGGCCGCCGTGCACCTGGCCTTCGATGATCATCGGGTTGATCCTGGTGCCGCAGTCGTCCACGGCGAGGAACCGGCGCACCGTCACGACGGCGGTACCCGGGTCGATGTCGACGACGCAGAAGTAGGCGCCGTACGGGTACGTGAGATTCTCTGGGTTGTAACAGATCTGGGCGTCGAGCCCGCCCTCGATTCCGTCGGGCAGGTCACCCGCGCCGTGGGCTCGCATCGCGATGTCCTGGATCGTCACCGACGCGGTCGGATCGCCCTTGACGTGGAACGAGCCCTTCTCCCACTCGAGGTCGGCGACGCTCGCCTCCAGCATCCCCGACGCGATGATCTTGGCCTTGTCCCTCACCTTGCGTGCCACCAGTGCGGCGGCGGCACCCGATACGGGAGTCGAGCGGCTCCCGTACGTGCCCAGTCCGAACGGCGTCTGGTCGGTGTCGCCGTGCACGACGTCGATGTCGTCGGGCGGTATGCCGAGTTCCTCGGCGACGATCTGAGCGAACGTCGTCTCGTGGCCCTGGCCCTGGCTCTGCACCGACAGCCGCACGACGGCCTTGCCCGTCGGATGCACGCGCAGTTCACATCCGTCGGCCATGCCGAGGCCCAGAATGTCCATGTCCTTGCGCGGCCCGGCGCCGACGGCCTCGGTGAAGAACGACATCCCGATCCCCATCAGCTCGCCGTCTTGCCGCCTGCGTCGCTGCTCTTCGCGCAGCGCGTCGTAGCCGATCATGTCCATGGCCAACCGCATGGTGGTCTCGTAGTCGCCGGAGTCGTAGACCCACCCGGTCTTGGACTTGTAAGGGAACTGGTCCGGCCGCAACAGGTTTCGCAGCCGCAGCTCGGCGGGATCGATCTGCAGCTCCTGGGCGAGACAGTCCACCAGACGTTCGACGAAGTAGACCGCCTCGGTGATCCGGAACGAACACGCGTACGCAACACCACCCGGCGCCTTGTTCGTGTACACCGCGGTCATGTGGCAGTACGCGGCCTCGATGTCGTAGCTGCCGGTGAACACCCCGAAGAAACCCGCCGGGTACTTCACCGGCGCGGCGGTGCCGTTGAATGCGCCGTGGTCGGCCAGGACGTGCGAACGGATCGCGAGTATCTTGCCGTCCTTGGTCGCGGCGATGTCGCCGACCATGACGTAGTCGCGCGCGAAGCCGGTCGACGTGAGGTTCTCGCTGCGGTCCTCCATCCACTTGACCGGCTTGCCGAGCACCAGCGAACCGACGATCGCACACACGTATCCGGGATAGATGGGCACCTTGTTGCCGAAGCCGCCGCCGATGTCGGGGGAGATGACCCGGATCTTGTGCTCGGGTAGCCCGGCCACCAGGGCGTACAGCGTGCGGTGGGCATGCGGTGCCTGGGTGGTCGACCAGAGGGTCAGCTTGCCGCTGACCGGGTCGAGATCGGCTACCGCGCCGCAGGTTTCCATCGGCGCCGGGTGCACCCGCGGGTAGATCATCTCCTGGGTGACGACGACGTCGGCCTTGGCGAAGGCGGCGTCGGTGGCGGCCGCGTCGCCGGTCTCCCAGTCGAAGCAGTGGTTGTCGGTCTTGCCGTCGAGGTCGGTTCTGATGACCTCGGCGGACGGGTCGAGCGCGGTACGGACGTCCACGACCGGGTCGAGCGGGTCGTATTCGACGTCGATGAGTTCGAGCGCGTCGCGGGCCGAGTAGCGGTCCTCGGCGACGACGAACGCCACCTCCTGCCCTTGAAAGCGCACCTTGTCGGTGGCCAACACCGCTTGCACGTCGTTGGACAGCGTCGGCATCCAGGCAAGACCCTTCTCGGCCAGGTCGGCGCCGGTCACCACCGCCTTGACCTTCGGATGTGCCTGTGCGGCGGACACATCGATCGACAGGATGCGGGCGTGTGCGTACGGCGAGCGGAGGATTGCGAGGTGGAGCATGCCGTGCAGGTTGATGTCGTCGACGTAGTTGCCGCGACCGCGGATGAACCGCGGGTCCTCCTTGCGCAACATGCGGCCGTGCCCGCAGGGCTTCTGGTCGTTATCGGCCAGGTCATCGGCTGACGGGGAACGGGATTCGACGGTGGTCATGCGTCGGCCCTCACGGAGTTCTTGGCCGCCCACTGGATGGAGCGCACGATCGTGGTGTAGCCCGTGCAGCGGCAGATCTGTCCCGAGATGGCCTCGCGGATGGTCGTTTCGTCGGGGTCGGGATCCCTGTCGAGCAGCGCGCGGGCGGTGATCATCATTCCAGGGGTGCAGAATCCGCACTGCAGGCCGTGGCACTGCATGAAGCCCTCCTGCACGGGGTCCAACCGGCCGTCGACCTCCAGACCCTCGACCGTCCGCACGTCGTGCCCGGAGGCCATTGCCGCCAGGATCGTGCAGGACTTCACCGGCTCCCCGTCGATGCTCACGACGCATGTCCCGCAGTTGGACGTGTCACACCCCCAGTGGGTGCCGGTCAAGCGCAGCTGGTCTCGAAGGAAGTGGACGAGCAGCATCCTGGGTTCCACGTCGGCGGTCACGGGATCGCCGTTCACGGTCATGTTCACCTGCATCGGCGGTTCCTCTAATTTCCCTGGGGGACTGGCGTATTGCGTACTCGTTCGACGGACTTCCGCAGGGTGCGGATGGTCAGCTCGGAAGCGAGGTGGCGCTTGTAGTCGGCACTGCCACGCATGTCGGACACCGGCTCGCAGGCCTCGGACGCGGCTCGACCGGCGTCTGCGAAGGTGTCCTCGGTGGGAGGCTTTCCGACCAGCGCTTCGGCCAGCGCCCGCAGGCCGTCGTAGTCCGGGTTGACTGCGGTCAGTCCGACCCGCGCAGCGACGATCGCCCCGTGGGCCCCGTCGAGTGTGACGGCGGCGCCCGCCGCAGCGACGGCCCAGTCACCCACTCGCCGCTCGACCTTGGCGTAGGCATTGGACATGTTGTGCCGGAGGGGGATGCGTACCTCGATGAGCATCTCGTTGTGAGCCAGCGACGTCTCGTAGGGCCCTTCGTGGAATTCGTCGATCGGGATCTCCCGTTGCCCCGCGGGCCCACGGGCGACGCAGACCGCGTCCAGCACTCTGCAGACCGTGGTGAGGTCCTCGGCGGGATCGGCCTGGCACAGCGAGCCGCCGACCGTGCCACGATTGCGCACCACCGGATCGGCGATCACGCGTTCGGCATCGGCGAAGATCGGGCACGCCGCCGCCAGTGCCTCGGACTCGAGCACCTCGCGGTGGCGCGTCATCGCCCCCAGCCGGACGAGCGTCGGGTCGGTGACGACGTACCCGAGTTCGGACGCGAGGTCGTTGATGTCGACCAGGTACTCGGGATTGGCGATCCGCAGCTTCATCATCGGCAGCAGGCTGTGGCCGCCGGCGACGATCAGCGCGCCGTCGCCCAGCCGGTCGAGCAGACCCACGGCGTGATCGACGCTGGTGGCCCGTTCGTACTCGAAGGGTCCGGGTACCTGCATGGGGCGGGCCTCACATCCATCGATGGGAGGCCAAGTGTCGGTCTGTGTGACGAGCCCGTCAATACCGACTTAAGTGATCGCTTAACTGGTTATCTTGCCTCTTGTGTGGATCCCGATCGCGGTGGATGCGGCCCGCCACCTCGTGCAGCGGCCGTCCCCCACCTCCCCATCGACCGGCGATGATCTCGGCCGCAATCGACACCGCGGTCTCCTCGGGCGTGCGAGCCCCGAGATCCAGGCCGATCGGGCTGGAGAGCCTGCCGAGTTCGGCGTCGGTCAGGCCGGCTTCCATCAGGCGTTGCATGCGATCGTCGTGCGTGCGCCGCGAGCCCATCGCCCCTACGTAGGCCACCTCGGGCAGGCGCAGTGCGACCTCGAGCAGTGGAACGTCGAACTTCGGGTCGTGGGTCAGCACGCAGATCACGGTGCGCGCGTCGACGGCGCCCGCCGCGGCCTGCGCGGCCAGGTACCGGTGCGGCCAGTCGACGACGACCTCGTCGGCGGTCGGGAAGCGCGCAGGCGTGGCGAAGACCGGGCGGGCGTCGCACACCGTGACGCGGTAGTGCAGCAGCGAACCCTGTTGTGCCAGCGCCGCGGCGAAGTCGATCGCGCCGAAGACGAGCATGCGCGGGCGCGGCGCGTGGCTGGCGACGAACACCTCCATGCCGACGCCGCGGCGCTGCCCGTCCGGACCGTAGGTGAGGACTTCGCTCCGACCCGCAGCAAGAAGGCCCCGCGCGTCATCGGTGACGGCCGAGTCGGCGCGTCGCGAGCCGAGCGAACCCGACACCTCGTCCACCCGCACGACGAGGCGGCGGCCCACCCGATCGGGCTCGGGATGGGCGATGACGGTGGCCACGGCCACCGGCCGGTGATGCTCGATGTCGGTGACGAGCGCCTCGAAATCTGGGAATGTGCTGTGCGACACCGGCTCAACGAAGACGTCGATGATTCCGCCACAGGTGAGGCCGACCGCGAATGCGTCGTCGTCACTGACGCCGTAGCGCTGCAGCACGGGCACTCCGGTGGCGGTGACATCGGTGGCGAGCTCGTACACCGCGCCCTCGACGCAGCCGCCAGACACCGAGCCGCTCACGGTGCCGTCGGGGGCGACGACCATGGCCGCACCCGGCAGTCGCGGCGCAGACGAGTACGTGCGCACGACCGTGCCGACGCCTGCGGTGCCGCCAGAGCGCCACACCGCCAGCAGTTCGCCGATCTCGTCTCTCACGCGCCCCAACGTAGGCTCATTTCGTGACACCGGCACAACTTCGGGCCTACTCGGCCGTCGTGCGGCTCGGTTCGGTGCACGCGGCGGCCGAGGAACTCGGCATGTCCGATGCGGGTGTCTCCATGCACGTGGCGCAGCTGCGTAAGGAACTCGACGACCCGCTGTTCACCAGAGCCAGCGCCGGTCTGGCCTTCACCCCTGGGGGACTGCGACTGGCCAGCAGGGCGATCGAGATCCTGGGCCTTCAACAGCAGACCGCGATCGAGGTCACCGAGGCGGCCCACGGCAGGCGGTTGCTCCGCATCGCCGCGTCGAGTGCCTTCGCCGAGCACGCCGCCCCCGGGTTGATCGAGTTGTTCTCGTCGCGCGCCGACGACCTCTCGGTCGAACTGAGCGTCCATCCGGCAAGCCGATTCCGCTATCTCATCGAGTCCCGCGCGGTCGACGTCGCGCTGGGCCCCATGGGTACCGGCCTCTCCGACGCGGGCGGTGCGATCGCCGTCCGTCCGTTCCTGAAGTATCAGATCATCACCGTCACGGCACCGGACGGTCCGTTGGCCACGGGCACGCCCACGCCGACGCTCTTGCGTGCGCAGCAGTGGATGCTCGGGCCATCGGCGGGCAGTGTCGACGGCGAAATCGCGTCGATGTTGCGGAATCTCGCGATCCCCGAGGCTCGGCAGCGAATCTTCCAAAGTGACGCCGCAGCGTGCGAGGAGGTTCAACGTGTCGGGGGAGTGACGCTGACGATCGGGTTCGCGGTCTCCAAGGATCTGTCTGCGGGTCGGCTCGTGCACGTCAAGGGTCCCGGCCTTCAAGTGTCTGGCGAGTGGTCGGCCGCCACGCTTCCGCCCGCTTCCCGGCAACCCGCCGTCTCCGAACTCGTCCGGTTCATCACCACGCCGAGGTGCACTCAGGCCATGATCCGCGGGTCCGGCGTCGGCGTGACCCGCTTTCGGCCGAAGGTCCATGTCACCTTGTGGAGTTGACGAGCGCCAAGGGCTCGACGTGAAAGTGCCAGGGCTGCGCCAATGCACAGGATCGCCGTTCTGATGTTCCCGTGCAGCACGGCGTCCGGTCGTAGGCTCGAGGCGATGCTGGACAAGTCCGAGATCCGGTTCCTTCCGCTGCGCGACCGCCGCGTGGCGTTCGAGGTGCGCGGCGACGGGCCGCCCCTCGTCGCTCCGGCGTGGTGGGTGAGTCACCTTGAACTCGACTGGCAGAGCCCGGAGTTCCGGCGATTCTGGGAAGGCGTCGCCGAGGGGTACACGCTGATCCGGTACGACAGGCTCGGCGTGGGCATGTCGGACCGCGCCCTGCACGAGTCGGATCTGACCCTCGACGCGGAAGTCGCGACGCTGCGCGCACTGCTCGACGAACTGCAACTGGAGCGTGTGTCGCTCGTCGGCGGCTCCAGCGGGAGCTGCACCGCGATCGCCTTTGCCGCAACACATCCGGAGCGCGTGGAGCGCCTGGTGCTGTACGGGTCGTACTCCGATGGTGCTGCGATCGCCCCGCCGAAGGTCTCGGATGCGATCCTCGCCGGCGTGCTTGCCCACTGGGGGCTCGGGTCGCGCTTGCTCAGCGACATGTTCCTCGGCGAGGCCGACGCCGCTGAACACGAGCGCTATGCACGCTTGCAGCGCGAGGCGTCGTCCGCCGAGACCGCCGCGGCGTTGCTGGGTCTCGTCTACGGCGTCGACGTACGTGAGCACCTTCCCCTCGTCAGCTGCCCGACGACCGTCGTGCACCGGCGCGACGACCGCGCCATGCCGTACCGACTGGGGCGTGAGGTCGCAGCTGCCATTCCCGGAGCGACGTTCATTCCGCTGCAGGGGAGTTCGCACTTCCCGTGGCACGGCGACATCGATTCGGTCGTTCGGGCGTGCCGTCAAGGACTGGCCCAGGCCCAGTCGTCACCACGCGGTGCGAGCGAGCCCGAGCGGGTCCTGCTCTCCGATCGGGAGCGTGAGATTCTCGCCTGTGTCGCAACGGGTCTGAGTGATCGAGAGATCGCCGAGCAGTTGGTGCTGAGCGCGCACACCGTCCACCGTCACGTCGCGAACATCCGCCGCAAGCTGGGTCGGACCTCGCGCACGGCCGCCGTCGCCGAGGCGGCACGTCTGGGTCTGCTGTGAGATGGCCGATGCGGGCCATCGTCGAGAGATGGTCAATTTGGGTGATGCGCAGGGAAGTCGGGCGCTCGTAGTTTGGCGTCATGACCGACACCACCGAACACGAGGTGAGCCCTTCGTCGGGCCTGTGGCCTCGAATCTTCGCCCTCGCATACGACCCGTTTCTCCGGCTGGGGGAGAACGCGGGCATGGGCCGCCGCCGTAGCGCGCTCCTGAGCGACGCCCGCGGCCGCGTGGTCGAGATCGGCGCAGGAACCGGTCTGAACCTCCAGCACTATCCCGATGACGTCGACGAGCTGGTGCTCACCGAGCCGGATCCCTCGATGCGCCGACGGCTGGCGCACCGGCTGTCGCAGCAGGGGCGCGTCGGGCGGGTCGTCGCTGCGCCCGCCGAATGCCTGCCCCTGGCAACTGCGTCGGTGGACACCGTGGTCTCCACGCTGGTGCTGTGCACCGTCGACGATCCCGAACGCACGCTGGAAGAGATCGCACGGGTACTGCGTCCGGATGGCCAGCTGCTGTTCATTGAGCACGTGCGTGCGAGTTCGCCGCGCCGAGCGGCGTGGCAGGACCGGCTGTTCGAGCCCTGGCGCCGCTTCGCCGGTGGCTGCTGCTGTAACCGTCCGACCGGAGATCTGTTGCGCGCCAACGGTTTCACCGTCTCGTCCGTCGGCGGTCTGTGGCGCGGCATGCCAGGCATCGTCCGTCCGCTCATCGTCGGGCGGGCGACTCGCTGACCTCTGCCTACTTGTGGGGGTGTCTGGCGACCGGCTCGCTCGCACTGCCCGTGATGCTCGCCGCACTCCCGAGGCCGGTACTGGACAGGCCGTACTTACACGCGTAAGTTCAGGGACGCAGCGGCCGCGTTCTCGGAGTGGAGGGCTACCAGCGATGTCCGGCGTCGACGTCAGCCCGTCTTCGGCGTCCGCGCATTCGCCCCGTCGAGCGGCCATCGGCACCGTTTCCCACCATTGAGGCATCGAGCCTCTCCGTGTGGGAGCGGCTCGGCGAAAGGATGAAGGACCTTGACCACCACCATTCCGGTCTTCAACCCGTCGAACGAGGAGCAGATCACCGAGGTCGTCGATTCAGACCAGGCGACCGTCGACGCCGCGGTGGCCCGAGCGCGCGAGACCTTCGAGTCCGGCGTGTGGCGCAAACTGCCCGCCGCTCACCGCGCCGAGGTGCTCTTCCGTGCCGCCGAGATCATCAGGGCACGCACCGACGAACTCGCCGCGCTCGAGTCCCAGGACAACGGCATGACCGCGATGGGCGCGCAGCAGATCATCAAGGTGTCGGTCGACATGCTGCTGTACTACGCGGGCTGGGTCGGCAAGATCCACGGCGAGTCCGCCAACCTGGTATCCGACGGACTACTAGGGCATTTCGAGACCTATCACACCTTCACCCAGCTCGAGCCGGTCGGCGTCGTCGGCCTGATCATCCCGTGGAACGGTCCGTTCTTCGTCGCGATGCTCAAGGTCGCACCCGCGCTGGCCGCCGGCTGCAGCGCCGTCCTCAAACCCGCCGAGGAGACGCCGCTCACCGCGCTCAAGCTGGAGGAGATCTTCCGTGAGGCGGGTCTGCCAGACGGTGTTCTGAACGTCATCACCGGCTACGGCGAGACCACGGGTGCGGCGCTGACAGCGCACCCGGACGTCGACAAGATCTCGTTCACCGGGTCAACCGAGGTCGGCAGGCTGATCGTCAAGGCGGCCGCAGGCAACCTCAAGCGCCTCACCCTCGAACTCGGTGGCAAGTCGCCGCTGATCATGTTCGACGACGTCAACCTCGACAAGGCGATCATGGGCGCAGGCATGGGCCTGCTCGCAGGCTCGGGCCAGAACTGTTCGTGCACCTCCCGCATCTACGTCCAGCGCGGCATCTACGACCAGGTCGTGGAGGGGCTCGCCGGCTTCGCGCAGATGCTGCCGATGGGCGGCAACGAGGATCCGAACTCTGTGCTCGGACCGCTGATCAGCGAAAAGCAGCGCACGCGCGTCGCAGGCATCGTCGAGGAGGGCGTGGCCGGCGGTGCCGAGGTGATCACCGGCGGCAAGGTGATGGACCGCAAGGGCTACTTCTACGAGGCGACGATCGTCACCAACACCACCCCTGACATGCGGCTCATCCGCGAGGAGATCTTCGGTCCGGTCGGCTGTGTGATCCCGTTCGACGAGGAGGAAGAGGCGTTGGCCGCGGCCAACGACACGGAATACGGCCTGGCGGGCTCCATCTGGACCGAGAACCTCAGCCGCGCTCATCGGGTGGTGAACGAACTCCGCGGCGGCCAGATCTGGGTGAACTGCGCGCTCGGAGCGGACCCGTCGATGCCGATCTGCGGGCACAAGCAGTCGGGCTGGGGCGGGGAGCGCGGCAAGAAGGGCATCGAGGAGTTCTTCAACACCAAGTCGGTCTACATCAGCCTCTGATCGCCTATTCGCGTAGCTGTCGGGCCCTTGCGGCCGAACTGGCCGCGTTCCGCGAGCATTTTGCAGGGTCGGAGGGCGGTGCGGGCCCGCTGCGGACGGACGCGATCCCGTAGACATGCACGTCAAGCGTCGCCGGACGTCACCGTTTGGATACGACATGGCACGAAGCTGGCGTGGGGCTGATGTTGCTGCTGATAATTAACGCGGTCGTTGGGTGACGACCTCGGCACCGCACACAGTGTTGCTGCACCGCGTGAATAGGGATTGGCTGAATGGGAATGAAGGAGTCGACGTCGATGACGGTCTTGGATCGATTCAACATCGGAGTTGTTGGTGCCGTTGCTGGGTTGTGCGGGCTCGCCATGGCGGTGAGTCCGCTTGCCGTAGCCGCTCCGCTGATCACCGGCGGCGGATCCGCATGTGTCGAGAATTCGGCAGGTGGGGTCGGCGGTGCGGCGCCGGCGGCGGGCGGAGCTGCTGCTGCCGCCGCAGGAGCAGGGGCCGCGGGTCCGGCGGCGGAGTTGTGCACGGCGAGCGCCCCGCTCGCCAACATGGCCGGAGTTCCAATGGCCTTGCCCGGCCCCGTTCCCGTGGTTCCGGCAGCCGCTCCGCTGCCACTGCCGCTGGGCGCGCCGGTGCCCGTGGTGCCGGCGGCTGCGCCGATCCCGGCCGCCGTGCCGATTCCGGCGGCGGCTCCGATCCCTGCGGGCGCCCCGCTGCTCGACATGGGTGGTGGCTTCGCGGGCAAGGGTGATCCGGTGACTGCGCCTGCGCCGGGAGCCCCCGTGTCGGGACAGCCGATTCTGCCTGGCCCGACCACCGGCTAGCCAGCAGCTCTTTCCGCGCGGTCGCGGGTGTGTCGTCGGGGGACACACACGCGACCGCGCGGATTCGTCGGTGCCGGATGTGCGCCAAGCCCTCTGCTGACGGCTAACTTCGTCGTGCCGTTTTCCTGGCGCGCCCCTACGCCGCGCCACACCCGATCGCCGTAGCCGAAGCGTGACGGATTCTTCATCGAATTGCCAAGGCGCACTTGCATATCGAAGGCACACGGTGCCTTTACCATCAATTGACAACGATGTAATTAAGAGAAATCGAGAGTCATGCGTCAGGTCGTCCGGTGTGTCTTGGCAATGATCGGAGTCACCGCGCTCGTGGCCATGGCGCCGGCAGGCGTCAGCATGGCGGCCGCCAGTCACGCGCTGAGTCCCGCCATCGCGTCGGTTCTTCCGACGCGGGGAGATGTCGTGGGGGTGGCGCACCCGGTGGTGGTGACGTTCAGCGCGCCCGTGGCCGATCGGCGCGCGGCCGAGCGCGCCCTTGATCTCAAGTCGTCGCCCGCGATGACGGGCAAGTTCGACTGGCTGGGTGACGACGTCGTGCAGTGGGCTCCCGACAGATTCTGGCCTGCGCACAGCACGATCGCACTGTCGATGGGCGGCTTCTCGACCGAATTCGCCACCGGCGCTGCGGTGGTCGGCGTTGCCAACATCTCCGAGCACACGTTCACCGTGACCATCGACGGCATAAGCTCGGCACCGCCGTCCGCGCTGCCTGCTCCGCACCACCGGCCGCACTGGGGGGAACCGGGCGTGTTCCCGGCCTCGATGGGCAGGCCCGACTATCCGACGCCGGTCGGCACCTACACGGTCCTCGGCAAGGACCGCGAGGTGACCATGGACTCGAGCAGCGTCGGCATCCCCGTCGATGCTCCCGACGGCTACCTATTGCAGGTCGAATGGGCCGTCCGCATCACCAGCCGTGGCCTCTTCGTGCACTCGGCGCCCTGGGCCGTCAACTCGCTGGGGTATGACAACGTCAGCCATGGCTGCGTCAGCCTGAGCCCCGAGGACGCGGAGTGGTACTACGACACGGTCAACGTCGGTGACCCAGTCATCGTGCAGGAGAACAGCATCGAAGTACCTCGACCCGTGTCACGTTGAGCGGACGTCAGTCGTTCAGCCGTATGACGATCGCATAGCCGTCGTGGTCGCCCGTGCTTCCGGTGGCGTCGTCCAACGCGTTGTTCAAGGGCACGATGCCGACCAACGTGGCACCGCTGAGGACCAGGCCACTGGCGAGTGCGTCGCGAGCGGCGTTGTACGAAACGTAGACGTGTGTCGGTAGAAAGCCGTTGATCCCGAACTGTTCGCGGCTGGCCGCGACGGTCCAGACATAACCCGCACCGCTCGGAGCGGGGTCGGGATCCGGTCCGAACGCGCGGGCGTGGTCATCCGGTAGCAGAAAGAAGTTGTCGGAGAAGCCCTCCAACAGACCGGCGGGCTGCTGGCCGTACGTCACGCCGTCGATGACCCCTTGAAAGCCGGTGGAGTGCACGGGCTGGGCCGGGAATCCGGCTGCGCCGAACTGCGCGTTGAGTTTCGCGACGGCCTGCGCGGAGCTGGTCGACGTCGGGTCCAGGATGATGAGGTTGACGGGTTCCAGAACTGGCCTGCCGTCGAGGATTTCCCCGCCGAAGTTCGAAATCTGGCCGTTGGGCTGCAGCTGCCACTTCCCGATGGCGCCGTACGGCGTCTGGGCCGTGTCGCCTGGGTCGGGGGTTCCCGACACGGTGGACACCGGGTTCGTGCCGATCACCGGGTCGGAGGTACGGACGGAGATGGTGCCCACCACCGGCAGGCCGAAGGTGATCTCGAAGCGGCGGACCACCTCGAACACCAGCAGGTGGAGCGGATTCGATGGTGGGACAGCAGGATTCGGAGATATCAGCGTGTTGAGTGCGGAGAACACCTGGACCAGTAGCCCGGTGACCGGGTCGGCAGGTAACGGCGGGACGACGAGTGGGCCCGCCGGTGCCACCACGGCAACGGGAGCAGGCGCCGCCGCAACCGGTGTCGTCGCCGAGGCGGTCACGGCCGGGCGCACTGCGACCGCCGCCGTGGTCGTAGGTGCCTGCACGCTGGCAAGGGCGACGCCGGACCTCGTTGAGCCGATGGCTGAACCGCCGCCGTCGACGACGGCGTGCACGGCGGCCCGCACGTCGGCCATGGCGTGGCGTGCGAGCGGGCTCGGCGCCCCCACGATCGGCGACCCGACGATGGGCTTCGCATCGGACGTGGCGGGACTGGTCGGCACGACGGTCGGCGTCGACGATATGGGCGTGCCGTCGTCGTCGGCGGGATCGCTCTGCGCGGTCGCCGTGGAGGCGGACGACGGGGTACTCGATTCCGCAGCGACCGGCGGTTTGGTCGGGCCGCCGCGCGGCTTGGCGTCGGTGTCCGCGTCCTGGACGGTGCTGCCTGGCGATCGTCCATGCGGGGTGCCCGTCGACGTCCGCTCGTGCCTGGTGCCCGTCGACGCCGATGGTCGGTGCGTCGACGCGTTCGGCGTTTCGGCGGACTCCGGGGCCGAGGACGCCGATGAGGTACCGCGGGACGCGCCAGGACTGCTGCTGAAGTTCGCGCTACTGCTCGCCGGGGAACCGCTCGCCCCGTCCGCGGCGGTGCCGTCGGCGTGGGCCACGCCAGTGCCGCTGGCCAGCGCTGCGCCGAGGCCCAGGGTGAGCGCGCCCGCCCCGAGCCAACCGTTGACGGCGCGGGTCGTCTGCTTAGGGCGGTGCCGCCCCTTCACCCTTCGGGACCCACCCGAAGCCGTCTTCGCCCGATGCCCACCAGCCACGTCAGCCCCCCGTCGAACTCGATGCCGTTCGTAGGTATATCAGCGTTCCAGCAACGACCGAAGCCGAACGCGCCCGCGACGGGTGGCAACCGCGCAAGGACACCGTTCGTGCAGGTGGCGAAGGGCGGCTGAGGCCGCACCGCCGACCTGAAACAATCGAGGCATGGCATCCACGTACCGAGGCGCACGTCTGGGCACCCGGTTCGGCCCCTATCAGCTCCGATCGCTGATCGGTGTGGGCGGGATGGGTGAGGTCTACGAGGCCTACGACACGACCAAGGACCGCGTCGTCGCGGTCAAGCTGCTGCGCACCGAGGTCGCCGCCGACCCAGGCTTTCAGGAGCGCTTCCGGCGGGAGTCCCGGCTGGCGGCGCGGTTGACGGAACCGCACGTCATCCCGGTGCACGACTTCGGGGAGATCGACGGCGTCCTGTACATCGACATGCGCCTGGTGGAGGGTGCGAACCTGAAGGACGTGCTGGCCGCCGACGGCCCGCTCGACCAACGGCGTGCGACGGCGATCATCGCTCAGATCGCGTCGGCACTGGACGCCGCGCACGCCGACGGCCTGGTGCACCGTGACATCAAGCCAGAGAACGTCCTGCTCACCCCCGACGACTTCGCGTACCTCGCCGACTTCGGTATCGCCCACGCCGCCGGCGATCACGGGGTGACGATGACGGGAGCCGTGATCGGCTCCGGGGCCTACATGGCCACCGAACGCTTCAGCGGTGGTGAGGTGGGCCCGCGCTCGGACGTCTACTCGCTGACGTGTGTCCTGTACGAATGCCTCACCGGTCGACCGCCCTTCGAGGCGCGGGATCTCGCCCAGCTGATGAGCGCTCACGTGTTGTCGCCACCGCCGAGGCCCAGCATCATGCGGCGGGGGATCGGCCGCGGTTTCGACGGGGTCATCGCCCGCGGCATGGCGAAGCAACCCGAGTCGAGGTTCGCGACGGCCGGTGAGCTGGCCAAGGCGGCGACGGCAGCGTCTGCGACCGCACCATCCGGGTCGTTGGCTGCGGAGTCGGTCGGCGTCGCCGCTCAGGCCGCACCTCCGCCGGGCACACGACAGTTCACGACCCGTCATCCCAATCCCGCGGACACGGGACACAGCCCCTATCCGCCTGCGCCTGTCCGTCCGGAACAAGCTCGTCGCACGCGCGGTTGGAGTCGCGGGCAGGTGACGTTGGCGGCGGTCTGCGTGGGCTTGTTCGCCGTTGCCGCCATCCTGGCGGCGATCCTGTTGCTGCGCAACGGAACCGGAGACTCGGCGCCCACCTCTTCGCTCGCAGCCCCGACCGCGCCTCCGACGACCTCGACGATGGCGACGGTGACGCCCAGCTTCGCAGGCGCCGACGAATACGGGTTCATCGACCACGCCGCCCGCTGCGACCCCGGTGACCCGGCCGCAGCGATGATTCGGACGGCCACATCCCTGGCCGTGATCTGCCAGTCCGCACCCGGCAGCTTCTACTACCACGGCGAGCGTCTTCGGGACGGCGCCAACCTGAAGCTCTCCGACGCGGTTCCGTCCGGGGGCGGATTCGACGTCACCAATCCCGACAACGGTGCGCACTACGAGGTGCGCCCAGACCGGCTCACCATCAGCAGCAACGGCCACATCGATTCCTCCGAGCCGCCGCTGCAGTACGCCTCCGGTTAGCGGGCGGGGATCAGGTCCGCGGTCAACGGCGTGGTCCTTGATCCGTCGCTACGGCGATAAACTAACCTCTAGGTCAATTCGGAGCACGCTCCGCTCTACGGGAGCCGCACCAACGACCCAGGGGAAGGTCCTCACGGATGCTTACTTTTTCTGCGCGGCTCAACCGCCTGTTCGACACCGTGTACCCACCCGGCCGCGGACCGTACTCGGGAGCCGAGGCCATCTCTGCCCTCGGAGAGGCGGGCGTGAAGATGTCGGCTCCTTACCTGTCCCAACTGCGCTCGGGCAACCGCACGAATCCGTCCGCCACGACGATGGCGGCGCTCGCCAAGTTCTTCGGCGTGAAGGCCGCGTACTTCACCGACGACTACTACCACCGTGAACTCGACAAAGAGCTCACCTGGTTGGAGATCACCCGGGATGAACACATCCGCCGCATCGCCGAGCGTGCGTGGGCGCTGAGCCCGCAGGGCCGCCGGGAACTCGAACTCAAGGCCGAGGAACTACTCGCCGGAGAGCGCGGCGCGGGCACGTAGGCGGACGTACCCGCGCTCAGGCCATCAGTTGCCGTGCGGCACCTCGATGAACCCCGGCTCGCCCGCGTCCACCACCGAATTGAATCGGTGGCGTGTCTGTAGTCGCTCGCTGATCTCCTCAATCGTGCTCTCCGGCAACGCCGTCACCTCGGCGTTCT
Source organism: Mycobacterium sp. (assembly GCA_025963385.1). Taxonomy (GTDB): domain Bacteria; phylum Actinomycetota; class Actinomycetes; order Mycobacteriales; family Mycobacteriaceae; genus Mycobacterium. The sequence goes on from JAOPUT010000189.1 coordinate 20,928, forward strand.
CGCCGATGCGCGCAGCCCTGACAGATGACGTCAGCACCGCAGTGCCGCGCTGGATGCCCCACGCCAACAGCACCTGGGCGGGAGTCCGTCCGTAACGCTGGGCAATCGAGACGATGAGCGGATCGTCGAGCAGGCGCGGTTCGACCGCATGTCCCAGTGGAGCGAAGGCGAGCAGGATGATGCCCGCGGCGGTGCAGAACTCCACGAGTTCCGATTGCGGGTGGTAGGGGTGTGACTCGACCTCCACGACCGCGGGCGCGACCCTGGCCGCATCGACGATTCGCCTGGTTCCTGCGACGTCGATGTCGGAAAGCCCGATGGCTCGAGAAAGTCCTTGATCGACAAGGGCTTCCATCGCTGCCCACGTTTCCTCCAGAGTGACTCCGTCGTCGTAGACGACGGCTCCGTCCTCGTCGCGAGGGTCCTGGTCGTCACCCGGCTTGAATGCGAACGGGGTGTGCACCAGGTATAGGTCGACCTCGTCGAGTCCCAGCCTGTTCAGGCTCGCCTGCAGCGCGGGCTTGACGCGTTCGGGCCGATGATTGTTGTTCCACAGCTTCGTGGTGACGAACAGGTCCTCGCGGCGGACGAGGCCGTCGGCGAACGCATCCTTGAGCGCGAGTCCGACCTCCTCCTCGTTGCGGTACCGCTCGGCACAGTCCAAATGGCGGAATCCCACCTGGATGGCCGCCCTGGTGGCACTGCGCGTTTCGCTGCTGTCCGAAACCAGCGTGCCGAAGCCGAGCGCAGGCATCTCGGCGCCGCTGTTCAAGACGAACCGATGCCGTCGCGGGTCTTGGATGGTGGTCATGTCGTTCGTGCTCCTTGTCTCTGAAGTCTCTGAAGTCTCTGAAGTCCCTGAAGTCTGTGAAGATCGTGAATACGTCACGGCCGTGACGTGTTTCAACGCGTTGCCTTGAGGGCGGCAACCGCGTCGACCGTCGTCCACACCGCGCTTGCGAGGTACCGGAAGTTGATGAGCGCAGCGAGATAGCCGTCGCCCTCCGGTAGGCGCGGGCCCGCCGTCGCATCCTTGACGACCGCCACTTCGAAGCCCTGCTCGACGAGTTCGCGCAGGTGGCCTTCGACGCACAGGTTGGCGGCCATTCCCGCCAGGATGATCTGGTTCACGCCGCGCTTGCGCAACTGGAGCACGAGGTCGTTGGACTCGGGTCCGACGATCTTGTGCGGCGACGCGATCACGGTGCGCCCGTCGTGGATGTGATGCTGGTACGCGGGCATGAAGTCGGCGCCGGAGCCCGCGAATCCGTCCGTCGTGTAGGCACCGTGGCGGCCGAACATCCCGACGGCGCCCATGAACTGCTCGAGCGGATCTCCGAACAGCCACTGCTTGTCGGTCGGGTAGAAGTAGTGCGGCGACACCGCGACGGTGATTCCCGCGAGCTTCGCGGCGTCGAACAGGTCACCGATGTGAGCGACGGTGTCGTTCTCACGGATGCTGTCCCCGAACACCGCCCATGACACGCCGTCCGGGGAGAGGAAGTCGATCTGCGGGTCGGTCACGACGAGCGCTGCGTGCCCTGGATCGAGCACGAAGCCCGAGCTGGGCAACGCAGGGTTCTGCGGTTCGGCGTACACGTTCGGATCTGTCATGGGGGTCCGTCCTCAGGAGGGAGCTGCTCGAAGTGGCTACTCCTCTAACATAGATGACCAGTCGTCTATAAATCAACGCAGTGGTCTGTGATCTAGCAGACCGTGTGAATCAGTTGAGCAGCGCGGGGACCGTGACCGTCTCGAAGCGGTCGTATGGGATGCGGCTCTGGGTCACCTTCCCGCGGAGGGCGGCGCCCTCCCACGATTCGATCAGTAGCGCGGCGAGTTCGGCGGCGTCGACGTCGGTGCGGACGTCACCCTTGGCGGTTTGGCCTGCGCGCACGCAGGCTGCCAGTGCCTGGTCCCAGCGGTCGAGGATTCGGATGAGCTCGGTGCGCACTGGTTCGCTGGAACCGCCGAGCTCGAGCGACAGCTTGCCGATCAGGCAGCCGAGCAGGAAGTCTCCCGCTTCGTGTTCGTCGGCGAGCGCGTGGAAGAAGCGCGTGACGCGCTCACGCGCCAACCCGTCGGAGTCGAGGATCGGCAGGAGTCGGGCCTCGATGTCGGACCAGTAGTGTTCGAGGATCGCCCCGGCGAGGGCTTCCTTGCTTGGGAAGTACGCGTAGAACGACCCCTTCGGCACACCCGCTGCGTCGGTGATGTCCTTGACGCCACTGGCAGCGAACCCGCGGGCGTGCACGAGGTCCAGTCCGGCTGCGAGCAGCCGGCGACGCACGCCGGGGTTCGGTGGACGAGGCATCAGTCGATGATAGCCGACCGGTCGCGTATCATCGAGGGCTCGACCGGCCGATACTGTGACGGCCCGAATCAGCCGACAGGCCAACGAAATTGGCGGCGGGTCCTCCCTTGGGGCCTTGCGCCACCGGATCCGGTCTGCTATCGAGTCAGACCGTCACCGGTACGCGCGCCGCCGCGGCGGACGCCGTCATGTCGTGACGCAGGGCCGTGAAATCCGAGATCGTCTTGGTGGTCACGGTCGCCACCGGCCGTGCGTCCCGGCCGGTCGCCTCCTTCTTAGACACCATCACCACGCTGTCGATGTAGGGCTGGATGGTGGTGGCGTTCTGCACGGTGGCGACGATGACCAGCTGGAAGCCGAACTTGCGGAACGCCTGCAAGGCCTGCTGGGCGAACTGCGGGTCCGACTTCGAGAACGCCTCGTCGAGCATCAGCTGGGCGAAAACCGGCTTGTTGTCCGTACTTTCGGGGCTGGCCAGGTTGAAGCTCAACGCGCCCGCCAGGCAGAACGCCATCAGTTTCTCCTGCTCGCCGCCCGAATTGTCACCAGCGTTGCTGTGTGTCCGGATCAGCTCCTCGCTGCTGACGTCCCACTCGGCGCAGTCGAAGGTGAACCGGTTGCGGACGTCGAGCGCGTCGCGCGTCCACGCCTTGTCCTCGGGCGCGGTCGACGCCAGCCGGTTGCGCAGCCGCAGGATGTCCGCGTACTGGTCCAGGATCGCCTGCTTGTCGCCGAGCCCGACCTCTGCGATCCGACGCGAAATGGCCCTGACGACTTCGGTGAGTTCGGATACTGCGGGCAGGTTGCGGGGCGTGGCGCGCAGCGTCAATCGGGTACCCCGGTTGAATTCGACGGAACCCAGACCGGTGTTGACCCTGTCGATCTGTTCGCTGATGCGTCGGGTTTCCTGCTCGGCCACCCGGTGCAGCGTGAGGATGGCATCGGGTGCCTGTTCAGTGACCAGCCGCATCATCCGCTCGTAGGCCTCGGGCAGCTCCCGCTCGTCGATGTGCCGACACAGCGCCACGTAGTCGTGCACGCGTTCGTCGAACACGTCACTGTCGTTCGGGATTGCCTCCGGAAACGCGGTATCGAACGTGCTGAGGATGCGGGCGAGCTCATCGTAGGAGCGCCTGCGGCTTTCGCGAAGCTGCTCGCGCTCCCGGCGGATGGCGTTGAACACCGCTTCCCGGTGTGGCTCGGGGTTGAGCAGTTCCAA
>JAOPUT010000246.1 GCA_025963385.1 Mycobacterium sp.
AGACGTCCTTGGGCAGCACCCAGCGTTGGGGCGGGGGCGGGTACATCGGATACGCGTACGACGGAAATCCGCCTGGCGGCAGTTGGTAGCCAGGCGGCACGGGGTGGCCGGGAGGCACCGGGTCGCCGGGTGGCGGCGGCGGCGTGGTCATGGACACCCTTTCGCCACTTTGCTAGCGATCGCGTCCGACGCTACCCGAGCTCGAAAGGGGGGCAGCCCGCGCCCACACAGCAACACCGATGCCATCCACGACGCGGTCGGCGACGAATGCCGTTCATGACCGAGGCGATGCGAAAGGGCCTGCCCCAACTCGGCGGTGAAGTGCGCTTCCGACGGGATGGCGGTCAGTTGAGTGTCGCCCACGCGACGCCTGTCATGTGGTTCGCGCGCCATGCCCTCGAGGGCAGCCGCGACCACCCCGACGTGGGGTTGAGTTTCGACGGCACCTTCGTGACCCTCCGCGCCTCCAACGGCACCTGGATCTGGAAGCTCACGGGCCGCAGTCGGAGCTATGTCGGTGAGGTCGGCGTTGAGCCCCTGGTCATGGTCGAGGGTGTCTGGCCGGACTGATCGGCGGCGGACGGCTGGTAATGGAATGCCCGGTCCATTGCCGCTGTTGCAGTTCGTGATCGCTGGGAGAGGACGTTGGCATGGCGAGCTGGGGTTTCCACGAGGGTGAGCTCGCGGTGCAGCGCCTCGCCGGAGTGAGCGCCGAGGCCGGACGTCTCGAGCCGATGCTCAAACCGGCCGACCTCTCAGGCGGAGCAGCGAAATTCCTTGCGGCGCAGAACTTTGCAGTATTGACCGCACGTGACGGCAACCGTGAACTCTGGACCTCGCCGCTGGCGGGAAGGCCTGGGTTCCTGCGGGGCGACGGTGACGTGTTGCGGATCGCCGCGGTCCCACGCCGGGGTGATCCGCTCCATGACATGCCCGTCGGCCAACCCGTCGGTTTGATCGCCGTCGACTTCGCGGCGCGACGGAGATTGCGCATCAACGGCCTGCTCATCGAGGCGGACCAGGATGGGCTCGTCATTCGCGCCGATCAGGCCTACGGCAACTGCCCGCAGTACATCCATCAACGCCACCCCGATGACGGAGCCTTGGCCGCCACCCCGTCGGCTGGCGCGCACCGTGCGACCACCCTGAGCCTGGCTGACCGCGAATTCATCTCAGCGGCTGACACGTTCTTCTTCGGCACCACTCATCCGTCGCGGGGGAGCGACGCATCGCACAAGGGCGGTCCCGCCGGCTTCGTGCGGGTGGACTCGGAGAGTCACCTGTCATGGCCGGACCTGCCCGGCAACAACATGTTCAACAGTTTCGGCAATCTCGCCGTCGATGACGAGGCCGCCCTGCTGTTCGTCGACTTCGACTCGGGTGCGACGCTGCACCTGTCCGGTACCGCCGGCCTGCGGTGGGCCCCGCCGGAGGCGCCCGATCAGATCGCCGGTAGGCAGGTCGAATTCACCGTCGCCGCCGTCGTCGAGCAGCGCGTTACGAGCTCCCGTTGATCGTCGCACCCGTCCCCGTCAGCCACTGAGATCAGACGACCAGATCAGCAGCTGACGGCGTCCAGGGGGAACTCCTCGTCGAGAATGCCGACGACGCGCTCGACGAACCACTCGGTCAGCAACTCGCCCTTCTCCGCGCTGGCAGGCACGGGCGAGGACAGCGCGCCGCTGGCGGTGGAGAGGCGTTTGTCGATGGGGAGCACGTCATAGTCGGCTACCCGTTCGGGTCGGTCGGGCGCGATGCGGTCCGTCCGCACCAGGTCGCCGTGGTGGTGCAACCACAGTGACGTCTCGATGACCCCGGCATGCTCGAGCGCCAACCCGGGAAACTCGTCCGGCCACAATGCAACCTGGCGGTCGGGCGTGTACTCCGGGTTGGCGTCCTCGCTGACGACGATCTTCACGTCGGAATGACGCTCGCTGACGAGGAACGCGGGTTCGTAGACGAAGCCACTGTTCTCGAAGTGCCAGTTGTAGATCAGGATGTTGCGGAACCCGGTGCGGATCAGTTCGGACAGGACGTCCTCCAGGACGGCCATGAACGTGGTGGCGCGCAGCGACAAGGTGCCCGGGAAGTGTTGCCCGCCACCGCTGCCAGGGCGGCTGCGGTAACCAAACGGTAGGAAGGGTCCGACGACGAAGGGACGCCGCCGCGACGCTTCGGCGAGAATGCGCTCCGGAAGCACCCAGTCGGTGCAGACCGGCAGGTGGTGTCCGTGTTGCTCGGTGGCGCCGATCGGGATGGCGACCGGTAACCCGGCCGCTGCGGCGTCGGCGATCTCGGACCACGTCATCTCGCGATACAGCGTCTGTGGCGAATTCGCGGTCATCTCTGCACTCCTGGCGGGACGGTCGGGTGGGTTCATCGGCTAGGTCGCCGGTGTGGGTGTCTCGTCGGGATGTAGCGCACCGCGCGTAGACCACCTCTTGGAGCCGGCCCAGGCAAGCAGCGCGAGCGCGATCAATACGAGTTCCCCGACGAGGTAGGGGATTCCCTGGGTGGCCAACGCCACGGCCGTGAACCCGATGACGATCAGTGGAGGCAACGGCCACAGCGGCATCCTGAAGGGGCGAGGCTCGTCGGGCATACTGCGACGGCTGCGCAAGGCGGCCAGGCCGATGCAGAAGTAGACAGCGGCGATCACCGTGCCCGAGAAGATGATCAGGAAGTTCAGGGCCGACGTGAAGACGAGGGCGACGGCGGGCACGGCCAGGATGAGGACTCCGGCGCCGGGGGCACGGAATCGGTTGAGACTGCCGACGACTCGATTGACCGGCGCAGGCCACGCTCCGTCGCGTCCGGTCGTGTACACGCCGCGGCCGAAGTACATCAGTAGCGACAACATGGCGTTGAAGAGCGCGACGATGGCCCCGATGTCGACGATCGCCCCTGCCTTCGAACCAAGAGAGGCCTCCACCGAATAGACCACCGGCGACGGTGAACTGAAGAACTCCTTGAGATCGGGTGCGGCGATGACGGAAGCGATGAGGGGGACCATGATGAAGATGCAGGCAAGTACGGCCGAGATGATCACGGCCTTGCCGATCTTGCGCTCACCCCCCTTGAGCTCCTCGGAGAATCCGAGCGCGGCGTCGTAGCCGTTGATGACGTTGAAGGCGGGCGCCAACGTCGCGAGCATGACCGCGAATCCGACCGCGACGAGGTCGCCGTTGCTGAGCACCGTCGGGTGAAAGGTGATGTCGGAGAACGACTGATGCGGATGGGCGAAGGCGGCGATCGTGATGATGGACAGCACGACCAGTTCGACGACCACCATCAACGCGGTGGCCCATGCACCAACCTCGACGGTGGTGAGGGCAAGCGCGGTGGCGAGGGCGAGCAGGATGACGGCGATGGCCGTGTCGGGCAGGGTCAGGCCGGGGATCAGGTTCTTGAGGAAGGCACCGATCCCGAGCGCGATACTCGCGGGGATCACGATGCCCTGGATGAGGTAGTTGAACATGGTGATCCAGGCGAACGGACCCGGCAAGATCTTCTGCACCAACGAGTACATGCCGCCGGCGATCGGGAACATGCTGGCGAGCTCGGCCAGGCACAGTGAGATCAGGACCACGACGACGGACAGGATCAAACCTGCGCCGACGGAGAAGGTCCCACCCACGAAGAAGACACCCGCCGAGAGGAAGAGCACGGCCATCGTGGGTGAGACGTCCGCCATGGCCAATCCGACGACCTCTGGCACATTGAGGCGCCGTTGCAAACTTTGGGCGTACCCGAGCTGCTCCAGTCGGGTTGGTGCGGGGATGATTTCTCGTTCGGTCATGTCAGTGAACTTCCTTCGGGTGACTCATGTTGGGCGGCAACGCCAATGGTGCCCACGGGGACGCAGTTGGTGCGCCCGCCATCGGCAACCACGGAGGTGCCGGTGACGTAACTGGCGCGGTCGGACAGAAGGAAGGCGACCACCTCGGCGATCTCAGCCGGTTCGGCGATGCGTTGCATCGCCACACTGGCCGCGTTGTCTGCGAACTCGGCCTGAGGGTCCTCGGCGCCGTCGAACTCGGCGAGGAACATCGGTGTCTTGGTGGTCCCTGGGCAGACAGAGTTCACGCGGATTCCCCACGAGCACAACTCCGCGGCGGCGCTGCGCGTCATGGCGAGGATCGCTCCCTTCGTCGCGGTGTAGGCCACGTAGCCCGCCTGGCCGATGAGTGCCAACTCCGAAGCGGTGTTGACGATCGCGCCGCGGCGGCGCGGCTGCATGACCCGGGCTGCCTCGCGCAACGCGTAGAAGCAACCGGCGAGGTTGGTGCGGACGAGGAGTTCGAAGTTCGCGTCACTGGTGTCGACGAGCGGGGACACCATCGAGATCCCCGCGTTGTTGTGAAGCCAGTCGACGGGCCCGAGGTCGCGCTCGATCCTGGCGAAGGCGTCCCGCACCGCGCCGGGGTCGCCCACGTCGAGTCCGACGGACAGTGCACGGCGGCCATGCCCCTCGACGAGACGCTCGACCGGCCCGAAGTCATCGTCGGGCCGTGACAGCAAGGCGACGTCGGCGCCATCCCTGGCCAGCACCTCGGCGGTCGCCAGACCGATGCCCGAGGCGGCGCCGGTCACGACCGCGACCCGGCGAACGGTTGATGTCACGATGGTCTCTCCTTCTCGTCGGCGACGGCTGCGATCTCCTCCATGACGGCGTGGCTTCAGGTGGTCGTTCTCAACCACTCGATCTGCTGGACCAGTCCTCGCTCGAGACTCCACGCGGGGGCGTAGTCGAAGTCTCGTTCGGCGGCGGACAGGTCGAACTCACCCATGTGGTCCCAGGCCGGGAGCAGGCCGGGTCCGATGTCGAATTTCGCCTCGGGAAGCGACTTTTCGAGCATGTCCGCGGTGTCGGCGACGGAGGTCTGGCTTCCACCGGAGACGTTGTAGATCGGTTGGGTGAGCGCGGTCGCCGTCGATGCGAGCCGTGCGGCCGTCGCGACGTCCTCGACGTGGACGAACTGGAACGGATGATCGCTTCCTGCGTCGAGATGGAACGTCTCACCCCGGATGCCGGCGCGGATCATGTCCCCAAGCAGGCTGGGCATCCACAGGCCGGGTCCATAGACCTCGGTGATGCGGAGCGAAACGATCTCCATCGAGTACAGGTCGTTGTACACCGAACCCAGAAGTTCACCGGTCACCTTGGTGACGCCGTAGACCGTCGTGGGGCGGGGCATGACCGTTTCGTCGATACGGACGTCCGGCGGCATGTTGCCAAGGGCGCACTCCGACGAGAAGTTGACCACCCGCGAAAGACCTGCCATGCGGGCGCATTCGTACACCGCGAGGGTGCCGTCGGCGTTGGCGGCGAACGTGGTCACCGGGATCTCGATGGAGACGCCCGGATGGCTCTGCCCCGCAGTGTGGATGATGCGGTCGACGTGGTGTTCGCGAAGTGTCGTGGCCAGCCGCGGGATGTCGAACAGCTCGCCCTGAACCATCGTGAGCCCGTCGCGCTCGTCGATCGCGAAGTCACGGTTGTAGCTGACGACCGGCTCACCGGCGTCGAGCAGCTGGTCGACCAGGTGACGTCCGACGAAACCTCGGCCGCCGGTGACGAGTGTGGTCATGAAGGTCTCCGATCACCAGTGTGGGTAGACGGCGGGGTCGGCCTTGACCGGCTGCAATGCTCTGCGATCGACGGTCGGATCTGCCAGCACCGCCTCGGTCAACTGGGATCCCGTCATGAACGTGACATCACCTCTGTCCAGGATGATCTCGATCATTCGGCGTAGGTTGCGCGCTCGTCCCGCGCGACCGGACAGAAAGGAGTGGGCGGTGAGTTGGAACAGTCCGCCGAACTCGCGCAGACCGTCGAGTTCGGCGGTCCAGAGCGCCAGCGCCTTCTCGGGTGGCTCGATGACGTATCCCAGATGAGGTTCGGGCAGATAGGCGTACTGCTCCCAATCGTCGAGGGACCAGTGCGGTGGTAGTTCGACGAGGGGTCCACGGGCGGTCTCGATGACGTAGGGTCGATCGTCGTCCATGAGGCTGGTGTCGTAACTGAGCCCGTGTTCGACCGCGAGCTCGGCGCTGTTCCACGTCGCAGCCCACATCGGCGAGCGGTAGCCGGTCGGTGTGATCCCTAGGGCAGCAAGGGATTCACAGCCGCGCTCGAACTCGACACGCTCTTCGGCCGCGGACAGGCTGGTCGCCGGCCGATGCGAGTAGCTGTGGTGCGCGATGTCGTGACCGCGTTCGGCGATGGCGCTGACCACGCCTGGCCACATCTCCGCCGAGAGGCCGGGGACGAAGAAGGTCGCCTTGATGCCGAATTCATCGAGAATCCCCAGCAACCGCGGCACGCCCCGCCTGGCGTCGAACTGCTGATGGGTGATCGCCATCGCGTTATCGGCGTGGCGACGTCCCGCGGCGAGGACGGGGGTCACCCCATCGACGGCAAACGTGAGCATCGCCACCGCCGCAGCACCGCCACGCCAGTCGCCACCGCCGCCAGCAGAATTGGGCTGCGGGTCTGTCGGTGGTGCTTCGGGGACCATCACGCTCCTCATGTGCCGTGACCGCTAACGATGGCCGTTGACGCGGAAAGCTTCAACGGACACGGTGTCACCAACTGAACCGCGTCTGGTGGGACATACTGTCGTATGAGCTTGATCCTTCGGGAGGTCCTCGAACATCCGCTTCTGCAGCAGGCCGACCCAGTCCTGCGCAGTGGTCACGGCAACCTGGAACATCCCGTGCGGTGGGTGCATTCGGCGGATCTGGTCGACATCGCCGCCTTGTTGCGCGGCGGCGAGGTGTTGCTGACCAACGGCGTCGGACTGGCCAGCGTGGACCACGCCACCCGCCGCCACTACGTCCGTAGTCTGGCCGAGATCGGGGTCGCCGCCCTGCTTTTCGAAGTGGGACGCGCGTTCACCCGTGTGCCCGAGGAGATGATCGACGAGGCCACGGAGGTGGGCTTTACGATCGTCGAGTTGCAACCCGCGCTGCGGTTCACCGAGGTCGCCGAAACCGTGAACAGTGAGTTGATCGACCGCTCGGTGGTCAGGCTTCGACATGCCGACGAGACGTCCCGCGCGTTGTCGGTGGCCCTGGCGCGCGGGGCGTCGCTTGGTGAACTGCTGGCACAGGTGGCGGCCACCTTGGGAACGTGGGCACAACTGCGCGACCACACCGGTCGACTCGTCGAGGAGGCGGGGGTGGTGCGCGACGACGATGCGAGCGCGGATGCCCCGGTGCTCGTCGACGGCGCGGCATGGGGGAGGTTGGTCATCGGAACCGCAGGCGCACCGACGCTGCTCGGCGAGGCGGTGCTCGACCGCGCGCCGACCGTACTGGGCTTGTGTCTGATCCGCGAGCACAAGGAGATCGCGGGGGCCTTGCGCACTCAGCAGATACTGCTTGAGCAACTGGTCGGGAACCGCTCCATCGCGCGGGCGCTCCTGGAGGCGCGGTTGCAGGCGGCCGGCGTGGCCACGGCGGAACACGACTACGTCTGCCTGGCCGCCGATGCGCACCGGATTCAGGCGGCAGAGCAGTTCGTCGACAACGTGATTCGGCAGTGCGGGCACGGGGTGTTCGGACTGGTCAGAGGAACGCTGTGCGCGGTGATTGCACGTCCGCGCGACGGCGCGCCGACGGCTCTCGGCGACGCGGTCCGCCGGGCGGCGGTACGCGCCGTGGGGAGGGAGACCAGGGTGTGCGCCGCGCTGAGTCGAGGCGTGCAAGACGTGACGGACCTGCCGCGGGCGATGGCGGATGCCTTCGGCACCCTCGCGCTCGGTCAGGATCTGCATCTGTCCGACTCGGTGATTGGCGTTCAAGAGCTGGCCGTGCAGCGGATGCTGGTCGGGTTCGGTGATCGGGAAGCGCTGCGCCAGTTCGTCGACGAGCAGCTCGGCGTCCTCGACACGTTGGACAAGACTCGCGGTGGTCACCTGATCCACACGCTCGAGGTGCTCACGGCTTGCGGGGGCAACAAGGTAGAGACCGCTCAACGGTTGCACATCAGGCGGCAGTCGCTCTACTACCGGCTCGAGCAGATCGAGCGGCTGACGGGTGTCGAGCTGAACGATCCCCGCCAGCTGCTCCCGGTCACGATCGCGTTGACGATTCGCGGGATGCTGACCGCGGGGCGTTAGTCGGTGCCCGTGAGTGTGCCCCCTTCGGCCTGGTCGACGTGTTCACCGGTGGTTCCATCCGTCGACGGCCGCGCGACCCGCCTCCAGCCGCGCCACCGGCAGCCGGAACGGGGAACAGGACACGTAGTCGAGCCCCGTCTGGTGGAAGAAGTGGATGGACTCGGGATCGCCACCGTGTTCACCGCACACCCCGAGTTTGAGGCCCGGCTTGGTCTTGCGTCCCTCCTCAGCGGCGATCTGCACCAGCCGGCCGACACCGTCGGCGTCGATGGTCTCGAACGGTGAGATGGTGAACACGCCCTTGTCGACATAGGCGGCGAATAGCGAGGATTCGACGTCATCGCGCGAGAATCCCCAGGTGGTCTGGGTGAGGTCATTGGTGCCGAACGAGAAGAAGTCCGCGGCGTCGGCGATCCGGTGTGCGGTCAGGGCGGCCCTGGGCAGTTCGATCATGGTGCCGATGGGGAATTTCAGCTTGACCCCGCGCTCGGCGGCCACGGCCTTGATGATCTGTTTGGCCTCGTCCCTCACCAGGTACAGCTCCATGACCGAACCCACCAGAGGGACCATGATCTCGACCTTCGGGTCCTTGCCCGCCGCACGCTGATCGCAGGCGGCCTCGGCGATGGCCCGCACTTGCAAGGCGAAAAGGCCCGGCGTCACCAGTCCCAGACGCACGCCGCGCAAGCCCAGCATCGGGTTCGACTCGTGCAGCGACTCCACGGCGGCCAACAGCTTGCGGTCCTTGTC
>JAOPUT010000200.1 GCA_025963385.1 Mycobacterium sp.
ACGGTCTGGGGCTTCCCCGACGAATCGAGGTAGGTCAGCGTGACCTTGTCGCCGGGCGCCCTCGAGCGCACGGCGGCCACCAGCGCGTCGGCACTGCCGATGACCCGGTCGTCGACCTTGGTGACCACGACGCCACTGGGCAGACCGGCCGCTGCGGCCGCGCCACCTGCGGTGACGTCGACGATCTTGGCACCGTCGACCCCGGCGTCATTGCCGACCTGCACACCCAGCGAAGCGTGCGAGGCCGTACCGCTCTGAATGAGTTCGTCGGCGATGCGCTTGGCCTGGTCGACCGGGATGGCAAAGCCGAGACCGATCGAACCGCTCTGCGACTGCCCCGAGTCGCCGCCGAGAGTGGCGATGGCGGAGTTCACGCCGACGAGTTCGCCGTTCATGTTGACGAGCGCGCCACCCGAGTTTCCTGGGTTGATCGCCGCGTCCGTCTGTATGGCGTCGAGGACGGTGTTCTGGTTCTGCGCGTCGCCGCCCGCGGCAACGGGCCGGTTCAACGCGCTGACGATGCCGGTGGTGACGGTGCCCTCGAGACCGAGAGGTGAGCCGATGGCCACGACGTCCTGGCCGACGCGGAGGTTTCCCGACGAGCCCAGGGTGATGGGCGTCAGCCCGGTGGCGCCTGCGGCCTGCACGACCGCGATGTCGCTGCTGGGGTCGGTGCCGACCACCTTGAACGTCGTCGTGGCCCCGTTGGCGAACGTGACCTTGGTCTGGACGGCACCCGCGGGCGCGCCTGGACCGCCGTTCGCGGCCGCCACCACGTGATTGTTGGTGAGGATGAGGCCGTCGGTGGACAGGATGATTCCCGAGCCCTCCTCGGACTGCCTGCCCATGTCGGTCTCGAGCTTCACCACGCTCGGGACCACCTTGGCGGCGACCTGCTCGACCGAACCGGCCGGAAGGCTCGCGGCGGGTTCACTGGGAGCGGCACCGCCGATCGACGACGTCAGAGACGGCCTGCCCGGCTGCACCAGCGTCGCGACGCCACCGCCGATGCCCGCAGACACGACGGCAATCGCCAGCGCGCCGATCGTCAGGCGCCCGGCGCGTGACTTGGTCCGTGGCGAAGCCGGCGGGATGGGCATCATCCGGGTGGGGTTGCCGGGGCGATAGGGGTCCTGCGGGCCACGGTAGGCATGCGCGGACTGCGGAGGCTGGGTGGCGTATCGCCAGTCGTATGACTGCTGCGGATAGGGACCTGTCCGCTGCTGGCCGGGGTAGCCCGGCGCCGCGCCTTCGTGAGCACCTGGCCGATGGCCGGGCGGCGGTGGCGGCGAGTACCTCGGATGATTCGTCATTGCGACTGGTTGCTCTTCTTTCGAGTCGTTTGCGTCGAGGGTGTGCCAAGAACAACGAAGGGGTTGCCTCGACTGTGCCCCCCTGGGCTGAGAATCCACTTAGAGATCATTCGGGACTTGCCCAGACTTCTCGCAGAACCGGTCCCCCAGATCACCCATTCTCGGCGCTGTCGGACACCCCGTCCACCGCACCGCCCTCGCGTGTCGCGACCGTTCGGTCACTGCCGCCGACGACCAGCTTGCCCGGCAGCACCAGGTGGATCGACGCCCCCGGCGGATCGCCACCTCGCTCGGTGTCGTCGATCCACAGTGTCCCACCGTGTTTCACGACGACCTGTTTGACGATCGCGAGGCCGAGGCCCGAGCCCGACATCGCCCTGGCCGTCGTCGACCGGTAGAACCGCTCGAACACCAGATCGCGCTCACCCGGCGGGATGCCAGGGCCGTGGTCGGACACGACCAGCTCCGCGTACGTCGGATCGACCTGCGCCATCCGGACCCACACCCGGCCGCCGGGCGGGCTCCACTTCGCCGCGTTGTCCAGAAGATTCAGCACGGCCCGCGACAGGCCGGCCTCGTCGCCGTATACCTGCCACCTGATCGTCTGCACGTCGAACTCGATGTCGTTGCGGCGCCTGCGAACTCGTTCGAGGCTGCGGTCGACGACCTCGGACAGGTCGACCGGCTCGTGGATCGCGACACCCGCGTCGTCCCTGGTGAGGTCCACCAGGTCGCCCACGAGGGTGGACAGTTCCTCGATCTGCGCGATGACGTCGGTGCGCAGGCCTGCCATCTCCTCCTGGGGGATGTTCGGCGCGCCAGGCGCCATCGACGCCATCAGGAGTTCGACGTTGGTCCGCAGCGAGGTCAGCGGGGTGCGCAGTTCGTGGCCCGCGTCGGTGACGAGCCGCGCTTGGCGTTCCCGCGACTCGGTCAACGCTCGCAGCATCATGTTGAAGGCCTCGGTGAGCCTGGCGAGCTCGTCGCTGCCGTGAACGGGGATGGGGCGCAGGTCGTCGGTTCTGGCCACGCGCTCGGCGGCATCGGTCAGCCGGGCCACGGGTCTGAGCCCGGTGCGTGCGACGGTGCCGCCCGCGATCGCGGCGACCGCCATGCCCAGGCCGCCGACGATCAGCAGGATGGTGCCGAGCCGTTTGATCACCTGGGCCGTCGGACCCAGGCTCTTGGAGATCAGCAGGGAGTCGCCGCTGGGCAGGTGCACGGCCAGTACTCGCTGAAAGTTCACGGTGCGCAACGACATTCGCAGCGTGCCCTCGATGACTTCCTTCTCGGGTTCCCCCAGCGGAAGCGTCTCGCCTTCCTGGTTGGCGGTGTAGATGGAGCGACCCGGCATCACGAACATGGCGTTGACGTCGGAATAGGCCGTGCCCTCGATCGCCTTGCCGGGATCGACCGCCAACAGCCCGCTCTCGATCAACAGCCGCGCACGGATCTGCAGCTGGTTGTCGATGTCGTCGTAGAGCGCCCGAGACACCACCGCGTAGACGGCAAGAGCCATCAGGACCACGACCA
>JAOPUT010000240.1 GCA_025963385.1 Mycobacterium sp.
TCTTCTCCCTGGATGCCGTCGCCCGCAGGCAGTACTCCGAGGACACCGCCACCAACGTCTACTACGAGAACGTGGCGACCCACTGGGGCAACTGGGCCAAGCTGTTCTTCAACAACAAGGGCGTCGCGGCCAAGGCCACCGACGTCTGCATGAACTACCCGCGCGGCGACATGTCCGTCTGGGACTGGCCCGTCACCCCGTAGCGTCCCCGCATCGAAATAGCGCTGGCGGTCGTGAATTCGCGTAATTCACGACCGCCAGCGCTATTTCGATGCCGTGCCTAGTGCTGTGAACGCCGCCGACGGCCCATGAGGACGGCGAGGATCACGGCGCCGATGCTCAGAGCGCCGCATGCGATCGCCACCGCGATCAGGTACACGTCTCTGTTGTTCATGCCTGCCGGCGACTGATCCGACGCGAGCGTCAGCTGGTAGTCACCGGGCAGTGGCCCTGGCTGCGGGTCGTCGAGGCCCGGGAACTGCTGGGTCTTGTGCACCTCGAAACTGCGTTCGCCGGAAGGGGTTTGCTTCCATTGGCCCCACGCGGGGGTGACACCGTCGAGCAGCACCTTCTGCTCCCCGAACTGCGCGTCGGGGCCCACGTCGACGATCTTGTTGACGCGGAAGGGCTGGTATGTGGCATCGGGGTACCGCACCTGTACCGGCACGTTCGAGTAGTTCACCAGCGGCGGCGGAGGCGGCGGCAGGGGCAGCCCGACACCTGGGAAGTAGCCGCCTCCGAAGAAGCTACCCACCGCGACGTTGACCGCCTGGTTGATGGTGTTGGTGACCACCGCGGTGAAGCTGTACGCCGCGTACTGCGCGACCTCCAGCACGACCCTCGCCAGCGGCGGGATCCACACCACGCGTGGCGCGTTCTGGTAGACGTAGACGATCCGCACCGGATCGCGGTACGGGTTGCTCAGCACCGGGCGGTAGTACTCGTCGTACTGGACCCAGTCCGGACGCCACTGGCGCACGTTGCGGTCCCAGCCGCCGGCCAGTTGGACCTGATCGTCGCCGTGCCGTCCATCCCTGTCGTTCTGCTGACCGCGGTCGCGGTTCGGCAGATCGATGACGCGCGAGATGTCCGCGATCTCCTGCTTGGGCGCCTCGACGGGCTTCTCTTCGACGACCTTGGCGGCCAGCGCCGTCTGGACGTCCTCCTCGGGGGCCACCAGCGTCTGCGGGGCGACCTTCTCGATCACCCCTGCCAGCTTGGTGCTCGACGTGGTCGAGGTGGCCGACGTGGCAGACGAGGTCGAGGTGGCCGAGCTCTCGCTGGCGTTGCTGGCCGACTCGGACGTCGCCGGAGACGTGGACGAGGACGAAGGCGTGGCCGAAGGCGTGGCCTCAGAAGGGGTCTCGGCGGACCTGGACGATGGCGAGGACTCGGCCGACGTGCTGGCCGACGCCGAGCTGCTGGCCGTTGACTCGCTCGCACTCGAGGACGGCGGAGCCAGCTCGCGCGGCGCCACCGACGGTGACGTGGGCGCTGCGCTACTCGTCGTCTCGGGGGTGGACGTCGTGGGGCTCTTCGTCGCCGTCGTCACCGGTGGTGCCGAGCTGGGCGCCGAGGACGGCGGGGCCTGGCGGGTCGGCGTGCTGACGGGCTCGGGCTCGGGCGCCCGGGTCTCCGGCGGCGCCTCGACGACGGTCGGCTGGACCGGGGTCTCGACGACGGGTGGGGCCTCGACCGTCTTCGGCGCGGCGGGCGTCGGGGCCTGAGCCGCGGTGGGCTGCTCGACCGGCACCTGCGTCGCCGCCACGGGCGGCTGCGGCACGACGGTGGTCACGGGCACGCCGGGTTCGGTGCCCGGTTCGGCGAAGGCGGGGGCGATCCCACCGGTCAGTGCGGTCAGGGAGATGACCACTCCGGACGCCAGAACGGCACAGACGGTTCGTCTACGGCAAATCTCCAACGGTGCACCCATCGTGCAGCGACTCCTTCGATATCTCCCCCGACACCGGTGTAGGACCAGCGGCCTCACAGTGTCACTCACCGTCACTCACCAAGGACATCGGCCAATCGGCGAATTCGTTACACCCGATCCACCCGCGGACGCGCAGGTGGCACGGCTGCCAGCAAGTCACGGGTGTAGTCGTTCTGCGGTGAGCTGAAAAGCTCGGCCGCCGGACCGTATTCGACGGCTTCGCCGGTGCGCATGACGAGCACCTCGTGACTGACCTGCTGGATCACCGCGAGGTCGTGACCGATGAAGAGGAACGTCAGGCCGAGTCGATCCTGGAGATCGGCGAGCAACTCGAGAATCTGCGCCTGCACCGACACGTCGAGCGACGCGGTGGCCTCGTCCAGGATCAGCAGCTCGGGCTCCAGACCGAGGGCCCTGGCGATGCTGACCCGCTGCCGCTGCCCGCCGGAGAGCTCGTGCGGATACCGCGTCGCGAAGGACGTCGGCAGGCCGACGAGGTCGAGCAGCTCGCCGACTCGCGCCTGGCGCTTCGCCCGTCCCTTGGCCAAACCGTGCACGACGAGTGGCTCCCCCACCGACACTCCGATCTGCATGCGGGGGTTCAGCGACGCGAACGGGTCCTGAAGGACCAGGCCGATCCGCCGTCGCAGGGACTTCTCTGCGCGCCGCCCCACCGACAGCACGTCGGTGCCGTCCAGCGTCACCGATCCCCCGTCGGGCCGGACCAACCCGGTCAGCGCGGCGGCGACGGTCGACTTGCCTGAGCCCGATTCTCCGACGAGCCCCAGCGTCGACCCTCGGCGGATGCGGAACGACACGTCCTTCACCGCGTGAATGATCGACCGGCCCGTCGGGGTCGTGACGGGGAACCGGACGTCGAGATCGGACACCTCGAGCAGCACGGGCGCGTCGTCGGCGACGGGCGTCGGGCCACCCGACCCCACCAGCGGTCGCGCCTCGAGAAGCTGCCGGGTGTAGTCCTGCTGCGGGCGGTCGAAGACGTCGAGGATCGGCGCCTGCTCCACGACGTCGCCGTCGTGCAGCACGGTGACGTCGTCGGCGACCTGTCCGATGACACCGAGGTCGTGACTGATCCACACCACCGCCGTCCCGAAGTCGTGCTGCAGCGTGCGCACCAGCTCGATGATCTGGGCCTGCGTGGTGACGTCGAGTGAGGTGGTCGGCTCGTCGGCGATGAGCAGTTCCGGGTCGCAGGCCAGCGCGATGGCGATCATCACCCGCTGCTTCTGTCCGCCGGAGAGCTGATGCGGGTACGACCGCAGCCTGGCCTCGGGATTCGGCAGGCCGACCGCTTCGAGGAGCTCCAGTGCCCGGGCGCCCGCCTCGCGACGGGTCGGGTGGCGGTGCGCCTCGAGTGATTCCGTGATCTGCCGCTCGAGGGTCAGCAGCGGGTTCAACGACGTGCCTGGGTCCTGGAAGACGAAGCCGATCCGGCCACCGTGAACGGTGCGCAAGGTCCGTGGCGAGGCGCCGACGAGCTCGATCGAATTGCCTTGACCGGCAAGGGTACTCGAGCCGGTGACCACCGCACCCGGTGCGTCGAGCAGCCCGGTGGCCGCGAGCACCGTCATCGACTTTCCCGATCCGGACTCGCCGACGATGCCGAGCGTCTGGTCACGCTGGACCGCCAGCGAGACCCCGCGGACGATCGGCCGGTTGCCGATCCCCACCTGCAGGTCGGTCACCTTCAAGACGGGGGCGGTCACTGTTTCCTCCGCGCTTCGGCCATCGTGCGCTGTTTGGGATCGAGCACGTCGCGCAGTCCGTCGCCGACGAGGTTGAACGCGAGCACGATCACGAAGATCGCCGCGCCAGGGAAGACCGCCATCCACCACGCCAGGGTGACGAAGCCCTGCGAGTCGAAGATCATGCGGCCGAGTGACGGTTCGGGCGGCTGGATGCCGAGACCGAGGAACGAAAGGGCAGCCTCGGAGAGAATCGCGAAGGCCAGCGACAGCGACGTCTGCACGATCAGCGGCCCGGCGATGTTGGGCAGCACGTGCCGCAGCAGGATGTAGGCGTGCCCGGTGCCCATGGTGCGGGACACCTGGACGAACGGTTCGACCCTGACCCCGAGCGTGCTGGCGCGGGCCACGCGGGCGAAGATCGGCGTGTAGACCACCCCGATCGCGAGCATCGTCGTGGTGACGCCGGGCCCGAGGATCGCGACGATCGCCAACGCCAGCAGCAGCACGGGGAACGCGAACATGACGTCGACCACGCGCATGAACACGGTGTCCAGCCAACCGCCGCGGTACCCGGCGACGACGCCGATGGTGACGCCGACGACGACGGCGAACGCCACACTGACCACGGCGACCTGCATCGAGGCCTGGATGGCGACCAGCACCCGCGACAGCACGTCGCGGCCGAGCTCGTCGGTGCCGAACCAGTGCCCACCGCTGGGTCCGCGCAGCGCGCTCGGCACGTCGACGTCGTTGATGCCATACGGCGCAATCCATTTCGCGCCGACGGCGATGACGAGCACGGCGGCCAGAATGGTCGCGCTCGCGACCGTCACCGGGTTGCCCGCCAGGAGTCGCAGCGCGCCCACCCGGCCGGTGTCCGTCTCGGTCTCGGTCATGACAGCCGGATCCTCGGGTCGACCACCGCGTACAGGACGTCCACGATGAGGTTGATGACCAGGAAGAGCACCGCGATCAGCAGTACCGCGCCCTGGATCACCGGATAGTCGCGAGCTGCAACGGAGTTGTAGACCAGCCTGCCGAGCCCCGGCCAGGCGAACACGACCTCGACGACGATGACGCCGCCGAGGATGGTGGCGAGCTGGATGCCCGTGATGGTCAGGATCGGTACCAGCGCGTTGCGCACGGTGTGACGCAGCGTGACCACCCGTGGCGACAATCCCTTGGAGCGCGCGGTGCGCACGTAACCCATTGCGGCGACCTCGAGTACGGCCGAACGGACGTAACGCGTCAGGATGGCGGCTGCGACGAGGCCGACCGTGAGTCCGGGCAGGACGAGGTGGCTCAGCCAGCCGCCGGGATCCGACAGCAGCGGCCGGTACCCCGACGTGGGTAGCCAGCCGAGCGTGGTGGAGAACAGGGCGATCAGCAGGATACCCATCCAGAAATCGGGTATCGAGACGCCGAACTGGCTGGTGACCCTGACGATGGCGTCGCTGACCTTGCCTTCGTGCAGCGCCGACCAGATTCCCGCGGGCAGGGCGATCAGCAGCGCGATCACGATCCCGACGGCGGCCAGGGAGACGGTGGCGGGCAGACGGTCGACAAGGATCCCGGCGACCGGATCGCCATTGCGGAAGCTGACCCCCAGATCACCGGTCAAGGCCGAGCCGATGTAGCTGAAGAACTGCACGAAAAGGGGGCGGTCCAAACCGCTTGCCGCACGCAGGGCGTCGTACGCCTCGGGTGTGTAGCGGGTGCCGAGCGCAATGCGCACCGGGTCACCGGGCACCAGCTGGACGAGAGCGAACACCACGACCAGCACGCCGAGCATCACCACCAGCGAGTACGCGACTCGACGGGCCAGAAACCGCAGGACGGGATGGTTCACTGCTCACCGCTCCCGGTCAGGCTGGCGGTCCGGAACCGCACCGCACCGTCCCTGCGCGCTTCGTAGCCTGACAACCTGGTCGTCCATGCCTGGATCACCGACGGGTTGTACAGGTAGAGATAGCTGACCTGGTCGGCGATGATCGTCGCGGCCTTGGCGTAGTCCTGTTGGCGCACTTGTCGATTGGTTTCCACCCGGCCGGCGTCCAGCAGCCGGTCGACCTCGGGGTTGGAGAACTTCTGGGCGTTGCTCGTGCCGCCGGTGTGATGCTGGGCGTAGTAGAAGTCATCGGGATCGATGTTGCCCAGCCAGCCCATCATCAACATGTCGAAGTGGCCGGAGTTCTGCTCGTCGAGCCAGGTGGCGAAGTCGACCGTCCGAATGTTCACCGTGATGCCAAGGGGCGCAAGGTTGTCGGCGATCACCTGCGCGGCGGTGACGGTCTCCGGGTACTCGCTGGTGACCAGCATGTCCATCTTGTCCGGATGGGCACCTGCCTCGTCGAGCAGCCGCTTGGCTTCGTCGGTGTCGTATCGGTACCTGTCGTACGGCGTGTACCAGGGGTTGCCCTCGGGGATGGCCAACTGGTTGGCGGTGGCGCTGCCGTAGCTGGTGGCCTGCACGATGGACTTACGGTCGATGCCGTAGGCGATGGCCTGCCGAACCCGCGGGTCGTTCCATGGCGCGCGGGACTCGTTGAGCGCGAGGTACCAGTAGTCGTTGCTCGGCGTGACCGCGAGCTTCAGGGAGTCATCACCCTTGAGTTGCGAGATACGCTGTGTCGGTATGGAATCGGTCCAGTCGATCTCACCGGCCTGCAACGCCGAAAGGGCGGTCGACGGTTCCGTGATGAACTCGAAGGTCACCCCAGGGACCTTCGGAGCACCGCCCCAGTAGCCGGGATTGGCCTTCAGGACGATCGAATCGCCGCTCTTCTGCGAGACGAACGCGAACGGGCCGGTACCGATGGGATGGGTGGCGATCTGGCCGCTCTCGACGTTCTTGCGCGACACGATCGCCATGCCCTTGAAGCCGCCGATGTTGGTCAGCAGGTTGGGCGTGGGGTGCTTCACCCTGATGACGACGGTGCCGGGATCGGGTGCGCTCACGTCGGTGACGGCGCTGAACTTGTCGACGTTGGCCAGCTTGCCGTCGATGATGCGCCGGTAGGAGTACACGACGTCGTCGGCGGTGAACGGGCTGCCGTCCTGGAAGGTGACGCCCTTGCGTAGGCGGAAGGTCCACGTGAGCTGCTCAGGTGACACCGTCCACGACTCGGCGAGGGCGGGCCGCATCTCGAGGTTCGCGTCGGGTTCGACGAGGGTGTCGAACACGTTCTCCAGCACCTCGAACGAGAAGTAGGCACTGGTCTTCTGCGGGTCGAGTTGGTCGGGTTCGCCTGCGATGGCGGCGATCAGGTTGCCGGAGCCCTGGCCGAGGTCGACGCGCTGAGCCGGTGAGCACGACACCACCATCAGTGCGGCGACCACCGCGACGACGACGGCCGCTGGTCTTCGCATTGGCCCCGGCTACCCATTGAGCCGCGGTTACACACTTCCGCAGGATGCGGGAGGCCGCCGCAGGGCAGCCATGTCGGTGGAGTTGAGCCCCATCCGCCGGTAATCTGGCCATCACTCGAGAGGAACCCTTGACCACACCGCACGCGCTCATCTCGGGGGCAGGCGTCGCCGGGCCTGCCCTGGCTCACCAACTCACCGCGCGGGGATGGCGGACCACCGTCGTCGAGCGCTTCCCCCGTCTGCGCGACGAGGGTCAGAACGTCGACGTGCGCGGCCTCGCGCGCGAGGTCGCCCGCCGGATGGGGATCGACGACGAGATCCGGCGCGCCAACACCGGCGAGGTCGGTATGCGCTTCGTCAGGGCCGACGGTTCGGCGGCCGCGTCGTTCCCCGTCGACGAAACCGGTCAGAACGACGGTCCCACAGCGGAATTGGAGATCCTACGAGGCGAGCTGTCGCGCATTCTGTACGAACGCACCTGCGACACCGTCGAATACCGCTTCGACACCAGGATCGCCGACCTGACCGATCACGGTGACTACGTCACCGCCACGACCGGCGAAGGGACGACGATCGACGCCGACCTGGTCGTCATCGCCGAGGGACTCCGCTCGAAGACGCGCGACTTCGTCGTGCCCGCCGAGGTGGCTGAGTTGGGCATGCACTTCGCCTACCTCACCATGCCGCGTCGCGAGACCGACGACCAGTGGTGGAACTGGATGCACGCCAACGGTTCCCGCGGCGTACACCTGCGCCCCGACAACCGCGGAACCACTCGCGCCATGCTGACGTTCATGTCCGACGTGCGCGGCCTCGAGACGCTGAGCCGCAGCGACCAGGTCACCATTCTGCGGCGGACGTTCGCCGATCTCGGCGGACCCGCCCCCCGCATCCTCGCCGAGCTCGACGACGCGCCGATGTACTTCGACGCCGTCGGCCAGGTGCGCGTCCCACGGTGGAGCCGTGGCCGCGTCACGCTGCTCGGCGACGCCGCGTTCTGCAACGCGACCTTCGGCGGTGCGGGGACCAGCCTGGCCCTCATCGGCGCCTACGTGCTGGCAGGGGAACTGTCGCGCGCCGCCGACCACCGATCCTCGCTGGCCCGCTACGAGACCGTCATGCGCCCCTTCGTCGAGGCCACCCAGCGTGTGGGACCCGGCATGCTTCGTCGAGCAAACCCTCGCACGGACAACGGTATTCGGGCAATACACGCGGCCGCACGCGTCGTCGCCAGCCCTCCGGGCCGAGCCGCCGTGAACTTGCTCT
Organism: Mycobacterium sp.; assembly: GCA_025963385.1. Classification (GTDB taxonomy): domain Bacteria; phylum Actinomycetota; class Actinomycetes; order Mycobacteriales; family Mycobacteriaceae; genus Mycobacterium. The sequence continues at coordinate 8,278 of JAOPUT010000240.1, forward strand.
TCGGGCGGTCCATGGGCACCGCCGACCGCGTCGGCCTTCCGGACTATCCGGCCCAGGCCTCCTAGGCCATCCTGGCCCGCATCGCCTCGAACGTCGGCTGCCGGTCCCGCTCGATGTGGGCGTAGGCCACCGACTCGGCGACCCGCTCGTTACCGGAGGCGATGGCGTCGCGCAGCAGCACGTGATCGTGGAACGCCTCGTCGGCGGGCAGCCCGCTGGTGAGGAAGAACAGCCAGGTGATGCGGCCGGAGATCGACTGCATCAACCTGACCATCAGTTCGTTCGACGCCGTCTCGATCACGGCCTCGTGAAACGCGGTGCTGGTCCTGGCGATCGCGTACGGGTCACCTCCGGCCACCGTCCGCTGCGCCTCGGCCAACGCGTGGTTCAACGTCTCCATCGGCCCGCCGAGCGACACCTGCCGCGCCGCGTAGCGGGCCGCCCCCACCTCGAGCGACAGCCGCACGTCGAACAGGTCGTCGATGGCCTTGGCATCCCAGTCGACCACCACGGCCCCACGTCGCGGACGGGAGTGCACGAAGCCGTCCCGCTCGAGCCACGGCACCGCCTCCCGCAGGGGGACGCGGGAGACGTTCAACTCCTCCCCGATGCGTTGTTCGGGGAGTCTGCTGCCCTCCGGATACTGGCCGAGGATGATCCTCTCCCGCACCGTGGAGTAGACGAGCCGCGACAGTGAGGGGGTCGAGGGGTCTGCCGTCATCTCCCTGATCGCTTCGGTCCTGCCCTCCGTACCGTCACCCCGCGATGCCGAGCAACGAGAAGTTCAGCTCGTTGGCGCCGATGTTCTGACTCTCGGGCACGCCGGTGAGCCACTTCTGCGCGACCACCCAGTCCTTGTTGTAGGACAGGTTCAGGAAGCAGCCGGTCTGGCCGTAGAGATCGCCTGCCTTCACGTAGGTGGCGGTGTCGCCGGTGCCAAGCGCCTGATCGAGCAGTCCGTTGACCTCCTTGG